>NZ_JAWOTX010000002.1:0-418027 GCF_033339115.1 Vibrio sp. 947 | reverse complement strand
TAAGCGCCATCGCCTGATATCTCAATGATTTTACGACGTGTCTGCTTGAGTAAGTTGGGGAGCACTTCGGCATCAGTGACGTTAGATAAGCTCAGCTCTGCTGCGACTATTTCGTGGGTGCTTGTATCTACCGCGATATGCAGCTTACGCCAGACTCTTCGCTTCCCATCAGTTCCATGCTTCTTGACCTTCCATTCACCTTCGCCATAAACCTTGAGGCCAGTGGCATCAATTGCCAGATGTTGTATCGCACCTCTGGTTTTGGTTTTAAATGAAACCTCAACTTCCTTAGCTCGGCGGCTTATACAGGTGTAGTGTGGGCAAACAAGCGGGATGTTAGCCAGCTTAAATACGGACTCTAAAAAACCTTGCAGCGCTCTCAATGGCATAGAGAAAACGCGTTTCACCATCAGAGCGGTAGTAATGGCTAAGTCGCTGAATCGGCGAGGTCTACCACGCTTGCCTTGTTTGTTTTGCTTCCACTCGGCTATCGCTTCCTCATCAATCCAAAAGGTCAGAGAACCACGGTTGATTAAGGCTTTGTTGTACTGCTTCCAGTTAGTTGTTTTGTAACGAGGTTTAGGCATGAGGCTACGATGCTTGATGGGTGTAGCCGATCAGATCGTATCTTTTTGATTTAGTTCCATCGATTTAAGCAACAAAGCCATCTGGATCTATTCTCAGAGGATGTTGACTTTTTCTTTCCTAAATTTGGGCAAGCGAAAGGAAAGAGTGCCTTAGTGGAGTTTGGCAATAGGATTGGTAGCTCGTTGATTAGTATCTGGCACGACATAGACGGCTTTCAAATAACGACTGCTGGAAACAAGGTCATTGTTGAAGGACAGGAAGGCGGCGTAATGAGTGATGGTACCTCTTGGCCGGACAACAAAGTTTCCACAGGGCGTTTTTGTAGTGTATTTGAGTTTGAAGGAAAAATAATAAGTCGTATGTTTGTGTACGTAGATCCTGACTTTCCGAGTCGAGATTTTGAGAGAATTTCCGTGCTGTCAGGCGAGAGCAACGTGCGACAAACTGTTCAAGCCTGAATACTACCGTTACCGCATAGCATCTTTGTTATGCGGTAGTATTCGTAGTTAAGGTGTGTTGAGGGCTTTGATATCGCTTTACTCACACCTTATCAGTGCGTTAGCCACATTCCCTTACTGATAGAAATGCTACTTTCTTCAATCGTCCTGTATTATGATAATGAAAAAGATTGCATTAATTTTAAGATTAAAATGAACCAAAAATTTTTTCTAAAACTACTCCCTGTCCCTTTTCTTCTAGCCGGTTGCCAGTCTACGCAAAGCCAGCTACAGCCTATACCTGAAAACGTATTATCAAACCTATCGACTCAATGGGCAGTGGTAGAGGCCTGTTTTCATTCCGATGCTTATAGCTTAGAGCAATCGGTAAACTATCGAGAGGCCATTAACTATTCTTTTTCTACTTGGCTAGTCGATCAGTCCGATATCGATCAGTCGGTAAATGAAGCTCGTGTAGCGTTATCAGAATATCAGTCTCAGAATGATGGTTTAGGAACAACATGTAAGGATTGGCACCTACCCCTAGAATCTGGATTGCGAGAAGTTAACAATCATAAGAATCAAGTGGCGATAGACCAACAGCGAGCACATGAAATACATAAAGCAAACGCTTCTAAACCTGTGACGTATTCAACACCAGCATCTACTTCGACTAGTAATGTTGTTCACTGTTACAAATTGGAAGACGTTAGCTTGAATAAGAACATTCAAACCTTTAATGGAATGATATGCCCTATAGGCTGGCTTAAATATTATGGCTATTAATGTATTTGATTAATACAGGACTTAAGAATGAACTCTAAGTTTAATTTTTAGTTCAAGATTGGGTTTCTTGTTTACAATGTTATGTTTCCAGTTGGATTACCGTATTCGAATAGATTGACGAAGTTAATCAATATATGTGTATTGATGCTTACTTTTTATCGAGTTATCTTTGTTTGATAGCCATTAAAACGAGTAAGGAAACAAAGTGACTGTGTTAACAAAAGGCATACACCACGTAGGTTTAACCGTATCTAACCTAGAAGCAAGCGCGAAGTTTTTCACTGAACAATTAGGTTGGAGTGAAGTAAAAAGAAATCCAGACTACCCGGCAATATTTGTGAGTGATGGGCATATCATGCTTACACTATGGGCGGCTAAGGCTGATGCCGCCACTCCATTTGACAGAAAAACGAATATTGGTTTGCATCACTTAGCTTTACTCGTAGAGACTGAGAAGCAACTCTATGAGTTGCGTGATCAATTTATGGCGTCGGGAATCGAAATTGAGTTTGGTCCCGAGCTTGTTAAAACAGGACCCGCAAAACATTTAATGTGTTACGACCCAAGTGGTATTAGGGTTGAGTTTTTCTGGGCGGGCTCATAAAACAAACATAACAAAGTTTTATAATAGGGATTTGGTACACATGGCATTGTTAGTTTGCACCGCCTTTGGTATTTAAGGTGCTTAGCAGAAGCTTGTGTATCGAATGCCCCTCCCCTCCTACTACAGATTTTGCGACTTACGAGTAAGTCCAAAAGGATAAATGTTATGTATAAAATCGGCGTTGTTTTATTTGATGATTTCACGGATGTCGATTTCTTTCTTATGTATGACTTGCTGGGGCGCACAACCGACAGTTGGACAGTAAGTATACTTGGAACTAAATCTGAACATCATTCCCACCTCGGTATGAAAGTTAAAACAGACGGACACCTTTCTGAGGTGACGAATCAAGATGTCGTTCTTATTACAAGCGGCAAACGGGGTATTCCAGCCGCTTTAAAAGATGCTGAATTTATGTCGGCGTTGAATCTTGATCCAAATAGGCAGCTAATAGGTTCGATTTGTGCGGGATCATTCATCCTCCATGAACTCGGTTTACTAAAAGGCAAGCGATTAACAACAAACCCAGATGCAAAGGCTGTTCTACAAAGTATGGGAGGAGATGTTCAGGATCTGCCTCTCGTGATAGACGGTAATGTAGCGACGGCCGGTGGCTGTCTTTCACTGATGTATCTAATTGGTTGGTTAACAGAACGGCTATTTGACTCAAACAAACGAAAAGCTATACAAAATCAATTGATACCTGCTGGGCAATTAGAGCTATTTGAAGAGCTTATTGCCACAACTATTCAATCAGCAGAGTTAGCAAGCTCGGATAACAAGGCGTTAAATAATCATTCATAACATGTGGTGTTTTACATTACGTTAGTTTTAGTGTTTAGGGTAAGTCACACATCAGTCTTGTGTGACTTACCCTTGAACATAACGCCACTTGGGGAAATTAACTTACAGGGAGTAAATCAATTGGTAAAAATGTACGGTTCTGAAGAGACAAGAGCGTTTTGCTGTAATTGTAAAGAAGTAACGCTACATCGGTACGAAAGCTTCTCTAAAGCGCAGGAAAAGACCGAGAAAAAAGCTAAAGGTTTCTTCTCAGGTCTATTTGCAGCAATAATTAGCTCATTAATGGAAGGCGAAGCGACTGGTGACTACAAATGTACAATATGCGGCACCAATCTTCACACGCCAGATAATTTAGATTAATAGTCAGTGTCTCTAATGCCACGGCTGGTGGCACGCAACATAATTTATAGACGGCTCTAGTGGGTTTGAAGCGTATACACCTTATGCATTGCATTTAGGGTTTTGAGGTAGTGTTGCGGATCAAGTAGTGCGCTTTTATCTCTAACAAGGGGCTAAAGCAGAGCAAAAACAAGGGACAAGAAAAGAAGTAGTTTTACTTGAGTATCAATGAATTACAGACACAAAAAAGCCCACCAAAAGGTGGGCTTTTTCTAAAATTTGGTGGGTCCGGGCGAACTCGAATCGCCGACCCCTACCATGTCAAGGTAGTACTCTAACCAACTGAGCTACGGACCCAAATTTTGTGTTCCTAACCATTCAATTCAGAATGGTGCGTCCGAGTGGACTCGAACCACCGACCCCCGCCATGTCAAGGCGATACTCTAACCAGCTGAGCTACGGACGCATTTCTCTGGAACGACGAGGATATTAGCTATAAGCGAACGACGGTGCAAGCACAAATTTGCCAACTTTGAACCGTTTGGCGAAAATGTAAACTCAACACGCGTTTTCAGATGATTTTATCGACAAGAACTGGGCCTGTAGGGTTTAAAAGTGTGATCTATATAACTTTTATTATCTCACTTAATTGTCGTAAGGCACTTCACTGAGCATCCAAATCTGTAAGGTTTGCGATACCTTAGGGCAAGTACCAAACAAAATCTGATATTTAGGTTTAAATGGTTCGCCGATATAGGTTGTACGGATCAACTCTCCTGTTTTAACATCCACTTGAGTGCTCACCCTGCCTTTGAAGTTTTGAAATATGACAAACTGCTCACTGTGGTAAACCATTTGCTCTCGGTAAAACAAGAAATGATCTTGGGGTGTCTCTGTCAATTCACACTCTAGTGGTTTCAAATTAGGTATCGCACTAACATTAGATGCGATGAACAATGCTGACAAAATCCATCCGTATCGCATATGGCTGCCCTATTCTGCACTCTTTTTCAAAGTATAGGTCTTGCCTTGAGGACAGATACAAAAAAGGCTTTGATCATCTCTAATCAAAGCCCCTTATTTCTGCAGGTTAATTGTCGTGTTTAGTCGTCCGCCTCAAACACAACGTTATAATTTTCGGTGTATGTACAATTCGGCTGACGGCTACAAGTAAAGAAACGTCTCCCTTTGAACTCACCTTGGCTTGCGGTTTTAATGATCATCGGACTGCCGCATTTTTTGCAAAAGCGCACTTCTTTATCAGGCTCAATCAAATCAATGTGTGCCGCAAGCAAACGACGTAATCGCCCAACTTGATAACTGTGCTTTACCGAGGCGCCAATTAAAGGCAGGTTGGCCGTCTTACAAACATGAATCAATAACTTTTGTCTTTCTATCTTACCCTTGTTTAGCTCCTGCCCATTATCCAATTCAACGATAACGCGCGGCTCTAGTGTCCTTGGGTCACAAATAACGTAATCAAAATAGCTTCGAGATATACGATTGTTCGCGACAAAAAACTGCTTCTTATTTTTGATTTCTTTTGGCGTAACCAAACTGGACATGTTTACTTTCGCGAATACTACGGCATGCTCCCCTACCGCCGCTCTTAACGCATTATAGAACGCACCCTCTTGACCTCTGAGCAGAGGGCCTTTCGAGCGATAAGGATAATCACGCGTGTCATCGTGCTTAATCACGTACTTTTGAATAACAAAGAAGAATAAAACCAGAAGAACAACAATGATAAAAATGTTGGTCATAAATAAAGTGCATCCAAAACAACTCGTTGCTCAAAGCGTAAATGGAAATGTTATGCAGAGCAACAAAACCTCGCAATTTTGAGGCGCCACGACGATAGCGAGAAACAGAAAATTTTGCTCACCAATAAAAACAAGCCAATCACACACTTGGATTGGCTCGTTTAAATTTTTTTAATACATTATGTATGCTAAGAATCAACTATTAGCGTCTGGCTGATTCTCTGGCATCGCATCAATAAAAGCTGGCAGTTGATTGCATGACTGCACAACAGCGTTAATGGTTGGATAAAGAGAGGTATCTACACCAAAGCGTTGTGCGTTATAAAATTGTGGTACCAGACAAATATCGACAATAGATGGCGAGCTTGTCAGGCTAAACTTACAATCACCATTTAGTTTACGATGCTTCTGAAGTTTCTCTTCTAATGCCGTAAAACCTTTGTGGATCCAGTGATGAATCCAAGCGACTTTGCGCTCTGGCTCGCAAGCTAACTCCCCCTCTAAATACTGTAGAACTCTTAAGTTATTCAGGGGATGAATCTCCATTGCAATATCCTGAGCCAAAGCTAGCGCTTGGTATCGAAGCGGCGTTTGCTCGGGGATCACGGTGACATCCGGGTAGTGTTCTTCTAAGTATTGAATGATCGCCAGTGACTGGGTTAACTGAACCTCCCCATCCACCAGCAAAGGAACCAGTTCAGAAGCGTTTAACTCATGGTACTCGTCACTGTGTTGTTCGCCACCATTGCGCACCAAGTGTACCGATTTTGAATCATACGATAACTCTTTAAGATTCAAGCAAATACGCACACGATACGCCGCCGATGATCGCCAGTATCCGTATAAAATCATGCTATCGCTCATATCGTCTCCCAACCAGCACTATTAGTGCTTGAGATATTGGCTAACTTGTTGGTCAATCGAACCGAATATGTTGTTGCCATCCGCATCGAACATTTCCAATCTGATTGAATCTCCAAACGACATAAAGTTAGTCGACGGCTTACCATCACGAATGGTTTCAATCATGCGAACTTCCGCGATACATGAATAACCAACACCACCCTCCTCAATCGAAGTGCCATGTTCGGTGCCTTGCTTATTAGATACCGTGCCAGAACCTATAATTGCCCCAGCAGATAGCGGGCGCGTTTTAGTCGCATGAACAATTAAGTCTGCGAAATCAAACGTCATATCGATACCCGCATTTGGGCGACCAAACGGCTTGTGGTTGTAGGTCGAGAGCAATGGTAAATGCACTTTGTTTTCGTACCACGCTTCGCCGAGTTCGTCAGGTGTTACTGCCACAGGAGAAAACGCAGAAGAAGGTTTAGATTGGAAAAAACCAAACCCTTTAGCTAACTCTGCCGGAATTAGGCCACGTAGTGAGACATCATTCACCAGCATGATCAAACGAATCGACTCCTGAGCCTCTGCAACACTCGCGCCCATTGGTACGTCACCAGTTACCACAGCAACTTCACCTTCGAAATCAATACCCCATTCATCACTCGCAAACTCGATGTTGTCACAAGGTCCAATAAAGGCATCAGAGCCTCCTTGGTACATCAACGGGTCCGTCCAAAAACTCTCTGGCATTTCAGCGCCGCGAGCTTTTCGAACCAACTCAACGTGGTTTACGTAAGCACTGCCATCAGCCCACTGATAAGCGCGAGGAAGCGGCGACTCACAGTAGTGCGCTTCAAACTCTTCATACCCTGCAACCGTGCCATTGTTCAGTGCAACGTATAGCTCTTCCAGTTGCGGTGCTAGCGTATCCCAGTTATCAAGCGCCACCTGCATCGTCGGTGCTAAGTTCATAGGGTGGAAAATTTCTGTCGCAGGTACGCAGCGCGTTAAGTCTTTGCTCACGACCATCAACAAACCGTCACGAGTGCCATTTTTCTTGGTTGCTAATTTCATCCTTGCCTCTTACTTCTCTTGCCAGCTATAGACGTATTCTTTGTTTTCTACTTTTTCCAGCTCATCCGAAAACTGAAGTGCGTGACGCGTATCAATCATGACCGCGACTTCGTCGGCAAAAGTCTTCTTATGCTCTCGCCCTGCTTTGAAAGCTTTCGGGTGAGGGCCATGTGTAAATCCTGCTGGATGGAATGTCACCATGCCCGCTTCAATGTTGTCACGGCTGAAAAAATCACCTGCATGGTAGAACAAGACTTCGTCATAATCGTCATTGTTGTGGTAGAACGGTACTTTGAGCGCTCCAGGATCACTTTCAATTGGACGAGGAACGAAGGTACACACCACAAATCCTGCTCCTACAAATGTAGTATGTGCAGAAGGCGGTAAATGGTAACGATGTGACATAAGTGGACGAATATCACGCCAGTTCACTTTTACTACCGCCAAATCACCATGCCACCCAATCGCATCCAACGGGTTGAATGGGTAAGTGATAACACTGACTTTATCGTGGCGTTTCACCTGAACCTGTGTTTGATTCTCAGAATATTGAGCACGGAACTGATCGTTGATCGACGGCGTTTCTAAAACCGCCGGATCAAACACCGCGTGGTTTCCAACCATGCCTTTTTCGGGCAATGTATAAGCCGCATCGGTGTTTTCGATCATCAGAATGAACATCGGCTCGCTTGGCTCTAAACGCCAGCTCGTTGAGCGAGGGATCATGACATAATCCCCTTCGCTCACTTTCAAATGACCATAATCACAGTAGAGATCTGCCGTACCTTGGTGGATGAATAGCAGTTCGTCGCCATCAGCGTTTCTCACCAAGAAGTCCATTTTTTCATCCATACGCCAAACACGAACTTTACAATTCGCGTTGTGTAATAGATGCGGGACTGCCCACGGGGTAATATGGCTGGCTTTCTCCACTAGATTAAAATCGAACGCTCGTGGACGTAGCTCGCCCTCCCACTCAGACCACCCCGTTGGGGCATGTTGATGATGAAAATGTGTTGCGGGGCCGAAGAAGCCACTTCGACCTGCCTCACGTTCATAAATTGCCTCTTCCGGGAAGTCAGCATGTGCTTGTTTAGAGCACACTCCCTCCCGATGAGGGAATGTGATCCATTTATGCATCGCTCAATACTCCTCGGCGAATTTGGTCTTCTTCTATCGATTCAAACAACGCTTTGAAGTTACCCTCGCCAAAGCCTTCATTGCCTTTACGTTGGATGATTTCGAAGAACACAGGGCCGATAACGGTTTGAGTAAAGATTTGTAGCAAGATGCCATCTTTCGTTGGCGCACCATCAATAAGAATCTGCAAATCACGAAGCTTGCTTACATCTTCGCCGTGGCCTTCAACACGCTGATCGACTTTCTCGTAATAAGTATCTGGCGTTGGCATAAAGTCCATGCCTCGCTCACGCAAGGTTTTGACCGTTTCGTAGATGTCGTCAGTGGTCAATGCGATGTGTTGAATACCTTCGCCATTGTATTCACGGATAAACTCTTCAATCTGTGATTTATCATCTGACGACTCATTGATAGGAATTCGGATTTTGCCGCAAGGTGCGGTCATCGCACGGCTGACAAGACCAGTCAGCTTACCTTCGATATCGAAATAACGAATTTCGCGGAAGTTACCAATGCGCTCATAGAAACCTGACCAGACATCCATGTTGCCTTGCTTAACGTTGTGCGTTAAGTGGTCGATTTCGTAAAGACCAACATTCGCTTTTGATAAACGCTCATCAGCATCATCATAAAAACGAAAATCGACATCATAAATGCTCTGCTTTCCATAACGATCGACAAAATAAAGCAAGCTTTCACCGATGCCATAAATAGCAGGAATGCTAAGCTCCATCGGCCCAATTTCCGTTTTATATTCTTTACCGCCATTCTCTAACGCATGCGCCAGAGCAACGGTGGCGTCTTTCACACGAAATGCCATGCCACAAACCGACGGACCGTGAACTTTGGCGAATCCCTCAGCTTGGCTATGCGGCTGCGCATTCACAATAAAGCTAATGTCACCTTGTCGATATAACCACGCTTCTTTTGAGCGATGCTTTGCAATCTCCGCAAAACCTAACGATATAAACAGATCTTTAAGCTGTTGAATGCCTTTGTTGTCAGCAGCGGTATATTCAACAAACTCAAATCCGTCTGTTCCTAATGGGTTATATGCATCAACCATGACTTTCTCCTTGTCTCAGTAGCTTTTGTTTGGACTTATTTTTCTAACTTGGCGCAGGTATTGAGAAATTGGAATACGTGGGGAGAAATCTTTATCTTGGCGATTTTTACGCACAATTGTAAAATATATGTTACACGAAGAGTGCGCGTCGAATCCACTTTTGTAAACATTAAATAAACTGCTTACTTTCAATATATTAGATTGATATTTTCGGCTTTACGCCATCACATAAAATGTAAACAAGTTGTTACTTTGGCATTTTATCTTGGCAACGTAACTCAAAAAGTAAAAGGGGATGGAAAATCTATTGCCCCCTATCTCTATCCGATTTATTCATTTGCTCCTGCAAAACATCAAAAGTAATGTTTCGTGACGCTTCATACAGTTCGAAAGGCTCATCGGTCAGAATCGTGTCATGGATACCCCTTTATTGATTCACCTCAGTTTTATTCAAAAGTAACTATGCCATAAGTGGTGCTCTGTTCCCTTTCGAGCCGAGCCACAAGGCTTCACGCTCGATCAGAAAAAGAGACATCTAATGACGCACATTAATCAAGAACGCTTAGTTGAACACTTTTGCCAACTAGTACGTATCGACAGCGAATCAAAAAACGAAAAACAAATTGCAGAAACACTGGCAGAACAGCTAGGCGAGCTAGGCTTTACCGTGCACAAGCTTCCAGTGCCTGAGCACATTTCTAACGGTTTTAACGTGTACGCCCGTTTAGACGGCAAAAAAGACGGCTCTATCCTAATGAGCTGTCATATGGATACGGTCACTCCAGGTATTGGCATTGAGCCACTCATCGAAGACGGCATTATCCGTTCAAAAGGCCATACGATTCTCGGTGGCGATGATAAATCTGGTATTGCTGCCATCATGGAAGCCGTTCGTTGTATTCAAGCGGAAAACCGTGAGCACAAAACGTTAGAACTTGCTTTCACCGTGTATGAAGAAGGCGGTTTATTCGGTTCACAATACTTCGATATGTCACACGTCACTTCAACGGAAGCAATCGTGTTAGATACGGGTGGCCCTATTGGCACCATTGTGACCGCAGCCCCAGGCCAGCAAAAGATCATGGCAAAAATCAAAGGTCGACCAGCACACGCAGGGCTTGCGCCAGAAGAAGGCATCAGTGCGATCATGGTGGCGGCAGATGCCATCAACCAAATGAAGCTGCTTCGCATCGACGAAGAAACGACAGCCAACATCGGTATGGTTAACGGCGGTCAGGCCACAAACATTGTTATGCCTGAATTAAAAATCGTGGCAGAAGCACGCTCCCTGAATGGCGATAAACTAGATGCTCAGGTCAATCATATGATCTCAACATTAGAGTCTGTCTGTGAAAAACACGGTGCAGAAGTCGACATTGAATCTAGCCGAGCCTACGACGCTTTTGTTATTGAAGAAAACCACCCACACGTAAACGCTATAAAAGCAGCGTTTTCAGAGTTAGGAATTGACGCCTTCACAAAAGGCACTGGCGGCGGTAGCGATGCCAACAACTTTAACAAGAAAGGTCTCACAACGGTCAACCTTTCAACTGGCATGGCAAAAGTACACACGACAGAAGAGTTTATCGCGGTAAGTGATATGGTCAAAATCACTGAGTTCGTGAAACATTTCCTAGTCAGTTAACGTCATGCCTTTTGAAGAGCAGACTGACTATCTTCCCCTTCTAGCCTGTGCTTGAAGGGGATTTTAATTTGTATCGAAGCAAAATTACTTCCCGTCATGCCAACTTGATATCAGATCTTCAAAGAAATTCCCCTAGCTCACTTTTTGAGACTAGACAGCTCAACACCTGACACCCTGTTACAGTAATGTTAAAACTCGATTGTGTAGACAATTTATACAATATACATTTCTGGCATCTTTCAGGATGAAAAGAGTGAGACAAGGATGAAATTACCTAAGTTGCTTTTATTAGCGTCGATGATGAGTCCAATACTGGCAACATCAAGCTATGCCGTGCCGTATCCCTCGGGTGTGACCCTCGATGAGACACAAGAAATTACGCTAAACAATGGGGCTGAAGTTACTTCTATTGACCCAGCCAAGCAAGCTGCAGAGCCCGCTTTTAATCTCGGTCGAGACCTGTTTGAAGGTCTGGTCATTCAAGATAAGCAAGGTAAAACCATTCCTGGTGTTGCTGAGTCTTGGTCAGTCAATGACAACAATACGGTTTATACCTTCCACTTACGTGATGCAAAATGGTCAAATGGCGAAACGGTCACTGCACAAGATTTTGTCTACAGCTGGCAACGCTTACTGAATCCAAGCACTGCTTCACCCTACGCTTGGTTTGCGGCCATTCCAAATATCGAAAACTCGCAAGCGATTATGAAGGGCGAAGCCGAACCCGAGTCCTTGGGCGTGAAGGCGCTGGATGAAAAAACATTCCAGGTAACACTCGAAGAGCCTATTCCCTTCTTTACGAAACTATTAAGTCATCCAGTGCTTGCCCCCGTTCACAAAGCGACCGTTGAAAAACATGGCAACCGTTGGACCCAGCCTGAGCATATCGTTACAAATGGTGCGTTTACTGTCTCTGAATGGAAAGTTAACGAAAAACTGGTGATGGTTAAAAACCCACATTACTGGGACGCAAGCAATGTAGTGCTGGAAAAAGTCACCTGGCTACCAATTGGTGATGCAAACGTAGTGCTAAACCGCTACCTAGCCGGTGAGATAGACCAAGCGGTTTCCATTCCTGCCGCTCAGAAGAAAAAGTTAATTCAACAACGCCCACAAGAAGTGGCAAGCACCAGTGCGTCTCTTGGCTCCACATTCTATTACCTCAACACTCAACAAGGACCAACAAAAGACGTGCGGGTCCGTAAAGCCCTCTCATATGCCATTGACCGTCAACTGTTAACGAGTGCTATCTTGAGAAACGGTGGGGTTCCAATGTATACCCTTGTGCCACCTCAAACAGATGGTTTTAAATCTCACACTCCTGAGTTCGCAACTTGGAACCGTCATAAACGTATCGAAAAAGCGCAGCAATTACTGTCAGAAGCTGGATACGATAAAAGCAATCCGCTTAAGTTGACGTTTACCGTACCAACTTTCTCGATGGACGTAAAAATGGCAACGACCATGGCAGGTATGTGGAAAAGCCGTTTGGGTGCGCAAGTCACAATAAAACAGCTAGAACCGAAAGTGTTCTACGCACTTAAAGAGCCGACCGACATTACTCGCGGCGGCTGGACGGCCGACTACAATGAAGCCTCTACATGGTTGGATATCTTCGTTTCTAGTGGCGAGTACAACGATTCTCGTTATAACAACCCGCAATACGACGAGTTAATGGCTCGCTCAAAGACCATGAGCAACCCATCAGAACTGTATCTACAAGCAGAAAGCATGCTGATTGAAGACATGGCCATTATTCCTATTTATCGTCCGGGTAACGATCAATACCTCATCAAGCCTTACGTGGGCGGCTACGAACTGACAAACCCTGAGTCGTCGTACTACCGCAAGAATGTCTATGTAAAAGCCCACTAAAAGCATGTTTTCGGTCTGAGTCGGCAAGTTCAATGTTTACTTGCCGTTCCTCATATCTCTCGGTGGAGAAGGCAACCTGAGCTCAGACCATTTTTTATTCATAACCGTTCGAAGTGATTTCGGATGACCAAAGGATGATGGATCATGATTTGGTACATTGTTAAGCGATTAGCTATCGCTATCCCCACGCTTCTATTCATCGCACTCATATCATTTTGGCTGATGCACATTGCACCAGGGGGGCCATTTGATATGGAACGGCCTATGCCAGAGGTGGTACGTGCGAATATCGAAGCAAAATTCCATTTGGACCAGCCCTTCGTTACTCAGTTTTGGATTTACATTGGTAATTTCATACAAGGAGATCTCGGTCCGAGCTTCGTTTATCAAGACTTCAGTGTTACACAGCTCGTCGCACAATCATGGCCAGTTTCAGCAGTATTAGGCGTACTCTCCTTTTGTATTTCCGTTCCACTTGGCATGTTGCTTGGCACTATTGCGGCATTGAACCGAAATAGCCGCCTAGATTACGGCCTGATGACACTTTCGATGACTGGAGTTGTAGTTCCGGCTTTCGTGCTTGCTCCAGTTTTAGTCATGATCTTCGCTATTCAGCTCGGCTGGTTCCCTGCTGGTGGTTGGGAAGGAGGAAAGCTGGCTTTTCTTGTTCTTCCCGTGCTCAGCCTAGCGATTGGCTCCATTGCGAGTATTGCACGCGTCATGCGTGGCGCAATGATTGAAACACTCAACCAACCATACATTCGAACGGCAAAGGCCAAAGGTTTGTCCACAACCTACATTTTATTCCATCACGCTTTGCGACCATCCCTGATTCCCGTCGTTGCGATGCTCGGCCCTGCGTTTGTGTCTGTCGTGACAGGCTCGGTAATTATCGACATTTTCTTTGGTACAGGTGGCATGGGACAACACTTTGTGTCTGGGGCTCTCAACCGCGACTACGGCCTAGTAATGGGCATTACTCTGATTGTCGCTTCACTCACTATCTTCTTTAACCTTGTGGTCGACTTGCTATATACGATTATCGACCCTCGTATACGCGTTTAGGAGTCCGGTATGTTAACGATCAAAAAACTGGATACACAAGCTCTTCAAGATCAAGTCGTCGACAATATTGAAGCCGTCGAAGGTCGCAGTCTTTGGCAGGATGCATGGACTCGATTTCGTAAAAACAGAGCCGCGATGACATCAGTGTATGTTTTGGCTTTCATTACCTTATGCATCACTTTCGGCCCCTCTCTTGCCGCTTTTGGCCATGATGAAATTGACTGGGAAGTGCTCATCGATCCATACGAGCTAGGGAAACCTTCACTGAGCAGTGGCCATTACTTTGGTACCGATGATCTCGGGCAAGATGTCTTCGCTCGCACGATGCAAGGTGGCAGGCTCTCTATTTTGGTAGGTTTTGTTGGCGCCTTAGTCGCCATTGTTATTGGTACGATTTGGGGAAGTATTTCCGGCTATCTTGGCGGCGTTGTCGATAGCGTAATGATGCGCATTATTGAGGTGCTCGATTCGGTGCCATTTATGTTTATGGTTATCCTGTTTGTTACCCTTTTTGGCAACAACATCTACCTGATTTTTATCGTGATCGGAATGGTATCTTGGCTGGGCATTGCCCGTGTTGTACGTGGTGTCACCTTCGGTCTAAAAAAGCGAGAGTTCATCGAAGCCGCACACTCTATTGGGGTTTCTAAATTGACAATTGTCCGACGCCATGTTCTGCCTAATGTGCTTGGGATCGTGATGGTTTATTCCTCCTTAATGGTACCAGGATTCATTATGTTCGAATCGTTTTTGAGCTTCTTAGGGCTTGGTGTTCAACCACCAGACACGAGCTGGGGAATCCTAATTTCCGAAGGCGCAAAAACGATTGACGTTGCATTGTGGATGCTGCTTTTTCCCTCTCTGTTTTTAGTTGCCACCCTCTTTTGTTTTAACTTCATCGGAGATGGCTTGCGTGATGCTCTTGACCCGAAAGACCGATAAGGACAAACCCATGCTATCTATTGAAAACATGAACGTGCGCTTCGATACGCCAGATGGGCAAGTGCAAGCGGTCAGTAATCTCTCCTACTCGATTAAAGCGGGCGAAACTCTTGGGATTGTTGGGGAATCAGGTTCGGGAAAAAGCCAGTCTGTTTTCGCATTAATGGGGTTAACCGCGGATAACGGCGCCGTGTCTGGAAGCGCAATGTTCCACGGTGATGATTTACTCGCGATGTCTAAAAAGCAGCTCAACCGCATCCGTGCAGAGAAAATCGGAATGATCTTTCAAGATCCGATGACGTCACTCAACCCATTTATGAAAATTGGCAAACAGCTTTGTGAAGTTCTCATGATTCATAAAGGAATGACCCGAAAACAAGCAAAAATTGAATCGATTCACATGTTGGATGCGGTGCGTATTCCCTCTCCCGAAACTAGGATGAATCAATACCCTCACGAATTATCTGGCGGAATGCGTCAGCGAATCATGATAGCGATGGCCTTGTTGTGTAAGCCCGAGTTGTTAATTGCAGACGAACCAACCACCGCGTTAGATGTAACCGTTCAAGCTCAAATTTTGACGCTATTACGAGACTTACAACAAGAGTTCAATACGGCTATTTTACTGATCACTCACGATATGGGCGTCGTCGCCGAGATGTGTGATCGCGTATTGGTCATGTATGGTGGTCAAAAAATGGAGCAATCAGATACCGAGACATTGTTCGCTCAACCTGCGCACCCCTACACTCAAGGCCTGCTAAAGGCGATTCCTTCCATCACTGAAGATATGCCGCGTTTACCAACCATCCCAGGTAACCCACCAAGTGCGTTGATTAACCATCAAGGGTGTCCGTTTAAAGAGCGGTGCGAGCATCGAGAGACGCGTTGCCAATACAAAACCCCACGGTTTTCTCCATTAAACACGAGCCAGTCCATTGCCTGTCACGTTAAAGCACCCAGTGTTATCACTCCCATTCAAATAAAAGCTTAAGGAGGCGTTATGAATAAAAAAGAAGTCCTCATGTCTGCTCGTGATTTAAACGTCCACTTTCCTGTTTCACGTCATCTTATTCCAAGTCGACGTAAAATCGTGAAAGCGGTCAATGGTATCGACTTAGATGTTTACCGAGGTGAGACACTTGGCATTGTGGGGGAATCAGGCTGCGGAAAATCAACACTTGCTCGCGCCTTACTTCGCTTAATTGAACCTACACATGGCGAGTTGACTTGGAAAGGTCAAGACATGCTCGGGTTTAGTAAAAAAGAGCTTTCCTCTCGACGCAGAGAATTTCAGATGGTGTTTCAAGACCCATCCGCTTGTTTGAATCCGAGGTTAACCATCTCAGAATGCATCGCCGAACCACTGCTCACCCACGAGCCAAAGCTTAAACGGGCAGAGGTAGAAAAGCGTGTCATCGCTATGATGGATAAAGTGGGTCTCTTGGCGAGCCAGCGAAACCGCTATCCACATGAATTTTCCGGAGGTCAATGCCAGCGTGTGGGCATTGCCAGAGCATTAATTCTCAATCCAGATTTGGTCGTGTGTGATGAACCCGTTAGTGCACTAGATGTCTCCATACAAGCTCAGGTCATCAATCTTCTAGATGATCTTAAACAAGAAATGGGGTTAACACTGGTGATGATTGCGCATGACTTAAGCGTGGTGCGCCATATCAGCGACCGCGTTATGGTGATGTATCTTGGTAAACCTATGGAAGTAGGACGTTACGATCAAGTATTTGATGATGCTCAACACCCCTACACCAAAGCACTGTTATCTGCTGTCCCGATAGCTAATCCGCAATTAGCACGTGACCGTGAAATACAACTATTGCCCGGCGATCTTCCTTCTCCACTTAACCCACCGAGCGGTTGCGTTTTTCGTACTCGATGCCCAGAAGCAACAGAAGTATGCGGGCAACAGAACCCAATAAAAACAGGCTCGGAGCAGCATCATATCTATTGCTCAAATATGACTTTAGGAACCATTTAATGAACAATACTAACTCAGTAAACCAACGCCTTACGTTATTGCGTGAGGCAATGTCCTTTCACAACGTGTCTGCATATATCGTGACCAACAATGACCCACATAACAGTGAATACTCAGCGGATCATTGGTTAGCGCGAAGCTGGATTTCAGGTTTTACCGGCTCAGCAGGCGATGTCGTCATTACCCAACAAGGTGGTGGCCTGTGGACTGATGGTCGTTACTATATTCAAGCTGAAGAACAGTTACACGGCACAGGACTTGAACTGTTTAAAGCCAAACAACCAGAAACGCCGACAGTTGCCAAATGGCTGGCTACCACGCTACCAGAAAACAGTATTATCGCGGTTGACGGGCGCGCCATCAGTTACGCTTTTTATCAAGGCCTCAAACAAACCTTTGAAGCGAAAAACATTAAGATCATTCTCGACCTGGATTTACTCACACCGATTTGGCTTGAAAGACCACCTCGCCCAAGTGCACCCGTATTCGAGCACCCCACCGCTTTTGCTGGCGTTGACACTGAAAATAAGTTAGCGAGAATCCGTTCTTGGTTAACCGAGAACCAAGTAGATAGCTTATTAGTGTCAACGCTAGATGATGTCATGTGGACAATGAATATTCGAGGTGGTGATACGAATTACTGCCCAGTTTCTGAAGCCTATCTAGTCGTAGAGCAATCACTTGCGACACTGTTTATTGATAAAGCCAAACTGCCTCAAGACGTTGAAAGAGCGCTGACCGATCAGAGTGTACACATTCGCCATTACAACTACGTAAGTCAGTATTTGAATCAGCAATGTGAGGGATTATCGCTCGCTTTTAACCCGACCCACACAGACAGCTTATTGGTGAGTTCGATTGAAGGGAATGTGAATCTAAAGCCAATGGCTTGCCCTGTAACGGCAATGAAGGCCATAAAAAATGCGACCGAGCTAACTAGCCTAGAACAGGCATTAACAGATGATGGTGTGGCAATCGTAAGGTTTATGAACTGGCTCGAAGAGCAAGTTCCAAGCGGACTCGTTACAGAATTGTCTGCTGAGGCACAACTGAATCACTATCGCCGTCAAACCCGACATTATGTGAGTGACAGTTTCCGCACTATCGCAGGCTTCGCAGCTCACGGGGCAAAAATGCATTATGCCGCCGATGAAGAAAGCAATGCGGCAGTCAATGAAAGCAACTTCTTTCTCGTCGATTCTGGTGGCCAATACCTTGGCGGGACAACAGACATCACCCGTACTTTCCACTTCGGGTCACCGACCATTAAGCAGCGCAAAGATTATACCTTGGTGCTCAAAGCGGTCATCCGACTGACTCAGACTCGATTCATGAAAGGCTCTACGGGTGCCAATCTTGATATCATGGCGCGTGGCGTCTTATGGCAACATGGTATTGATTACAAGTGCGGCACTGGACACGGCGTGGGCATTTGCTTGAATGTTCACGAAGGCCCACAAAATTTCTCGCAAAGCCACCACGAGGTTGAACTAAAACCGGGTATGGTCATTACTAATGAGCCAGGCGTTTATCGCGAAGGTGAGTACGGGGTAAGAATAGAGAACATTCTTAAAGTTGTAGAAGTAGAACAAAATGAGTTCGGCACGTTTTACGGTTTTGAGACCATCACTCTTGCTCCAATTGCGACCAACGCCCTTGATTTATCAATGCTAGATCAAGCAGAGCTAGACTGGCTCAATCATTACCATTCACGAGTCTATCAAGCACTTAGCCCTTTTCTTGATACGCAAGATAAAAACTGGCTTCAACGCACAACCCAACTTATTGAGAAATAGGATATCAGCAAGCTTTATAACGTTTTCATTTTCATCTCAAACTCCTTGTTTGCCAGCCTTCGGGCTGGTTTTTTTATAGAGATAACGGCGTGAAAAACAAAAACGCCCCGCAATGTTAGCGAGGCGATCAATTAAATTAAAATGATGCAGTTAAAATGCCCTACTGACGACACTTCTGAGCATCAAAATCAACGACGATGGCGGCATTCTCAAAGTCACCAGAGACTTTAACGTAGCCCCAGTAGTTACTCTGATTTGACAACGTAATACACTCTCCATTACCAATATTATCTGACCACCCGTGAAGATTAGCACCATCCGGCCAACCAGAGTTACTGTATTCAAGCTTTAGGTTGCCCATACCGTTCCCCGTCGTTATCGCCAGATTTGAGCTCTCATTCACCGCTGGCACGCTCAGCCAAATGGTTTGTTGATTTGCCAAGCAAACAGGCTCTCCTGCTGTTAGGCGCCCACCGCTTACTTTACTTTGCACCGCGCAGTCTTGTGGCAATGTGTCATTACCGCCCAACGTTGAGATAACAACACTATGAGTGGCGGTTGCCGTCAAGCCTTCACTGTCTGTCACACTTAGACTGACCGAATACTCCCCTTCACTCCCATATTGGTGCGTCGGCTTGGTTTGTGTACTTGTCGAGCCATCACCGAAGTCCCATAAGACGCTGACGATCTTCCCGTTTGGGTCTGTACTGTTTTCACTGCTAAATGTAATGCTTTCACCGACTTTCCCCTTGTTGTTTGCGGTTATGACTGCATTAGGTGCACCATTTGAGACAAGGGCTTGCTGCCACTGCTCAAACTCACTTTGATATAAATTCGCCCATTGGGTGATCGTTGCTTTGTAATTGCTCCAATTCCCTTGGCGTGTTTCCACCAGCATTTGGTTTACGTCATCTTTATGATTTTCAAACATAAAACGTACAGCTAAGTACCCCCAACGATAAATTCGATCGACATCAAACCCATCATAAGTAGTCTCGAAAATCTCACTTAAGGTATATGTCGAGCCGTCTAAAATCGTCTCAAGTGCTGCTTGGTTGTCATTTTCTTGAGCGACATACTCTGCAATGCCTTCACTCCACCACACTATTTTTTCAGTTGGATGACTAAACCCTCCATAGAGATCAAATCGACCATCTAAGTAATGCACGTATTCGTGCTCTAAGTTCCAGACAAAGTGATCCGCGTTCGCATAAGAGGCTTCATAAGCAATAAAGTTGGGAATACTCCCCGGCTGGGAAGGATCGCCTTCCAAGTACATACCGCCATTGTCAGTACTAATATCGAAAATTGGCCCTGCGTACTTACCATAATCGGTGCTTGAATCGAAGATATTGACTTGGAGCTGAGTATTGTGGTCATCTTTTACTGGCTGTTCACCAGTTTCTAATGACTGATGAAAGTAACCCTCTTCGTAACCCATTTTAGAACATGCGGCCGCGTGTTGCTCTTGCGTCATATTCTGAGACAAAATTCGGATTGTCGGGCTACAAGTATAAGTTTGCGATAGCACTAAGCCTTTTAGCTCAGTTTCGAAATTACAAATTCCGAACTCACTACAATCTGCGTAATATGAGGCAGTGTCCGCCGCCGCAAGCCAAACCGCGTCACCCCGACCATACATTTCATACTGTTCAAAGATTCGACTCAGCTGACTCTTCACAACAGAACTCGCGTTACCCGTATACTTGGTCAAACGCCCGAGCTCTCGCCCCGCATTCGCGGCCATGAACTCATCTTCAGCACCGATTGATGATGCCCTCAGAGCAAAATCGCCTAAAGCTTTGGCAAGGTCCGTTTGGTTGCCAATTATTTGCACAAATTGCTCGTTCCACTGCCCACCAAACAAAATAGTGAAAACACCGTTAACTGCATTGCGCATATACCAGTGCTGGGCGTATTGATCATTCCAACGTGTAAGCCACTGGGTCACTTGCGGTAAGTACGCGTGCTGCAAGCCCGCACTATCCATAGTGATGATGACTTCACTAAGCACTTTGCCGTGACGGTCGCTGTTCTCATAGAAGTTTGCGTTATTAACAAACGCATCCACGGATTCTTTCACCGCTGGGGTAACCCATTCAATAAATGAGATGTTGTCATTGTAAAACTCGGCGTAATAACCCGCGCGCAAGTATAAGAAAAACGTTTCGAGTTCATCGCTCCCGCCACCTGTATACCCCTTCGCCAATGTCGTAGTGCGCTTCGCAATGTTGTACATATGATCGGAGCTAAATACCGACTCCTGAATCCGACTTTCAGCAGAGAATAACTGGTTCACGCACGTCGCGCCCTGACTTAAAATTTCGCTGATCAATTGGTTACTGCTTTCGGTAACCAATGCTTCCAAATCACAAGCAGTGCTCGACTCATCAAGGCTTTCAAGTGACTGTACTCGAGTTGCCTTGGAGGGCTGAATAGGGAGAGTTGCGGTTGGTTGGTATTCAACTCGATTGGATTCAACACCGTGTGTATGAGCCGAATGTGCATGTTGCTCTGTAACTTGAGAAACTGGCTCGCTTAACGCAAATACGCCAGTGCTGGTTAATGTTGTCGCAATCGCGACACTCAAAGTCTTCAGTTCCATCTAATTTCTTCTATATTGAGTTTTCCTTAGATGCATTACGTCTTTTGCATCGCCACTGCCCTTATTACTGCAAGAGCATCTCCATATAATCTACTCGCAAGACAAGAAGAAACATTTTGTTAACAACTAGATGTGGCGGTATCAGTTTTTGGTACTAGAAGGAACACGGAGTGAACTTTAAAAATTCGTATTTGTTAAAAAATAGAGATGAGCTAGAGAAGAAACGTTTAGTTATACGAGTATACCCAGCACGTTAAATGGCTAGGTATACTCCAAAGTGGGTCGATAAAAATTCGCGAATCAAAGCCCCTAAAGAAGGAATCGGACAATGGGCTAATACTTTTGTAGGCTCTAGGCTGCTTTGTGGTCGAAGAGTGCGGTAATTTGCTCTTTTAACGCGTGCAAAAATTCGGTATTTGGTGTGTTTTCAAGGTACATTTCATACTCTTTAGAGTTATAAAAGTACTCATGCGCAGATGCATTAAGGATCTTACTAAAAGATAGTGTTTCCAACTCGTCTTCAAGGGAACGACTGCTCAATTCACCATATCCTAAATCGCTATCCTCAGCGAATTGGGACTCAATGTTGCTGACATATAAAGCACAATCCTTAATACAGAACTCGACATTACTTATACGTTGCTCGATGTCTTTGAGCTGATCACTGTTCCATTTAGACTTCTCTTGCTCAAGCTTATCAATAAGCCCACTTTCACGAAGCCTTGAATTGTTATCTTTAATTCTTAGTAGCTCATCAAGCACTTTATTAAACTCAGTTTCAGCTCTAAGTCTTAAGATTTCCAAATCCTTGGAGAACAGCTTTGCTTTAAGTTCACTCGCTTGGTACAAGCCAGAGATAGCAGCATTTCTTTTAACTCCAAACATAAAAACCCACCCAAAAGATACTTATTAAAAAGTAGCACACAAAAAGCCAGATAGAAGACGCAAGGTTTTCGTCATTAGGCTACATTCTACGAACGACACTCGATTGTAGCGCAATAAACAGAATTTTCATCACCATGAAACACATACTATTTGAATGAAAATCACACAGTTACTTTGATAAAAGTATTTATTTCAGAAAGAGTAAGACGTAAGTATGTGATGATGTATATTGACGCTTCAAAACAAAAAACGCCCACACTCTACTACCCAAGTCAAACACTAATGTCAGAAACTGGACAAATCACTCACTATTTACAGTAATAAGAAGTCACTGTTTCATTGAAAATCAAAGTGTCAACATAAAGATGGGAAGTAACCGAATCATAGACGGCATCGCTGATGAAACGTTAGAATGCCACTACTTTAATAATCTTCCATAATATTTATGACCGACGCTGATATTGAGCTACAACACCTTTGGTTAGAAGTCCAAGCCGAACGCTGGCAAAACCTGCCACGCTTTTTATTCAGTTACTACTGCTACAAGCACAACCTTATCAGTAAAACCAACAAAGTTTGCTGGGAGACGGCACGTGCAAACCTGCCCGCTTCAACGTCAATAAAAGAGCGAAAAAACGCGGTGGTTGAACCGTTAATTTCTGAGGAAACCGTCGCTGGGTTATTGAAAGCCATCAGCAAAGATGGGGAAATGACATTCGACGTGATGGGAACCACACTTGATACGTTTTTGCATTATGTTGTGATTAGCAAGGAAGAAAAAGCGCGACTTAAATCAAACATGCCAGCTAGTTGGTATCAGCGATCAAACAAGTCGCCTTTGGCACGTTTCGAGCAAGCTGGCATTAAGCTACCAGAGTGATATGTCAGTCATCGCTGAAGATACACAAAAAAGACAAGCGCCTACAATGAGGCGCATTTGGTCAAAAATTGAGGTGCCCCTAAACAAAAGTGCAAAGTGACCAACAAAGAAAAAGTTTGGTTACTCTTGAATGCCTCGAATGCGTACATTACGTCTACGCAAAACTTCTAATGTCACGAGCAAACACACCGACATAAAAATCAACAACGTAGCGACCGCCAATATGGTCGGACTAATTTGCTCTCGAATTCCTGACCACATCTGCCTCGGAACGGTTTTTTGTTCTGCCCCAGTCAGGAATAACGCCACCACAACCTCGTCGAACGAGGTGCCAAAAGCAAACAAGCCGCCAGATATCATCCCCGGACGAATCAGCGGAAAGGTAATGTGTCTGAAAGTATAAACAGGGTTTGCGCCTAAGCTAGCCGCCGCTTTTATCAAGCTATGGTCAAAGCCGCTTAACGTCGCAGTAACGGTAATGACGACAAAAGGCGTACCTAACGCAGCGTGTGCCAAAATGATGCCTAAATAAGTTTGTGATAAGCCAAAGCGTGTGTAGAAAAAGTACATCGCAGCAGCAGAGATAATGACTGGTACGATCATGGGTGAGATCAACAGCGCCATAATCGTATTGCGAAAAGGCAAATTACTACTTGCTAAACCCAACGCCGCCAGAGTTCCTAGCCCTGTTGCAACGAGTGTCGCCATAAAAGCAATAAACGTGCTGTTTTTCAGCGCCAACAGCCACTGATCACTAGTAAACATTTCTTGATACCAGCGAGTAGAATACGCTGCCGAGTCAAGGTTTAACATCCCCTCGGTAAAAGTAAAGTAAGGCGTTGCATTAAGCGATAACGGGATGATGGTCAGAATTGGAGCGATTAAAAAGAACAGCACCACCCCACAAAAAGCTAAGTAACCTGCGTAAGCAACTCGCTCTACTTTTGATGCATAGTTTGGTAATGCCATGGTTATCCCCCTACCTTAAGGTTGTTAATGCCAAGCACACGGTTGAACATATAAAACAGAACCAGTACAACGAACAAAAGCAGTCCACCCAATGCGCCAGCCATCCCCCAGTTCAGTGATGTCTGCATATGATAGGCAATCATATTGGAGATCATCTGTCCGCTTCTTCCACCAACCAAAGCGGGCGTAATGTAGAAGCCAATAGAAAGAATGAAAGTAAGCAAGGCCCCCGCACCTATACCCGGTAACGTAAGCGGCATATAAACTTTGATGAACGCAATGAAAGGCGTCGCGCCTAGAGAACGAGCGGCACGGAAATAAGTTGGGCTAATTCCTTTCATTACGCTATACAGAGGCAGGATCATAAACGGCAACAGAATGTGAACCATAGACACCACCGTTCCGAAGGTATTGTGAATCATCTGAATTCGCTCAGAAGTAAAACCCGACCAAATAAGGAGATCATTAATGACCCCTTGGTTTTGCAGCAGAACAATCCAAGACGTGGTTCTGACTAACAATGATGTCCAAAATGGCAGCAGCACAATAATTAAAAGTAAGTTCGCGCGCTTATCAGGTAAATTGGCAAGCAGGTAAGCAACGGGGTACGCCATCACCAAACAAATTAAGGTGATTGAAATAGACATCCAAAAAGTTTTAAAGAAAAGGTCGACGTATATTTGGCGTTTTTCTGGTTGGGGTTCAATGTCTCCAAACTCATTCACTTGCAAGTCTAGCGCTGCAAGATAATGACTGAATGTTAATGCGCCACTAAGATTCTTAAACGCGGCCCAATATTTAGGATTAGCCCAACGCTTATCCAGCTTAGCTAGCTGTGTCACCGAGATCGGCAGCGACGTCAACCGAGACAACTTTCTGCCGGTTTTCATGAGTAAACTGCGCATACCAGACTCTTCAATATTCATCCGGTTGGCTATTTTCGGTAGCTCTTTGCTTTGATAAAGCGCAAGTACCTCAACAGAGAATGCCTCAATGACTTCTTGATGAGGCTGACCTTGATAATCCCAACTTTCTAAAGCTTGAATAGTTTGTGGGAGTGACAGGGATATTTCTCGGTTATCCACGCTTCGATAAAGCATGTCGAGGATAGGAAAAGCAAACGTAAGCAGAATAAAACACACTAATGGCGTTGTGAGCATAATGGAGCGAAGCTTTTTTCGGCGCTCGGCCTTTTGCAACTGCGCTTTCAGATTGGTTTCTTGCTGATGAACTTGGCGTTCGATTTCCAATACAGAATCTAATGCGGTTAGCTCTCGACTCATGCTGCTACCTCGCTACTTTGAGTTTGTGTCCCATCAAGAGCATGGCAATCGTCACTTTGCCAACCAATACGACAAATTGAGCCAGGCGTTAACTGCAAGTGTTTACGATTATCGTTAGGTACTTTAACGATGAAGTGACCAACGCTCTCTACTTCGACGACCAGACGATAATGATCACCGTGATAAATCAATTCTCGTAGGACGCCCGAGACTTGGTTCTCACAAGACGCTTTCTCTGGTTGAATAACAATCTTTTCTGGTCGAATGGAAAGTGTTGTTCTCTGCCCTTGCTCAGAGACTCTGACAGGTTTCGCAGTAAATAACTCTTTCCCAACGAGCACTTGGCAATACTTTCCGTTCCACTCTTTGACTAAACCTGAGAGTTGGTTGTTTTCTCCGATAAACTGCGCAACAAACGTATTACTCGGAGATTCATAAAGCTCGGTTGGTGTCGCGAGTTGTTGCACTTCGCCGTGATTAAAAACCGCAATACGGTCGGACATAGTGAGAGCTTCGTCTTGATCGTGCGTCACATACAAAATGGTAATGCCAAGCTTTTCATGCAAATGTTTAATTTCCATCTGCATTTGCTCACGCAGCTGCTTATCTAACGCGCCTAGTGGTTCATCCATCAACACGAGTTTAGGCTCAAACACTAATGCTCGCGCTAACGCAACACGCTGTTGTTGACCACCTGATAACTGCTTCGGGTATCGAGTCGCAACATGCTCAAGCTCGACCATTTCTAATACACTCTGAACTTTGCTTTGAATCGTGTCACTGTCGAGTTTTCGCACCTTTAAAGGAAACGCAAGATTCTCAGCAATGGTCATATGTGGAAACAACGCATAGTTTTGAAACACCATACCAATATCGCGCTTGTGCGGCGCGAGATGATTGACAGGAACGCCATCGATATAAATGTCTCCACCGGTCGCAGTTTCAAAGCCTGCTAGCATCATCAAGCAAGTGGTCTTGCCCGATCCTGACGGCCCCAACATAGTAACGAACTCTCCAGGAGTAATATCTAAGTTGAAGTCTTTCACCACCAAATTCGTGCCATCGTAGGTTTTCTTAACGTGTTGAAAGCTGACATAGTCCTTGTTTTCCGTGCTCATGACTTCCCTCTTCTCATTTTTTGAATATTACGAATGAGTAGAGCGTCAGTTAACGCTCTACTAAACAGCACAATTACAGATTGTATTTGGATAGGTCTAAGCGGGTTTCTAACGCATGTTCAACCATTTGAATGACTTGTTGACGCTCTTCACCTTGTAAGAGTTGGCGTGGCGCACGAACTTGTTCAGAGCCACGTCCGCAGACTTGCTCGGCCAATTTTATGCACTGAACCAGCGTAGGAATGGTGTCTAAACGCAGTAGGGGTAAGAACCAACGGTAGATCTCTAACGCTTCAGCATAACGACCTTGGCTTGCCAGTTTATAAATCGCAACGGACTCTTCTGGGAATGCGTTGGTTAAACCAGAAATCCAGCCGGTCGCACCTAGCATCAATGATTCAAGAGCGATGTCATCAACACCACTGAACACGGTAAAGCGGTCATCAAATTTATTGTAAAGCTCGGTGATACGACGAGTATCAGTGGTCGACTCTTTGATAGCTACAATACTTTCAAACTCAGCCAGTTTCGCCATGATATCGAGGTTTACATCGACACCATAAGCAACCGGGTTGTTGTAAATCATGATTGGCATTTCTGGCGTTGCTTCTGCTAGCGTGCGGTAATATTCGAACGTTTCGCTCTCAGACGTGCGGTAAACCATGGCAGGCATCACCATACAACCATCGATACCAATTTTGTACGCATCCTGCATGTAATCAACAGCTGCTGTGGTAATAGACTCTGCTGTACCAGCAATCAAAGGCACACGGCCATTTACGACTTCTTTTGCCGCTTGCAAAACCTGGCGTTTCTCCTCCGGGTACAACGCGCAGTTCTCACCGACAGTACCCAAGCAGATAATGCCATTCACACCATCTTTAATCTGGTTGTCTATAACGGTTTGCGTTGCGTCTAAGTCAATTGACTGATCTTGACGAAATTGCGTACTGACCGCCGGATAAACACCTTTCCAATCAATTTTCATGAACTACTTTCCTTATATGTATATTGTATGCAATTTAAATGAACGAGCGAAAATGCTCAGACATGGCTATCTATGCCATTTTCTAACAACACCGCCTTTACAGCGGCCAAATCAGCCAAAGCACTGCCAACTGATTTGTATAAAGTAATGACCTCATCGTTTTGACGTCCTGAGATTTGTTGGGCGCAAAGCTGCGGTAATTCCCCTTTGATATCGTCTGACGTGAATACGCCCTCTTGAATTGGAATGAGAAGATCGCCCGCTTCGGCTAATACATTAATACGGCTATCAACATACACCTGTGCTCGTTGCACTGCTTCGGAGTCACATTCACGCTTGTCCAAGTCATGATTACCGACCAAATCAATATGGGTGCCCGGCTGCACGTCTGCGCCATTAAACAAAGGCTCTGCTGATGCAGTAATACAGCTGATGATGTCAACGTGTTTGATAACGTGGTCCACTTTTTCTACGACTGAAACGCGAAACCGACGCTCATCAGGAAGCGACTGATACTCTGAAGATGACACAATGGCATCTACCGTCGCCTCGGCTTTATCTGAGTTACGCCCCCAAATATAAACCTGCTTAAGTGGGCGAACCGCAGCGTATGCCCACGCAAAATAAGGCGCAAGATTGCTCGTTCCGCAGATCAACAGACGATCAGCATCGGGACGCGCCAAATAGTCCGCTGCCAACGCAGAAGCTGCGGCGGTGCGCCAAAACGTTAAAACTTTACCGTCCACGAGTGCGAGCGGCTCACCATCGTTTCGTCTAAAAACAAGCAGCTTAGATGCAAGCGTATCTTTGCCTTGCTCAGGGTTATGCGGGAAATACGTAAAGGCTTTCACCGCAATCAACTCCTGGTTCCAAGCTGGAAGTAGCGCAAACGCCTCGTATTCTCCCTCTTCTAAGGGCATGACTCGGCGTTGAGGTATTGTTGCTGGCCGCGAGTACATTTCACGCATCGTTTCAATAAGAGACTTCATTGTTAAACATTGCGCGACTTGCTGTGCTTCGATGACTTTCATCATTTCTCCGAAAACATAAATACAGTTGAGGAAAGTACGGAACCTCGCTTATGGATGAAAACTCGACCCCATACACAAATTAACGCCTAGTTAAGCAGCCAGGTATTGAACTCTTCATTGAGTTCATCCGCGTAGTCTGACCACCATTCATCGTTAATCAGGAAGGCGGTTTGGAAGTTTTGAGGTGCGGTAGGAAGGTTCGCTAAAATGTCTGGGTTCACCTCCGCCGAAGACGACTTACGCGTAGGCCCATAGGCAACGTACTTAGCTTGATCAGCTAATGGTTTTGTTCCTGAAGAAAAAGCAATGAAGTCCAATGCAAGCTTTGTGTTCTCACTCCCTTTAGGTATCGCCCATCCATTCATGTAACCCATTTGACGGTCCCATATAATCCGAAATGGTTGACCTTCATCCTTACGGGCATTGTGGATTCGGCCGTTAAACGCCGAGGCGATCACCACTTCTTTGTCTGCAAGCATTTGAGGTGGCTGGGCACCTGTTGTCCACCACAGTACTTCTGATTTGATCGTATCCAACTTAGCAAAAGCACGCTCACGCCCCGCTTCGGTTTCGAGCAGGCTGTAGACCTCTTCTGGCTTTACACCATCAGCCAATAGTGCCCACTCAAGATTGCCCTGAGGTTGTTTTTGCAATGCACGTCGACCTGGAAAAGTTTTTAGGTCAAAAAGATCGGTCAACTTGCTTGGCAAAGCCTTACCTTTAAACGCGTCTTCGTTCACCGCTAATACAGTGGACACTACGATGGTATTGATTGCGCACTCGTGAATCGCACCATCAATAAAATCCTCTTGTGCTGGTGTTCCATCTGCGCCCGGAGGCAAAATACTTGGGTTCACTGGTTCTAGTAACCCTTCGGCGCAACCACGAACAATGTCTGGCTTGTCGAGAGAAACCAAATCCCAGCGCACGTTGTTCGCTTCCACCTGTGCTTTAATTTCAGCTAATCCGCCGCTGAAATCCTCGGATACGATCTCAACACCTGTTCTTTTAATGAAAGGCTTATGATATGCCTCCACTTGGCTCTTGGTGAATGCACCACCCCAAGATACGACCGTCAATTTGTCTTCAGCATAAGCAGAGGCCCCCAACAGCATTCCTGAAATCAACAGCGCCAATGGTGCTTTGGTCATTCGTGACATGTTTTACTCCTTTTGGTTGTTTTTCTGGAGGCATCCGAGTACGGCTGTTGGACACCATTTTTGTTAAAATTAAGTTAACATTAGCATTTAATATATTTTATACAATATTTAATATTAAATTTTTCAGGCGAATCGTTGTAATGAAAAAGGTGATAGATCAATCGATGTCGGCTTTCCTTCGATAAGCTCTAAAAGGAGATCTGCCGTAATCGCCGCTTGAGTTAATCCAAGGTGTTGGTGGCCAAATGCCAGTAATACATTTCCATCCCAAATGCTATCAATAACCGGTAACGAGTCGACTGTTGAAGGCCGATTACCCATCCACTTTTCTCCTTGCTTGAGTGGATTTAACTCCGATTCAAACATCTCATCACCTAACTGAAAAAGCATTTCTGAACGTTTCATATTGGGTGGTGATTCTACATCGGCATACTCAACAGTGCCTGCCAAGCGTAGCCCGCCAGACATCGGAGTCATGATGAATTTTCTATTGGCAGAGCTAATAGGAAATGGCAGTACATCACGCTTGTCATCCACCATTAGGTGATAACCACGCTCGGCTTGAATAGGCACTTTGACTCCGGTTAGCTGCCATATCAAAGGCTTAGAATGTACACCAGCGGCAACAATGATTCGGTCAAATGAATGTGTTTGAGACTCAACCAACACATCACCATTTTTCTCCAACGCAGATACACCTTTTTGTAAAATCTTACCGCCAAGAGCTTCAAAAGCTTCACTTAGCTCAACACAGATCTGATAAGGGTCTAGCGTATGTCCTGTATCGGGAAAAAAGACGCCGACACGAACCTTATGGCTGAGATCAGGTATCCGCTTTCGAATCGCCTCTTGCGTCCAAACTTGATACGCCACACCGTTTTTGGCCAGTGAGTTAAGCGTACTTTGGTAGTCTTTAAACAGTTTCTCGTTTTCAAAAGTGAGCAATGAACCATTCATTTTTATTAGATGCGCTTTTCCGATTGAATCAAGCACGCCACGCCAACTTGCCACTGACCGCTCGTTAAGAGTTTTAATCGCGTTTTTTGCCTGCTCCGCGGCTGATGGCTTTGTTTGTAATAGAAAACGAATCATCCACCCGATAGTGCTTGGAATATCTTGCCAACGGATCGAAACCGGACTTTTGGGATCTAGCAGCATTTTAGGTAATTGTGGAAGCAGCGCTGGCGTTGCAAGAGGGTAGATTTGCTCAGTCGCGATATGACCTGCATTTCCCTTAGAGCATCCATTCCCCACGCCATTGGGATCAAAAATTGTGACTTGATAACCTTGCTGCTGCAACTTCAATCCAATTGATAAGCCAATAATCCCCGCACCTATCACGGCGATCCTTTCCTTTTTTGTTTCATCCTTGACCAACATAAATATGCTCCGAGTCACACTTGAAAACGTAGATTGTATACAATATATTTTACATTACGTTAACATCACTATTGTTTAATTCAACCATTTTTTCAGCAAGGAGCGAAAAATGAGACAAGGAACTTTTTTCTGTATTGATGCCCACACCTGCGGCAACCCAGTTAGGCTGGTCGCAGGCGGTGTGCCTCCACTCGAAGGCAATACCATGAGCGAAAAGCGCCAATACTTTCTTGAGCATTATGATTGGATTCGTCAGGCACTCATGTTTGAGCCTCGCGGACACTCAATGATGTCGGGGTCAGTTGTCTTGCCTCCTTGCAGCGATAACGCAGACGCTTCAATTCTGTTTATTGAAACCAGTGGCTGCTTACCAATGTGTGGCCACGGCACCATTGGAACCGTCACTACCGCTATCGAGAATCGCCTTATCACTCCCAAAAAAGAAGGCCGTTTGATACTTGATGTCCCAGCAGGACAAATCGAAGTGCACTACCAAACAAAAGGTGACAAGGTCACGTCAGTGAGGATATTTAACGTACCAGCTTACCTTGCCCACCAAGACGTAACCGTGGACATAGAGGGCTTAGGTGAGCTCACTGTCGATGTTGCTTATGGCGGAAACTATTACGTAATCGTCGATCCTCAAGAAAACTATGCCGGACTTGAACACTACTCTCCAGATGAAATTTTGATGCTTTCACCAAAAGTTCGCGAAGCGGTATCTCGAGCGGTTGAGTGCGTACATCCAGAAGATCCAACAGTATGCGGTGTTTCTCACGTGCTATGGACCGGAGAGCCCACTCAAGAAAACGCCACCGCTCGAAATGCTGTGTTTTACGGCGACAAAGCGTTGGATCGCTCGCCATGTGGTACGGGTACTAGTGCACGCATGGCGCAATGGCATGCAAGAGGCAAACTCAATCAAGGAGAAGACTTTATTCACGAAAGTATCATCGGCAGCCTATTTCAAGGACGTATAGAAGGCATTACCGAAGTGAATGGCAAAGCCGCTATTTTGCCAAGTATTGAAGGATGGGCACAAGTATACGGTCACAACACAATATGGGTAGACGATGAAGACCCATATGCGTACGGATTTGAAGTGAAGTAATAAGGATAGTAAGGAAGAATGATGAACCCACAAGAACCAACCACTTTTTACGCAGTCAACGCCTTTACTGGTGAGCCTCTACCTATTGCGTTTACGGTACATGGAGAGCAAGAAGTTAATCAAGCCGCCTCAGCCGCCCAAAACGTTGCGCGTGAGTTTCGCCAACTAAGCAATGCAAAGCGAGCGAGCTTACTTTGCTCTATCGCCTCTGAATTGGAAGTGAAGAGTGAAGAAATCGTTGCTCGTGCTCATTTAGAAACTGCCCTTCCCGAAGCACGTTTAAGCGGTGAAATAGGACGTACAGCGAGCCAATTAAGACTATTTGCCGAGGTTGTGAGCTCGGGTAATCACCATCAAGCAATTTTCGATACGCCAAACCCAGACCGTCAACCACTGCCGAAACCAGATATTCGTCGTCAGCAAATCGCAATTGGCCCTGTCGCCGTGTTTGGTGCGTCTAATTTTCCGCTCGCATTTTCTACGGCAGGTGGTGATACGGCTTCGGCACTGGCAGCTGGCTGTCCTGTGATTGTAAAAGGCCATACCGCCCACCCTGGCACCAGTCAACTTGTTGCAGAGTGTATTGAGGCTGCACTTGAGAAAGAGTGCTTACCGCAAGCCATCTTCACGCTATTACAAGGCAACAAACGCGCACTTGGCCAAGCACTCGTTACCCATCCAAAAATTAAAGGGGTTGGGTTTACAGGTTCCGTCGGTGGTGGCCGTGCGCTGTTCAATCTAGCTCAGCAAAGACCAGAGCCAATCCCCTTCTATGGTGAACTAGGGGCGATTAATCCAACATTTATTCTCCCTTCAGCCATACGAGCAAACGCCTCATTGGCTGAAGAGTTTGTGGCTTCTATGACTTTGGGCTGTGGACAATTTTGTACAAAACCAGGCGTTGTATTTGTCTTGAATAGCCCAGAAACGCAAGCCTTTATCGAAATCGCTCAAGGGTTAATTCGACAACAATCAACGGCCACTTTGCTAACGCAAGGAATCCGAGAAACGTATGAATCCGAAGTGGATAAGCGAGCTTCCGAAACAGGCATTAACGTAACTCGTTCTGAACAAGCAGAAGTGACCAATGTCGCACCAGCACTGTTCGTGACGGACAGTAAAAACTGGCGTAAAAACCCGCAATGGGAAGAAGAAATATTCGGTCCTCAATCGTTGATCGTAATCTGTGAAGATTTCGATGACATGTTGAAACTGAGTGATTCACTGACTGGCTCGCTCACCGCAACCCTTCACGCTACCGCTGAAGACGAAGAACAAGCCAAGCAACTGCTTCCAAGTTTGGAAGAAATCGCCGGACGCCTTGTATTCAACGGTTGGCCAACTGGCGTCGAGGTTGGTTACGCTATGGTTCATGGTGGACCCTATCCGGCTTCAACCAATTCTGCCTCAACATCTGTCGGGGCAGAGGCTATTCATCGTTGGTTGCGTCCCGTCGCTTATCAAGCTTTACCAGAATCTTTATTGCCGGATTCATTAAAAGCGTCGAACCCACTGGGTATTCAACGCGCCATAGATGGCAGTGTGTCCCAATAAAATCACCAAATGGCTCAAAAAGGCATCAACTGATGCCTTTTATTTCACTCTACTTCTCAAAACCTTCTTTCCTAGTTGGTTTGTGCCAGAAAAACAATAAACTACTAAAGTAAAATGGATTGGATACAATATTAATTTCACGGGAGACTTCAATGTCACAGAAACCTGTTTTTAAAACGCGTACTCAGCTCGTTGAGGAAGCAATTCGAACTCAGATCTTGAAGGGCGAGTTAAAAACTGGTCAACCTTTACGTCAAGATGCGTTAGCAAAAGAGTTTAATGTTAGCCGAATTCCTGTGCGTGAAGCGTTAGTTCAATTGGAAGCACAAGGACTCGTTAGCTTTGAACCTCACAAAGGTGCGACGGTCACTGAGCTATCTCCAGAGAAAATCAATGAGCTATTTGAACTGCGCGCTGTCGTGGAATGCCACATTTTAGAGCGCGCGATTCAAAATATGACAGACGCTGACCTTGAACGCGCGCGCGAAGTTCGCGAACGTTTCGAGTCAGTAGTGAACAGTGGCGACGAAGTAGAAGAATGGAGCAACTACAACTACGAGTTCCACAAAGCCCTATATGCGCCAGCCAACATGCCTGAAACTATGGACGTCATTTACAACCTGAACACAAAGTGTGACCGATACATACGCATGCAGCTATTGTTTACTACAGGCATTAAAAAGGCAGAAGAAGAGCACTTAAGCTTGTTTGAAATGTGCCAAAATCGCGATATCGAAGGCGCCAAGTACCTACTGAAAAAGCACATTCTAGAAGCAGGCACAGCGATTCGAAACCTGCTGCTTGAAAGGCAAAATATCAGCCAGTAAACGGAATAACGAATAAGGTGATATTCAAGGATGAATGTTGGACCAAAGTTTTTACTTGCAGCGCTACGACAAAAGATTAAAGAAGAAGGGCTTTGCTACAATTCCTTGTCAGAGAAAAGTGGCATCCCTTTATCTAGTATTAAACGCCACCTACATAATCCAGCTTTAGGTTTGGATAAAGTACTTATTTATCTGAACTACCTGAATACCGATCTCATCGAACTCGCAACCTTAGCCAACGAGCTTCAGCACCAAAACGAGCAAATGCTAACAGATGAAGAGAGCGCCCTTTTCGTTGAGCATCCTTATTTACTTGATTTTATTTATATGCTGACTTCTCGTGATATTAAACCGCAAGAGATAGCCCAAACTTACGGACTTTCTGATACAAGCTTACGATTCTATTTGCGTATCGCGGAAATTCTAGGATATGTCGAAAACTTCGGAGACGGCTTGTTTTACCGTTCTGGTCGTCGATTTATTATGGAAGAAGGTACGGCATTAGACACCTTATTCAAAGAGCGATTTCAACAAGATTCGCTTTCTCATGATATCAACCCAGGCGTATGTATAGGTCGCATTAGGCTCACCGAAGAGCAGAAAGTGCAAATAGAGGACGAGCTTTGTAATAAATTAGCGAAACTTAACGCAGTTAACACTTCCAACAATGAAGGTGAACTAACAAATATATTAATGCGCTGCACTCCCGGTGCTCAGATATTTTTCGCTGATGATTTACCTAACATTGACGGAAGCTTATTAAAGCACGTCGCTCAACTCACTAAATTAAGTTAAAGCATCAGATAAATAAATCAAACACCCCCGAGATAACATCATATATCCCTACCAAACTATTGATTCAAAGCGTTTCCTGAATCTAATTCTGATTTTTTATTTAGCAAGCGTCGCTTAGTCAACTAAGAACTTGTCTTAATTTCACACTTATTAATTGTCTTGTTAGCTCTTTTGAAATAGACAGAAAACTTAAGTAATGACTAATTTAGCTTAAGTATAAAAGACAACTTTTTTACGTTATTTACCTCACACTATTTAACTATAAATTTGCAGACGAACAAATTAAATTAATACATTCACCTAGCTAATAAAAACAAAAGCAAAACACATAATTATAATTCTATTATTTATAAGGACATAGAAAAGTGAAATTTAAGTATTCTTTAGCAACGGCAGTCACTCTCGCATTATTACAAGGCTGTGGCGGTGGTGGCGGTGATAGCTCATCACCTACTCCGTCCACTAGCAGTGCAAACGGTCCAACGTGGAAAGTTCATGATTTTAGCCAACCGTCGAAAACGTTTATCAACCAATGTGAAACGCCCCGCGTCGGACTGGACCCATATGACAACTATGCCGCCTATCCAGATAAATTGGGCTCTGCATTACACGAAAAACTCTTTTTAAGAGCTTTTACTAACGAAACGTATCTATGGTATGACGAGGTTCCTGATAATAATCCAGCAAACTACAAAACTGTTACTGATTACTTCAATACGCTGGTCACCTCTGCTACTACCGCGACGGGTAAACCAAAAGATCGCTTCCATTTTACCGTCCCTTATGAGGATGATATGAAATCATCGCAATCCGGTTTAGTTGCTGGATTTGGTTTTAACTGGGCATTCCTACGTGGCGTACAACCTCGAGACGTTCGTATTTCCTACACTGAAGAAGCCTCGCCAGCTGATAGAAGCGGCATTGCTCGTGGTGATAAGCTTCTGAAAATCAATAATATTGATGTGGTTAACACCGGTAGTCAGTCCGACATTGATTTTATTAATAAAACGCTCTTTAACCCTGACATCAATCAAGATTACACCTTCACATTTGAGAGTGTTGGCGGTCTAGAGAAAACCGTGACGCTTACCGCCTCTGATGTCATGACCTCTCCAGTTAAAAATGCCAAAGTGATTACACAAAATGGTATGCGGATCGGCTATCTGCAATACAACTCCTTTGAACCAAGCGCTCAAGCCCCGCTTATTGAGGCGTTCAGTACGCTCTCAGCAGAGAATGTTGACGAGATCGTCGTTGATTTACGTTACAACGGCGGTGGCTTAGTCCTTCAGTCCTCGCAAGTAGGCTACATGCTAAGCGGTGCTGGTCAGAACCGAGTCTTCAGTGAGTTGATTCATAATGACAAAGTGATGCGTACCATTAAAGATGGGGATAACATCTATCGCTTTACGAATCTAGCAATAGACTGGGCAGCACAGAAATATTCGGATCAAGTGCTTCCGACACTGAACAAAAAGCGCGTATATGTGCTGACTTCAGGAGGCACGGCTTCCTCAAGTGAACTGCTAATCAACGCTTTGCGCGGCATTGATGTGGAGGTTATCCAAATAGGTTCAACAACCACAGGTAAACCGTACGGGTTCTCACCAGAACAAAACTGCGGCACTATGTACTACACTATTCAGTTCAAGTCGGCGAACGAGAAAAAATTTGGCGACTTCGCTGATGGTTTTATTCCTACTCCAAAGAGCCAAATCAATACCGAGCTAGGCTTAGACAATAGAGTGGAAGGTTGCTGGGTCAATGACGACCTAACAAAACCATTAGGCGATCCATCTGAAGGTATGCTTTCTGCGGCACTAAACTACATGGAAACTGGAACCTGTCCGCCAGTATCCCCTTCAAGTTTCAACGCCATGCCGCGTAACATTTCATCTCCGGAGTTAAGCGATCTTCGCTCTCCGCTACGAACAGAGGCAATTCATGTTGAGATCAACTAACTTTTTACGAATGCTGATTCGGGTTGCGCTTTTCTTAGGCACTTCGATTTCTTTGATAGGATGCCAAGCTATGTCACAAGAACCCGTTGAAGCATTGAGTAAAAAGAACTCTCCGGAAACAGTCATAGAGATTCAAAACGCGATCGCAGAAATCCAAGGGACACCAGCACCTAGAATCGCAAATAACGTATTTGAATCCTTACCGCATTTGTTGATTGAAAAAGGACGAGTAAAAGGGAACAACAATCAACTGTTGGATGGCAGCTATGCGGATCTTCCAGACCAATATACGTTGCAGATAAGAGGTGAAACCTGTGGCTTGTACTATGCCAAAACAGATACTTTTGTCTCTCTCAGTTCACTAGATTGTGAGCCCATCATTAAGTTTTAGATCTCCCAAAATAGAAGCCCGCTGATATCAGCGGGCTTCCTACTTTATTGTTCAGTGTGAAACGGTCAACGTTACTTGAGTTCAATCCATGCTCTGCGCTGTTGCTTATCCATGTATGACCAAGCTACAAAGCGGCTCACTTTCTGCCCTTGACTCATTTCAACCACACGAACGGCTTTCACACCCAATTTTTCAAGCTGCTTACGCATCGGGCGAACGTTGTCTTTTTTGGATATAAGTGTTGTAAACCACAAGACCTGCGCGGCAAAAGCTTGGCTTTCATTCGCCATTTTTCGGATAAACGCCGCTTCTCCGCCTTCACACCACAATTCAGCGTTTTGACCGCCAAAATTCAACGCAGGTTTACTTGTCTTTACTTGTGCGGTTTGAGGTTTTAGCCCTTTCTTGCGCTGGTTTGCTTTTAGATTATCGATTTTACGCTGGCTGCCCATAGCGGCATCTTCCGCCGAACGGTGGAATGGCGGATTACATGTCGTCACATCATAACGATCATTCGGTTGAATGATACCTCGATAAATATTGGCATCATTGTATTGCTGTACCAGTGCAATTTTTCCCGTCAAAACACGATTGTGCTCTACGATCGTTTGAGCCGATTGGATGGATTTTGGATCGACATCGCTGCCCGTATAGTGCCAACCGTATTTTGTTACACCAACAATCGGATAAATACAGTTTGCTCCCACGCCAATGTCCAACGCTTTCACTTTTTGGTGCGCGTACTGACCTTTTACTTCACCATCAAGTAGTTCTGCCACTCGGTGAATGTAATCAGCGCGGCCCGGAATCGGTGGGCAAAGGTAGGTGTCGGGAATGTCCCAGAACTCGATACCATAATACGCAGCAAGCAATGCTTTATTGAGCATTTTAACAGCATTAGGATCAGAGAAGTTTATGGAGTCTTCCCCTTTCGGATTTTTGATAACGAATGGCTTTAACTGTGGTTCACTTTCCACGAGTTTTTTAAAATCGTAACGACCTCGATGAACATTACGCTCATGCAAACCATTCTTCGCTATTTTTATGAACTCGACTTCGCTCTTTCCTGCAGGCTGCGAGGATTTGCGCGCAACTTTGTCTTTAACACGCTTCGGCTTGGCTTTATTCGCGTTGTGATTATTGTTCTTCATTCAAATTCGCTTTTAAATCGAGGTAAATCATAAACAAACGAGCATCAAATTCGAGTTGGTGATACTCAGGCTCCATGTAGCAACATAACTGATAGAACGCCTTGTCGTGGTTTTTCTCACGAGTATGCGCCAACTCATGTACCACCAGCATCCTTAATAGTGGCTCGGGCGCATCTTTAAATACATTGGCAATGCGAATCTCGTTTTTCGACTTCAGCTTACCGCCATGGTTTCTACTGATTACACTGTGCAAACCAAGCGCGTTGTTTACCGCGTGAATTTTCTTATCGTAGACAACTTTACTGATTGGCGCGGCTTTCTTCATGTAGCGGTTTTTGATTGCCATGGCGTACTCATAGAGCGCCCTTTCGCTTTTGATTTGGTGCCTATCGGGATAACGCTTTTCGAACCAAGGAACAAACTTGCCACTCGCTATCAATGAGCTCACCTGCTCTACGATGTTTTGTGGGTAGCCTTGAATGTATCGAAGTGACGGATGCATAGAATTAACGTCTGTTATGACAAAATAAAGGCGCTCAATATACCTGAGATAAAGGACAGTTTCACCTTAGCTTTCGCCTTTCATTTATGGTGAAAGGTCGTTAAACTTCGCCTCCCAATGATAATGGAGAGAAACTCAATGAAACGTGTCGTCCTTTACGTCAAAGACAAATGCCCTCACTGCAAAGATGCTCAACGTTATCTGGATTCGAAAAATATTAACTATCGTTTGTGCAATGCTAAGATGCAACGCGGTCGCAAAGAACTTGATGCGCTTGGTGCTCGTTCAGTGCCAGTTTTAAAAATTGGTGATCGGGTAATGATTGGCTGGAACCCAAAGAACTTCGAGAAGATGTACAAAGGCGACTAGTGCTCGAACAATGAATCTGCGCTGCGTTTAAACGTAGCGCTTGATAAAGTCGATAAACGTTCGATCTGCTATTGATAAATACCCCTGCTTGCGCCAAGCAAGTGCCAGATCCAGCGTCACTGGTGGTTCAAACGGCACGCCAACAACGCCTGACTCATGTTGGGTCACCAATTCCAGTAACGCGGTAATCGCAAACTCTTGTTTCACAATACTCAAAATCAAAGGCAGTAAGTTGGTCTCGAATGATGACTTCATGGTAAACCCATGCTCCTCACTCACCTGATCCAAAAATTCGCGGTGAAAATAGCCATGCTGAAACATAACCAAATCGTGTTCAAAGAACTCATCAAAAGTAAGAGCGTCTCGTTGGGCTAACTCATGCTCAGGTGAAACAACGGCGACCATTTGGCTAGTAAATAAATGGTCAGTTTCTAGGTCATCAGGCACATTATCACAACTGATCACACCGATATCGAGTTGACCATTAAGCAGCATACGACGAATCGATTGAGTCCCAGCTTCGACCAAGGTCAATTTTAACTCCGGGAACTGGCTTTTAAACGCCATCACAATTCGTGGAAAGAAATAACTGCCCATCATTGATGGCGTCCCGAGCCTTACTTCGCCTTTCGCTAAACCTTTCAACTCATCAATCGCGAGCTGCGCGTCGTGCAACTGTTGAATCACCCGCTTAGCATGTACAAGTAGCGTTTCGCCCTCTTTCGTTAAGCTGATTTTTTTATCATCACGGCGAAATAGGGTAACGCCCAAAGACTGCTCAAACTTTTTGATAGAAATGCTTAATGCGGGCTGGGCAATATGCAGGGCTTTCGCCGCATGGGTAATGTTTCCGTGTTCAGCGACCGCCAGAAAATGTTTAAGTTGTTTCGATTCCATTAGATCAAAAATATATGGTGTCCATATTTTTAATATATTTTTTTAATTTATAACGAACTGATAGATTGATCACAGTCTCTCCATTTGCTCACATTAGGCAGGATTCATGGTCAGTTTTGGCACACCGGAATACAAACGCATTACGCTCTCGCTTGCGCTTGGTTCCTTCTTGGTTTTTTCAAATTTATACCTACTACAGCCAATGCTGCCCACTTTTGCCCAAATTTTCACGATCTCAGAAACGCAAGTTAACTGGCTATTTGCGGCCTCAACACTCGCTCTCTCTTTTAGCCTCGTCCCGATGGCTGTGTTGTCAGAATCAGTGGGACGAAAACCAGTCATGATGGCTGGTCTGTTTTCGATTCCTACCCTTTCCGCTTTGATGCTGTTTGGTGACTCATTTCTGTTTTTGGTGGTATGTCGAGCACTGATCGGTGTCGCGCTCGCAGCTTTTGCTGCGGTCGCCGTGGCTTACATGGCAGAAGAGCTCGACAAGCACGCTTTCTCGATGGCAATTGGAACGTACATTGCGGCTAACTCATTAGGCGGTATTGCAGGGCGTATTAGCGGCGGCTTATTGGCGGACAATTTCAGTGTTGATGTCGCCATTGAGGTTATGATGGTGTTCACTCTTCTTGGTGTCATTGGCGTTCACTATTTATTGCCAACACAGCGCAACTTCACCCCGTCATCAAGCAGCTTGCGCCATCAAAATCGTGCGCTTATTGGTCATTTTAAAAACCAACGCGTGTGGTTCGCGATGCTGATAGGAGGACTCAACTTTGCTTTGTTCGTCAACCTTTACTCCGTAATGGGGTTCCGTCTGGTGAGTGAACCTCACAATGTGCCCGTCGGGTTGGCCTCACTGATCTTTATTTGTTACTTGGGAGGAACTTTCTCCTCTCGTTGCGCAGGCCACTGGAGTAAACGTTATTCCTCAATCCTAGGTATGTTCTTAGGCGCGATAGTAAGCATGACGGGAATGTGGATTGCTGCGGTTGAAAGCCTGACTGCAATGCTAGTTGGGTTGTTGCTGATAAGTTTTGGTGCCTTCTTTACTCATACCCTCGCCTACGGATGGGTCGGTCAGAATGCCACTCGCGCCAAAGCCACCGCAACAGCGCTCTACTTAGTACACTACTACGTAGGCGGTAGCTTGGGAGGATTCTTACTTCTTTATTGTTGGCAGCATGGAGGTTGGTCGAGTGTTCTTATGGGGGGAAGTGCAGTCTACCTAGCGATGTTTGCTGCGATTGCGTATTTGAAACACATTGCCGAAAGAAAGCATACTGACCAAACACCTGACGCTGCGAGTTTAAAGAGTAGCTAAGGTACGCTCATTTGCGTAATACCTCTCTGGTTACTTGGATAACCAACTCTGCTATGCTTGGGCTACTTTAATAAAAACCAGAAAGTCGTATGTCAACGCGTTCAACACAAAACACAGATATCGAAGCGATCACTCAACAGGTCGATCAATGGCTCAACGATGTGGTAATCGGACTCAACCTTTGTCCGTTTGCTGCCAAGCCGCAACGTAATAAACAAATCAAAATCTTTGTTAGTGAAGCGACTCAAGAAGAAACGCTTCTTGAAGATATTTTATTGCAACTGATTGAGCTGAGTAACACAGAGCCCGAACAACTTGAGACCACGTTGGTTGTGGTTCCCAACATGCTACAAGATTTCTGGGACTACAATTTTTGTATCGATTGGGTTGAAGGGTTAATTAAGCAGCAGAACTGGGAAGGCATTTTCCAAGTAGCGACTTTCCATCCTGATTACTGTTTTGGCGGCGCTAGGCCTGAAGACGACGAAAACCTAACCAATCGTTCTCCTTACCCGATCTTCCATTTGATTCGCGAAGAGAGTATGGAAAAGGTACTAAAACACTATCCTGATCCTGAATCCATTCCCGATACGAACATCGCTCGTGTTTCCGCCCTTTCAGAGGAAGAACGTAAAAAGCTGTTCCCTTACCTATTTCGTTAAGCACCACCATTCCCAAAGGCAGATTTATCACCAGTTAGATGCAATGCCCTTGGGGTTCAAAGTGCGGTTTGGTATCATTGCCGCTTCAATCGATTCAATGGAAATTAGAATGCAACTGTCAAAGCTAACCCAAGAGATTTTTGATCACTTATACCGTGATATCACCGAGTTCCGTAGTACGTTCGACTTACCAGTCGCAGACGCTGCAAGCCTTGATACGCAAGCAGACACACTACACACCTCTTTGGCGATCGAAGAACTAACAGAGCTAGCAGAAGCAGATTGTAAAACTGAGCAAGCAGATGCCATCGTAGACAGCGTGTATGTATTAATGGGCCGTCTCGTTCATCTTGGCCACAGCAAAGTAGAAGACAACCTGGCGATCAGCTACTTAATTGATCTTCTATTAAACGTTGCGGTAAACCGTGGTATCGAATTTATTCCTTGCTGGGATGAAGTCCATTCAAGCAACATGAGCAAAGTATGCCGTAACGAGCAAGAGTACTCAGAAACAGAAGCATTCTACGCGGAACAAGGCATCAAGTTGATGGCGGTGCAGAAAGGTGAATACATCATCGCGAAATGCGCCGAAGATTTCGTATCGGAAGGTAAAACCATTCGTAAAGGCAAAGTACTCAAATCTGTTTACTACCGCCCAGCAGATCTAAAACCGTTAACTCAATAAGCGTTGAGTTTGGCTATCTCGATTAAAAAAAACGACCTCAAGTAGGTCGTTTTTTGTTGTCCCTAAATACTAATCAAAGATTAAATAAGGTTGCTCATCTACGATGACCTTTTTGACTTGAGTATTGAACACTTCCCCGAGAGCTTCTTCCGTTAGCACAGTATCGGCATTTCCTGATGAGTGCAGCACACCGTTGTTAAGCAGCAATACTTTATCTGCGTGCTTTAATGTGCGATTGAGATCGTGATTAGCAACTAATACTCCAATCCCCTGCGCCGCCATAGCGTTAATCAATTGATAGAGCAGACCCTCTTGCGCAATATCTAACGGTGCTGCTGGCTCATCCAAAATTAAAAACTGCGAAAAAGGATTAATGGTACGCCACACCTGCAAACATACACCTGCTAATCGGACACGCTGCCACTCACCACCGGATAATGTTTGAATACTGCGATGAAGCTTATCTTGCAGTTGTACCAGCTCCACCACCATATTCACGGCATCACGCACTTTGATATCCGCAATCTCAGCACCACTTGGCAGAGATAAAGCGAGATACTGAAACACATCAACATTAAACGCTGGGCGCGATTGCTGACACAAATAACCTCGAACATGAGCTTGCTCTGACAACGGTAAAGTAAGCAAGTTTTTGTTGCCAACGTACACTTCACCACTCATACCCTCTCGGTGACTTAACGTACCAGAAATCGCAGCCAATAAAGTGCTCTTACCGGAACCATTAGGCCCAACTACATGTACGATTTCGCCAGCTTTGCATTCAAAAGAAAGAGGCAATAATCGACTACCAACCGACATATGTTTAACGTGCATCATGACTCTTCACCAGCATCCAGATGAAAATAGGTGCGCCAATCGATGTTGTCATGACACCTAAAGGTAACTCTGCGGAGTCCAATAACAGTCTTGCGCCGATGTCAGCAAATACAAGCAACGCAGCACCAGATATTGCAGAAAGTGGCAATAAATAACGGTTTTCCGTACCAAAAGCCAAACGCAACAAGTGCGGCACCACCAAACCAACAAAACTGATGATGCCACCCAAAGCGACTGAACTACCCACCAAAACAGAAATGGCGAGGATCAATTTCCAACGCATTTGATGCACATCGACACCCAATTGGGTCGCATGAATCTCACCCAGCATCAATTTATCAAGCGACTTGCCTTTACAACATAACCAGATAAGCACCGGTAACATCACTAAAGTAACGGTATGTTGATACCAACTTGCACCGCCAATACTGCCCATTAACCAATACATCAGTTGGCGTAAGCTAAGATCATCACTAAAGTAAAAAGCCCACGTCACAATCGCGCTCGATAAAATACCCAATGCGACCCCAACCAAAAGCAATCGAGCCGTCGTCAGGTGCATTGCCCTTGCTATCGCCACCAAAACAAACGTGAATACCATCGAGCCTGCAATCGCTGCCAACATAAAAACAATCGGGGTAGGAAGAACAGGTGACGCGAACATGATTAAGACCATTGCTAAGCTTGCACCACCAGAGATACCAAGCACGCCAGGTTCAGCCAACACGTTCCCAAGCAACACTTGTAACGTCGCGCCAGATACCGCTAACGCAGCACCAATAATTGCCGCAGACACTAACCTCGGTAAACGCAAGTCCACCAATAACTTCTGTTCAAATGCAGATAAGGATTGAAAAGGAGAAAGGAAAATTTCTCCGACCATCAAGTGAATGGCAGAGAGTACAGCGAGCACGATCGACATAACCATCAGGTTACGTTGCCAGCGTCGCTCCTTGTTCAGGATAAGTTGTTGAAAATCCATAGCAGCCGATAAAAACAGACGAGGCTTAACCTTACAGTTAAGCCTCGGTAAATTGCAATTAACTTCTCAAAGCAAAATGTTGGATTAATCGTAAACCAACTCACCCTCTTCAAAACGGGTTTTCACTTCACAAACCATCAGAGCTGCGCGTTGACCTATTGCGACGTGGCGGTTTGGGAAGACAATCGCTTCGTTTTCGTTCTTTGCCATTAATGGTTTGTCGCCATCATGACCAAACACTTCGCCGTGAACAAATGAGGTGAAGTTTTCAACATTGTCGTCGAACATAAAGTCAAAGTCTTCGTTCAAACGAACGATTGTGCGACTTACGCGATACTTAATGCATGGTTTTGGTAGGTGTTCTGGCTTCGTTTCCGCAATCAAATTACGTAAAGACAAATCAAACGCGGTCAGTTTATCGAGGTCATTTTCACCAATACGAGCCACACGTCCAAGCTCCATCGTGAGAGCCTGCGCACCAAAGTTCTCAGCACTGTACCAGCTAAACGTACTCGATGGTGAGTTTGACAGGAGCACAGCTTCAATGTGTGCACTGTCCAAGAAATCGATCAATGCCTTGCTGCGCACTGGATGACGAGTCTTAGGACTTACTGCAAACGTATAGTGCTTCGAGCCTCTAATCGCGCAGTGTAAATCAAGGTGCCAGCGTGTTGTCGGGTCGGTATCCTGATAAAAATCTCGAACAAGCAGCTTAAGTGTATCGGCGATAACAAGCTCTTTTGTCTGTTTGTGTTCTTTTTCGTCAAACAGACGGTTGAGGTTTTCTTCGAGGAATCGCGTGTGCGCCAGAGTGGATTCTGGGTGAGCGATAATGAACAGACAACGGGTATCGACCGTCTGGAACCCAGATTCTATGTCTTGAATAATGGAATCCACCAGCTCCATCGGTGCGGTTTCATCTCCGTGAACCCCACAAGAGATGATGATGTTCTTCGTATCCTGAGTATAATTCGCAGGGATTACTTCTAATACACCACGCTGATAGAGTTTAAGTTTTACACCGTTAGAAAGCACCTGCTCCGCTGGTGCAACATCAATATGAACATCTAACGTGTCAGTTAAAAACGATTGGCGAAAGAGAGACTTCGTCATGCGTTACTCCTTAATAGCACGGCGGATATGTTAATAAATTGTACAAAGGATTTTTGTTGCTGCGATCTCACTTATGAGTAGAAATCACTATTTCCCTCGAAAATCCGATGCCTTTTCGCGCCAGGCACTCAAATCAAGCATTGAGGCGTTTAATTTTCAAACAATTACAAAGTGTTAGGGCTGTGAACTTTACCACAGCCCTGATTAAGATCATTATGATTTGATCAAATTTTTGTAGCTATAAAGCAGATTATGCATCAACACTGCGAAAAACTTAGCCGCGCTGTGCGAGCAAACGCTCAAACTCATCGACTTTTTCACGCACTAGCTCAACACTCTGCTGCCAAAACGTTGGCTGGGTTAAATCCATCGACAGGTGCTTTTCGACGACATCTTCCGCCATCATGCAGCCTGTATCGCGCAGCAAATTGATGTAATCGGTGTAAAACGCTTCGCCTTTGTTTTCTCGCTGTGCATAGATACCCTTGCTAAACAAGAAACCAAATAGGTATGGGTAGTTATAAAAGCTCACGCTATCAATAGAAAAGTGCAGCTTGCTTGCCCAGAAGTACGGATCCGGTTCGCTCATTACGTCGCCATACCATTCTTTCCAAGTTTCTGACATCAACTCACAGAATTCATCTGCGGTTAACTCTCCATCCTGGCGGCGTTCATAGAACGATTTTTCAAACTCGTAGCGAACCGGAATGTTGATCATTAAAGCTAGCGCAGATGACAACTCTTCCCACAACATCTCGAGCTTTTCATCAACGCTCTCCGCTTTCGAAATCAAATGATCACGAACGATGTTTTCTGCAAAGATAGAGGCGGTTTCTGCTAACGTCATTGGGTAGTAAGTTTGGCAAAGTGGCAAATCACGAATAACCCAGTTATGGAACGCATGGCCAAGTTCATGTGCCAGAGTCATAAGGTCTGACCGACTGCCACTCCAAGTCATAAACACAAGTGGTGTTCGCGTTGCTGGCAGTTTGGTGCAGTATGCGCCAAGACGCTTGTTAGCATTTGGCGCGGCATCAATCCAACCATTTTGTACCATCAAACGGACAAACTCCGACATCTCAGGGTTTACTGTTTCAAATGCTTCACAAATAACATCAATCGCTTCATCAAAGTCGTAAACCTTCGCTTCACCGCTCAAAGCAGGCATAGCCGCCAGATGATTCCAAGGTTTCATCTCATCCAGACCATGTACTTGCGCCATCAATAAACCCGCTTTCTGACCAATAGCTCGACTGTCTTTGGCTACTGTCATCATCGCATTTAAAGTTTCAGCTTGGATTCGGCTACCATGCAAACTCGGCTCTAGGAAGTGAACTTCACGCTTCGTAGAACGCTTTTTGTTTTCAGTTAAGCGCCATCCTGCTAACGCATTCAAAATCGCAGCGAATGATTCTTGGTGCGTTTGCATTGCATCTTGTACGCCTCGCCACGCGGCTTCTTGACGCTCGAATTCAGAACCATAAAGAATGCTTGCCGCTTGAGAAAACCCAAGCTCTTCACTATTACCATCTGTGTACTCAAGCTTCACTTTCAATGAGCCAGTCAGGTTATCGTATAGGTTACCCCAAGCCGATTTGCCATCCACACTCATCGCAGCCAGTAACTGTTCTTCTGCGTTGCTAAGACGAGTATCCGCCAACTTTCTAGAATTCAAGATAGAAAAAGCTTGCCCACTGATATCAGGATTCTCATGGTCTAACACGCGCAAGATAAACTCTTCGTCGGCATGCGTTAGCGTCAAATCAAAGGGACTGAACGCTTGGGAAAGCTCCGAAAAGATGCGGGTCATTTTACCAAGTAACGATTTCGCTTCGGCGTTTGTTGCATCAACAGAAGCATAACAACTCGCAAAATTTGCAACTGTGCCCGCTAAACGACTCGCGGCTTCATTGGTTAAAATCGCATTTTGCATGATCTCTACGTTGCCACAATCTGCTGATTGTTTATTCAAAAGATCAATACATTGTTCCACAAGAGCAATATCGTCTTGAATTCGTGGGTCAGAAAGGTCGTTATAAACGATGGACAAATCCCAACTCGGCGTTGTCATTTCTATATTTCCTTTTTATGTAACTGAGTCAATTTTCGCTTCCTGCACCTAGCAGATGGGCTTCCACTGACATCTTCCGTGACTATGCCCGTAAGCAATATCGTTCTGGGCATTTTAATATTTATAAATTAACGAGTTAAAAGAGGTACGCCAATCGAACGCACCGAGGCGTAAATTTGCTCATCTATGGTAATTGTTACATGCGTGACAGAAGCGTTTCCTATCGACAACGTCGAATACCACTTTGGGTTACGCCAATCTAACTCCAATACATGAGCAAGAATCATACGAATGACGCCACCATGCGTGACGATAAGTAGATTGTCATTGATATCGTTGATGATTTGAGACCAAACGCGACATATGCGCTCAGAAAATGTGCTTAAGCTCTCAGCATTCGGCAACGTATGTTGTGCTGGCGATTGCCAAAAAGCATCTAGCTTTTTCCACTGCTCAGTGAGCATATCAAAAGGCATACCATCAAAATCACCAAATGCCATCTCTTGTAAAGACTCATCCGTCATTACTGGTAATAATTGCTGTTCAGCAATGATGTTTGCCAGTTCTTGACAGCGTGAAAGCGGAGAAGAAATTATTCCTCCCACACCTCGTCCACTCTCGGCCCAAGCCCGAGCAATACTCTCTTGATCAGCAGGCGTAACTTTTACATCTGTTTGGCCATGGAGTCCTGGTGGAGCGTCTACTTTTCCATGACGCACAAGATAGATATTGAGTGTTTTCATTTTGTTCCATCCTACTCTTTAAGAACCAACGGCAAACCAGCAGCAACAAAGGTAACGCGATGGCAAACACTGGCTAGTTTTTGATTCATCCGTCCTGCATTATCCACAAAATAACGACTAACCGCCCCCAAAGGTACAATGCCCATTCCAACCTCGTTAGAGACGAATATTAACGTCGCATCTGAGCCACGCACCACCTGTATAAGCTTTTCAATTTCTGCTTCTAGCTTCTCATTGGAACATTCATCACCTAACTCAAATATCCAATTGTTGAGCCACAAGGTTAAACAATCGACCAATACAACATCGGTGGTAGCGAAATTTGTCAGTAACTCAGATAAATGAAGCTGGCATTCATGCTCTTGCCACTCGCCCCCGCGTTGCTTTTGATGATGCGCTATTCGCTCTCGCATTTCTTGGTCAAATGGCAGCGCGGTTGCAACATAGTGTAATGCTCGCTGAGAAGCGACCGATAATTGCTTAGCTGTTTTTTCTGCCAAATGCGACTTCCCAGAGCGCGCGCCACCGAGTATCAATTGCTTCATGAGGAGTGATACAACCCAATCATAGTGAGATAAACAAGCAGTTCCGATAGCTGCTGCGCTGCGCCAAGGCAATCCCCCGTAAAGCCGCCAATTCGCTTGGTTAACCAACGTTTGAACATCAAACGAAATACCACGAGAACAAGCGATATCAAGATCGCATCCGCGAAACCAAGCACAAGCAATGTTACGCCACCAGTAAACAACAAAATGGAGACTTCTAGAGAAGACTGGCGACTTGCTAGCGGTTTACTTTTCGACGTATCACTGTCACTGACATAAGGCATGTCATAAATAAGCGTCGCTGCTAGTGCTCGGCTTGCGGTGTAAGCGACGACAATGACCAACCAAAAGTGCGGCAAGTTAGCCAGTTCACTCCAAAAAACATACTTAGCCAATAACGCCATAATGAGAGTGGCGGCACCATAAGTGCCAATACGACTGTCTTTCATAATAGAGAGGCGTCGCTCTACGGTCATGCCACCGCCAATGCCATCCGCCATATCGGTCAAGCCGTCTTCGTGAAAAGCCCCAGTTAACAATAAGCTAAACACCATCGTTAATACTATGGCAACCGACTCTGGGAAAAAAATTGAGGTGAGCGAGAATACCAAAGCGCAAAGTGCTCCAAGCACGAGACCAACTAACGCAAAGTAACGGCCTGCCTGATTCATGCGTTCTTCACTGTAAGGCAACGCTTGGGGCACGGGTAAGCGGCTAAAAAAACTGGTAGCTAATAGAAATAACTCCCACTGGTATCTTAACGATGACGGCGTGACTTTCTCAGAATTATCAGGGACTGACACTATACTGTAACTCCTGCACTCTCGAAGCTCGCCATTTTGTTGTAAAACTGAGCGGCAGCTTTTAACAAGGGTAAGGCAAGAGCGGCTCCTGTTCCCTCCCCTAGCCGTAAACCAAGGTCGAGCAGAGGTTCTGCTTTAAGATGTTCCAATACAAATTTATGTCCATTTTCTTCAGAGCGATGGGCAAACAACATGTATTCACGCGTTTCTTCATCTAGCAACGTCGCAATATAAGCCGCTACCGATACGATAAACCCATCCACTAAAACTGGAGTTTTAAGCCGCTTGGCTTCTAAAAAAGCGCCCACCATTTGTACGATTTCAAAACCCCCAACCTGTGCGAGAATCGCTTTGGTATCAAGACCTCGACATCGGTTTACCCCCTGTGCTACCAGTTTATATTTGCGGCTCAACTGCTGTTGATTGATTCCGGTGCCAACGCCAACACAATAATCAATATCTAATGAGCTCAGCGCCGATAACAGTGCTGAGGCCGAACTGGTATTACCGATGCCCATCTCGCCGAACATTAAGAGGTTTGAACCATGCAAAATGGTATGCTCAGCAATCTTCGCACCATATTCTAAACCTAACGCCACTTGTTCTGGGGACATCGCGGATTGTTTAGAAAAATTAGCCGTACCGTTACCCAACCGTTGTTCAACCAAGTTGGGATGGGATTTAAATTCTGGAACCAGCACATCAATAGGAGCCAACATGCCGCAATCTATTACTTTGAGTTGAATGCCATTAATGTCGCAAAAACAGTTGATGGCTGCGCCGCCAGCGAGAAAGTTAGCCACCATTTGCTGAGTGACTTCGCTTGGCGCAATGCTCACACCCTCCTCTGCAACGCCGTGATCTCCAGCAAATACCAGCATGCTCGGTTTGCAGATAGCGATGGAATCAACTGGCTGAGGTTTATTCTGACTTTGAATAAGAGCTAACTGCAGTGCCACCTTTTCCAATAAGCCTAAAGAACCGACGGGTTTGGTTTTGTTATCTATGCGTGCTTGTATCTCCGCAGCAAAAGAGTCATCCATTTTTTACGTTCCTTTGATGTTGTCTGGGTGAGAGGTGTTCTGTTGTTCAAGAGGTCTTGTTCAGCGACAGTTTTTGCGCGCCCACTATTGTATACACTTGCATCCAATTGGGGCAGCGCTAATCAAGTTTATCTCAGGATAGTCTGCCGAGTTCGCAGTGCGTCTCACCTTTCTTGCACGAGATTATAAGTAACTCGTTGAAATCCGCTACAATAGCTTAGACTATGTTCCCATATAGGAGAAAAGATATGGATAACAACACCAGCGCAATCATCGCCGGTGCAACTGGCTTAGTAGGCTCAAAAGTCATTGCAAACCTCATAAATCAATCAGGTGTTGGAACATTATATTATCTTTCTCGCCGCCCACTCGATGGCGTCCTAGATGTGGACAACAAGCTTATTCCTCTCATTGATGCAGACCTTTCTATCCACCAATGGGATGAGAACCAACCAACACCAACCATCGGCTTTATCTGTTTAGGCACGACCCTTAAGCAAGCAGGCAGTAAGGATAATTTGCGTAGAGTAGATGTTGATCTGGTGTGCAAAGTCGCCCAACAAATGAAAACAATCGGAGTCAAACGCCTTGCGGTTGTTTCTAGCCTCGGTGCAAATAGTAAATCGCCATCCCATTACTTAGCTTGTAAAGGACAAATGGAACAACGAATCGAAGCTATGGATTTTGAGGAAATCGTATTTGTTCGCCCAAGCCCGCTTGTTGGTCAACGTCAAAACCCAAGAATGGACGAGAAGTTAGTACAAACTCTGTTTAAGGTAATTCGCCCACTTATGCTAGGCAAACTGTCCAACTTTTTACCTATTCGAGCAGAAGATGTCGCCAAAGCGATGATTTATCAACTTTTCAGTTATCAAGAAGACTCGGTGGTTTACTTACAAAGGAAAGAAATGCGTGAATTACTGCATCACTACGAATAACCATTTTGTACAATTAACGTGCTAATTCACACTCTCACGCGACTTAGATCTCGTTTTTATATTCATTTTAGATCTAGCTAATACCCGTTTGTCATTTTTAAAGTTATATCACGAGCGTTATCTTACGCTCCATAAATAAATCCGTATAAAAACCCGTATAAAAAACAACCGCCACTTCGGCTGGTTGATAAGGTCAAATTATGAATTTTGCAGTGATAGCCTCTCTAGCCGTCTTTGTTGGAATATTGTTCTTTCTATTTAATCAGCAACAAAAGAAACACACTCTTTCACGTCTCGTTTTGATCGGTCTTGTTACCGGTTCTCTTTTTGGTCTTGCTTTGCAACTCATTCACGGTGAAGGCAACAGCGCAATTGCTCAAACACTTGAATGGGTAGGCATTGTAGGCAGTGGCTACGTTGGTCTACTGAAAATGGTCATCATGCCACTAGTATTGGTATCGATGATCTCTGCAGTTGTTAAGTTGGAGAAAGGTGGATCTTTAGGTAAAATTTCTGGCCTGACCATCTCTGTTCTTCTAGTAACGACTGCAATTGCTGCACTTATCGGTATTTTGGTGACAACGACATTTGGCCTGTCAGCAGAAGGGTTAACTGAAGGTGCGCGTGAAACCGCTCGTATCGCCGTTTTAGAAAGCCGTGCCGGTACAGTAAGTGACTTAACTATTCCTCAAATGCTAGTTAGCTTCATTCCAACCAACCCATTTGCTGATCTAACAGGTGCTCGCTCGACATCAATTATCGCTGTTGTGATTTTCGGCGTGTTAACTGGTATCGCCGCTCGTAAAGTGATGATGGAAAAAGCAGAGTTGGAATCACCGATTCGTACTTTCGTAGAAGCTGCTCAATCTATCGTTATGCGACTAGTGAAGATGATCATGGCCCTAACGCCATACGGCATCGCAGCACTGATGGCAAAAGTGGTAGCGACATCAAGCGCAGGCGACATCCTAAACCTACTTGGCTTTATTGTGGCGTCTTATGTTGCTATCGCACTGATGTTTGTTGTTCATGGCGTATTAGTCTCTTTTGTCGGCGTTAGCCCTGCGGAATACTTTAAGAAAATCTGGCCTGTACTGACCTTCGCGTTTACATCTCGTAGCTCAGCAGCAACAATTCCACTAAACGTAGAAGCGCAAATCACGAAGCTTAACGTACCACCAGCGATTGCAAACCTATCAGCATCGTTTGGTGCCACTATCGGCCAAAACGGCTGTGCGGGTATCTATCCTGCAATGCTTGCAGTGATGGTAGCTCCGACAATGGGCATCAACCCACTTGATCTACACTTTATCCTGTCATTGATTGCGATTATCACCATCAGCTCATTTGGTATTGCAGGTGTCGGCGGCGGTGCGACGTTTGCAGCCTTGATTGTTCTTCCTGCAATGGGCTTACCTGTGACCATCGCAGCGCTGCTTATCTCTATTGAACCATTGATTGACATGGCACGTACCGCACTAAACGTTTCAGGCTCAATGACTGCGGGTACAATTGCTAGCCGAGTGCTGAAGTCACCAGAAAGTGAAGCAACATTGGAAGAAACACGAGCATAGAACTCAAATTCCTTCCAAAGCGATAAAACGTAAAATATCAAGCCGATGGTTCGCCATCGGCTTTTTTCATTTTCAAAAATTCAACTTGCATCTTTCGTTGCTAGTCAAGGCGTTGAATGGTCTAATACTGTCATCGGTTTTGTAAACGGTAAGCAGAATGCACCAAGATAATCAGCCCACTTTTTTCTTCTTTGATTATGAGACATGGGGAACCAACCCCGCGAAAGATCGCCCAAGCCAGTTTGCTGGTGTTCGTACAGATGAAAACTTTAATATCATCGGCGAGCCTTTAGTCATGTACTGCCAGCCACCTGCTGATTATCTTCCGTCTCCTGAAGCTGCACTTATTACTGGTATTACTCCGCAAAAAACGGTTCAAGAAGGCCTTTCTGAGCCAGAGTTTATCGCTAAGATTCACGCTGAACTCGCGAAACCAAATACTACCAGTTTAGGCTACAACAGCATTCGCTTTGATGACGAAGTGACCCGTTATACTTGTTATCGCAACTTTATCGATCCATACGCATGGAGTTGGCAAAACGGTAACTCACGTTGGGATTTACTCGATGTACTACGCGCGTGCCATGCCCTTCGCCCAGAAGGCGTAGAATGGCCAGAAAACGAAGATGGCTTCACTAGCTTTAAATTAGAACACTTGTCTGTGGCTAACGGCATAGAGCATAGTAACGCGCACGATGCCATGGCAGATGTGGTTGCGACTATCGAAATGGCAAAGAAAGTAAAAGCAGCGCAACCAAAATTGTTTGATTACTTTTTTTCTATGCGCCAAAAGCGCAAGCTCAATGATTTAGTCGACATCGTCAACATGACACCGTTGATGCACGTTTCAGGCATGCTAGGGCGCGAATGCCAGTACACTAGCTGGATTGTGCCTGTTGCTTGGCATCCAACCAATAATAACGCCGTTATCACCATCGATTTAGCGAAAGACCCTCAACCTATTCTTGAGCTATCCGCAGAAGAGCTGCACGAAAGACTCTACACTAAGCGCGAAGATCTTGGTGAATTGCTACCAGTGCCAGTTAAACTAGTTCATTTGAACAAATGCCCTATTCTCGCCCCTGCAAAAACGTTAACAGCTGAAAATGCGGAGTCTATTGGCATTGATCGCCAGCAATGTCTCGCTAATCTCGCTTTGTTGCGCCAACATCCTGAAATTAGAGAAAAGCTGATTAGCCTCTTTTCAGTCGAGCGTAAATTCGATAAAAGTGATGACGTCGATACACAGCTTTACGACGGGTTCTTTTCTCCGGCTGATCGCGCAGCTATGGATATCATTCGAGAAACCGACCCGAATAATCTTGCTGCATTAGACATTGAATTTGATGACAAGCGTATTAAACCTCTATTGTTCCGCTATCGTGCGCGTAACTTCCCAGGCACATTAGACGAGCAAGAACAAAGACGCTGGGCACTACACTGTCGAGAAGTGTTTGAAAGCCAAATTGAAGAGTACATGCTGAATTTAGAAAACTTAGTTCACGAACATGAAAGTGACGAAAAGAAGATTGCGATATTAAAATCCGTGTACCGTTATGTAGAGAGCTTAGCTTCCTAACTCCTCCTAATACAAGCGCACCTTATGGTGTGCTTGTTGTTTATATACTGTCAAAATGATTAAAGAACGATTCTTACAACTGATCCAACTGCTCATTTCAATCTTCCTCATCATGGGAGCACTTGGCATCGGAATTACCATTCAAAAGTTCACTGGCGTTTCCGTTCCAGGAAGTGTCATCGGTATGCTCGTACTGTTTTTCTCCATGACTCTTGGGCTTGTAAAAGTCGACTGGGTCAAACCGGGCGCCACGCTATTTATCCGCTATATGATCTTATTGTTCGTTCCTATTAGCGTGGGATTAATGCAACATTTCGATATGCTACTCGCTAATGCCCTCCCTATCATTGCTAGCGCAGTTGGAGGCTCACTCATTGTACTAGTCAGCCTCGCTTGGCTGCTGGACTACTTGTTAAAGGAGAAGCACTGATATGTGGTTAGTTGTTACCATTGCGGTTTTTCTTGTCGCGCGCCAAATTGCAATCAAAGTGAATAATCCTCTAGCAAATCCTTTGCTGATCAGTATTGCAGTGCTCATTCCTTTGCTTACTTACTTAAATGTACCGTTTGAAACGTATTATGCGGATAACGAAGGGATCAGTTTTTTACTTCAACCAGCCGTAGTTGCTCTGGCTTATCCACTATATGAACAACTACCACAAATTAAAGCAAACTGGCGAATCATCACTTTTGCTTGCACAGTAGGCAGTGTGATGTCGATGATGACAACCACCTTGATCGCAGTCGCTTTCAAAGCGGATATCAGTTTAATCGCGAGTCTAGTGGGTAAGTCCGTCACTACACCAATAGCGATGGAAATATCGAGTCACCTCGGTGGTGAAGCCGCCGTTGCAGCGATCTTGGTTCTGATTGTCGGTTTATTGGGCGCAATTTTGGCATACCCAATTTACAATTTGATTGGAATTAAACACCCGATTGCACGTGGTCTGACAATGGGTACAGTCTCTCATGCCTTAGGCACCGCTACTTGTGCAGAGAAACAGCCCATAGATGCCGCGTTCTCATCACTCGCATTGGTTTTATGTGGGATCATAACTTCTATTTTGGCTCCAAGCTTTTTTGCTTTGGCTGTCTGGCTATATCAATAGTTAAGCGCTCTCGGTCTGCCCTCCTTCCGGCAGGCCGTAGCCTTTCCGCTTCTTCCTTACCCTTTTCAAAACCCTATCTTATCTATCAACCTCACCCAGTAATATCGTGAAGGGACTTGATCGAGATATACATTCATAGCGTTAGCATTCTAGGTGCTACCACTCGCTCTAGATTACGTAGGTATAAAATAGCATAGCGGTAAAAGTCGCGTTAGTAACATACTCCTGCTCCTTGGTCATATGAATATATACTGATATGGTTAATTGTGAGACGGAGATAACGCTTCACACCTGTGCAATCGAATACATGTGTGAGCTCACTCTAATTATGTAACAGAATTATCAATTGCATTATTTATCGTGATCTAACGCACGGAACATTTCTATCTTTCACATAGAATAACTGTCCATGCAATAACAAGGATTCAACATGAAAAGTCGCATTGAACAGGCGCTAGCAGGCGCTCCAGAAGCACTTTCCAAACAACTTGCTCCTATCATCCAAGCTGATGATTTTGATGCTACGCTTTCAGTTCAACAATTTGAGCAGTTGCTTTCAGCTACCGGTCTATCAGACAAAGAGCTTCGTGTTGCGCTACTTCCTTTTGCCGCAGCGTACTCCTATGCTCCCCTTTCTGACTTTTATGTCGGCGCTATCGTTCGTGGTCTTTCAGGTCGCCTTTACTTCGGTGCCAACATGGAATTCTTTGGTGTACAGTTGGGTCAAACGGTTCACGCAGAGCAGTCTGCGATTAGCCATGCTTGGATGAAAGGCGAACGTGGTGTTAAGGATATCACTATCAACTTCAGCCCATGTGGTCACTGCCGCCAGTTCATGAATGAGTTATCTACCGCAAACGAGCTTAAAATCCAGCTCCCAGAACGCGAAGAAAAGTCACTTCATGAATACCTGCCTGAAGCCTTTGGACCAAACGATCTCGGTATCGAGTCCGGCTTAATGGCAGAAGTTAAACACCAGTTCTCATGTGATGATGAAGGCGCACTCATCCAAAGTGCAGTTGAAGCGATGAACATGAGCCACTCACCATACACCAACAACTTGAGTGGTTTAGCATTAGAGATGACTAGCGGCCGTGTATTCCAAGGCGCTTATGCAGAAAATGCAGCGTTCAATCCTAGCTTGCCGCCGTTACAAGTTGCGCTAATCCAAGTTTTACTTGCGGGTGAAACCTTTGACAGCATCAAAGCCGCTGCATTGGTAGAGAACTCAGAAGGTAAGATCAGTCATTTAGCCGATACGCAATCAACGTTGGAAGCGTTGAATCCAGATATTCCGCTTAGTTTTGTCAACGTATAAACGACAAATTCAACAAAAAGCTCTACAACATGTAGAGCTTTTTTATTACCTAAAAACCAAAAGCAAACGTTTGCTTTGTCATAAAACTTCAGTATGATCTCCTGCAATTTCTGTCTCATCACTCTATTTTGTAAGGGAACACTATGTTTGGCACTGCAACTAGCGCAAATGCTACCCGTGTATTACTTTTAGGCTCTGGCGAACTCGGTAAAGAAGTCGCCATTGAATGCCAGAGACTTGGTTTAGAAGTGATTGCTTGTGATCGCTATGCCAATGCTCCAGCGATGCAAGTCGCTCACCGTAGTTATGTTATCGACATGTTAGATGGGAACGCCTTAGAAGAAGTTATTACGAAGGAACAACCTACTTACGTCGTACCAGAAATTGAAGCCATCGCAACCGGCAAACTGGTAGAGCTTGAAGAGAAAGGACTGAATGTTGTTCCAACCGCTAAGGCAACCAGGCTAACAATGAATCGTGAAGGTATCCGACGTTTGGCAGCAGAAGAACTGGAATTGACGACTTCACCTTATCGTTTTGCAGATAACTTTGAAGACTTCAAAGCCGCGGTTGAGCATGTGGGTATTCCGTGCGTGGTGAAGCCTGTGATGAGCTCTTCAGGTAAAGGGCAAAGTGTTATCAAGACCGAAGACGACGTTACAAAAGCATGGGATTACGCTCAGGAAGGCGGACGTACGGGTGCAGGTCGCGTTATCGTGGAAGGTTTTATCGACTTCGATTACGAAATCACTTTATTGACCATCAGAGCCGTTGACGGTGTGCATTTCTGTGCTCCAATTGGTCATCGTCAGGAAGATGGCGACTACCGCGAATCATGGCAACCGCAAGCTATGTCAGAAAACGCAGTAAAAGCAGCTGAATACACGGCTGAGAAAGTGGTAAACGCGCTCGGTGGCTACGGCATCTTTGGTGTAGAGCTGTTTGTCAAAGGCGATAAAGTCATTTTCAATGAGGTCTCTCCTCGCCCTCACGATACGGGTATGGTTACAATGATTTCGCAGGAAATGTCTGAGTTTGCTCTCCACGTGCGCGCGTTTACCGGAATGCCAATTAATAATATTGTGCAACATGGCCCATCTGCGTCTGCTGTTATTCTTGGACAAGGGACTTCCACAAACATTCGCTTTGAAAACCTAAGCAAAGCTTTAGCTCAACCTCAAACACAAGTTCGTCTATTCGGTAAGCCAGAAATCGATGGTCGCCGCCGTTTAGGTGTTGTCCTTACGCGACGAAAAACCACCGAAGAAGCCGTTCAAGATGCTGTTGAAAGTGCTTCAAAAGTGAATATCATTTATTAAATACGAACCACTCATACAAAAATAGCGCAGCTCAAATTGCTGCGCTATTTCGTGTTCCAAACCGAAGAGAGCCTATTCACTCTCGATTAAGTACACTTCTTCAGAGAAGCGACTTAAGCCTTTTTTCGCAATTTTAGGATGATTCTCGTCAGCTTCATCTACGTTCAAACAAGTAACTTTGTAACCTGAAAATAACTGCTCAATCTCTCCGACCGGCACGCTAAATGGAGGCCCCGCCATCTCTTCTTGAGGATAATTGAGTGTAACAAGCAAAATACGACCGCCTGGGTTCAAAAGTTGCTTGAGACGCTCTACATACTCCTCTCGCATATCTTGCGGTAAAGCAACCAACGCGGCGCGATCATAAATGATATCGGCTTGAGATACTGGTGCAGTGAAAAAGTCCCCAGTATAAATAGAGAGCTCATCAAATTGATAAAGCTCGTGCATGCCATTAAGAGGCGTTACCGTTGGCGTGTAAAAATGTTCAGCAAAAAAGGCACGCACAGCAATATGGCTTAGCTCAACGCCTTCAACCGAATCATGCTTCATCGCTAGCCAAATCAAGTCTTCTGACTTTCCACATAAAGGAACTAACACTTTATCTTCACGCTTTGGATTAGTGTGTTTCCAATATACTGGTAATAGCGGGTTTACATCTTCCAAGTGAAACCCGATCTGATTGCTGGCCCATTTGTTATGCCAAAATTCTTGGTCTCTCATTTTACTTTCTACTTGTCGGCTGTTTTCATTTTGAGAGGTAAGACTAACGTTTTTTTTCAATTTGTCTATGCCGTTCATCTTTGGTTAATACTGCGGTGATAGGATGTAATCGGTCTCATAGGAGACGCGCCTTTATCTGATAATCAGAATAAAGAAAAGAGAAATGGTGATCTAACGCACGATTCTACTTCAAGATAAAACTAAAACCTTGGAATCTTTCGTAATGGCCCCATTTATAAGTTAGTACCTGATTTGCCGAACTTAGCGACCTTTATGTTCCCTATTTTCTAAGTACAAGCAAGTTAAGGAGAGTGAATGAGCTTATTTCTTCGTACTACAGCATTGATGCTTTTGGTACTTAGCCGTGCACCGGCATTTGCCGCACTTCCAATTACCCCTGCGCCTAGTGGCGAACAAAATCGTTCAACCAGCCAAAACGAAGTTTGTTCGAAACTTTTTAAACACAGCCTTAGCGGTTTATATGGCATTCAGTCAATCGACATCACGCCAACTCAGCCATATTCTGACTTCGACATTCTTTACAGCAAAGCTCACCAAGCACAATTTGAACTTGAAACTATCTGTAAGAGTACCGCACTTCTTAATGACGCTCAGCCATACTTCGCAGGCGTGAAATCCAAACAACGAGCAGAAGAAAAGATAGCTTTAGAGTTAGATGGGAAAGTTGAACGTATTACTGACCTAGCACGTGCAACGATTGTTGCTGAAGACGTCGCGAGCTTAGTCTCCATTTATGAAACGTTAGAGCGTGAAACAACGATTGTGAAAGTAAAAAATCGATTCAAAAAACCTGGCCCTTCAGGATATAGAGACTTGAACTTGCTCGTTCGTTTACCAAAAACAAACCTAGTAGCCGAAGTTCAACTGCACTTGAAAGCAATCGCAGATGTAAAAAGCGGTCCCGAACACGACCTATACGAAAAAATCCAGAAACTAGAACGTCAAGCGATGTTGGAAAAACGTGAGCTAAGCGAAATAGAGCTTGCCTCTATTCACAACATGCGTACACAGTCTAAGAACTTGTACCAACAAGCATGGCAACCATACTTAACAACGCATCTAGAAGCGGCGTAACCGATATCATTAAGCGTCTCTCATAAACAGAAAAACCACCGCATTGCGGTGGTTTTCATTTGTATGCACACGAATTTTACGCAAAAAAAGACCACGCCTTAGCGTGATCCATTTATTCGGCTTACTGTACTTTCTTCAGGTTTTCTACACGAGCTTTTAACTTCTGACCCGGGCGAAAAGTCACTACACGTCGAGCAGTAATTGGAATATCTTCACCAGTTTTCGGGTTACGACCAGGTCGTTCATTCTTGTCACGAAGATCAAAGTTACCAAAACCTGACAGTTTTACCTGTTCGCCACTTTCCAGTGCCTTACGAATCTCTTCAAAGAACACTTCCACCGTTTCCTTGGCGTCCCGCTTACTAAATCCTAATTTATCAAACAGGTTTTCTGCCAGTTCGGCTTTTGTGAGCGCCATAAAACTTTCCTCAAAGCTATGTTAAACAATGCTACGTTAGTGTAGCGCCAGAGCAGTTTTACCCTACCAATTCAACAACATATCGGGGTTACATCAGGAAGTGTATGACAAGCTTATGATTTTCGCCAACTTTTTTCTTGGCGAACAAAAGGAATAGCACTACGTAAATTATTGTTAAACGCCAGAAATTTGATATTTTTGTTTTCGTTTCATCTTTATCAGGAAAAACATCCAGACTATAAAACTAAAATCAGTTTAAATATCAACATTAAACACTATTTAATAAAAATATCAGATATTGGTTATTTAACAGACACTTGACATAGAACTTGTCGTAAATTCAGTGATTTGTATGTAACTCGATACGTAACAATTAGATTAAAAGGTATGACCACCTGTACTTTGCAACTGTGCTTAGAAAGCTTGATTAAACCCACGCTTCTCGCTGTTTAACGATGACGCCATATACAAAGATTGATAATGTGGAAGTTCGTGTATTTCCTCATTAGCTTCTTACACTGCTTCTAGGCGACCATGATTAATCAAATCATAAATATTCTTTTCCCTGTTTTTGCTCTTGTCGGAGTTGGCTATTTGGTCGGTCGTTACATCAAGCCTGACTTTCGCCCAATAAACCGCATTAATATTGAGGTATTTACGCCAGCACTGGTATTTTCGTCACTCGTTAGCATGCCGCTCGATTCAAATCAGGGGCCGCTTCTTTTGGCGGCAATTGTCGCGGTTTTAATTCCCGCACTACTCATGCTCCCGGTATGTCGATGGACGTCACTCTCGTTTAAAACCTGGGCGCCACCACATATGTTTCGCAATAGCGGAAATCTAGCTATTCCTTTGTTTACCTATACGTTTGGAGAAATTGCGCTGTCCTCAGCAGTGCTTTTATTTGTCGTGTCAGCATGCTTGCATATCAGCTTAGGCGTAATGCTGCTTAGTCATGGCAACCCTTTTAAGCAAATAGTCAAGATGCCAATCTTTTTAGCAGCGTCGTTGGCTCTGTTTCTCAACGTGTCAAATGTGGGTGCATGGGCGCCTTTATACGAAACCACTGCTCTACTTGGGCAAGCGGCCGTACCCGTGATGCTTTTATCTCTGGGGGCACAAATGTGTCATTTACGGTTGGACGGTTTAAAGATTGGTGTGTTGTGTACCGTGCAGTCACTGGCAACTGGTGCTGTCGCTTTTGCACTTATTTATTGGTTAATTCCCCTTCCAACGATGCAATTGCAAATGATGGTGCTCTTCACAATGCTGCCACCAGCCGTCATGAATTACCTATTTGCGGAAAGACTGAATATAGAACCCATGAAGGTGGCATCAATGGTACTATTTGGCAACTTTTTCAGCATTCTTACGCTGCCTCTTCTGCTTAGCTATACCCTCTCACTCGCTGCCTAACCGCCAATAAGCTATCGTTAGCGTGTATTAGCTGAAAAACAATACGTTCCTAATCTCGGGTAAGGGCCATCCCTAGTTTGGTCTAGTATTTTAAAATAATGAGGGGTGGTGCGAGCAGTAAGGAACTTGAACAACGATAAGGTAATCCTAAAAATAAAAAACCCTGCCAAACTGGCAGGGTTTTCATTTCTTAAGAAGATACGTTACGCGAGATTAGTCACGCAGAGACGCACCAAACTTCTCAGAAACGTGAGCAACGATAGCGTCAACCGCACCAGCGATATCTGCATCTTCAAGCGTACGCTCAAGTGACTGTAGAGTCAGAGCGATTGCTAGGCTCTTCTTACCATCTTCAACGCCTTTACCTACGTAAACGTCGAACAGTTTCGCATCTTTAAGGAACTCGCCACCTTGCTCTAGACAAGCGTTAACGATGTCACCAGATGCAACAGCTTCATCCACTACTACCGCGATATCACGACGGTTTGAAGGGAATTTAGAAAGTGCTACCGCTTCTGGGATCACTTTGCTGTTGATTGCAGACCATTCGATTTCGAATACGATAGTGCGACCATTTAGACCGAACTTACGCTCAAGCTCAGGGTGAACGGTACCGATCACGCCTACTTCTTTGCCGTCTACGATGATTGCCGCAGATTGACCTGGGTGAAGAGCTGGGTTAGCTTTTTTGCTTTCAGGTGACAGTGCAGCGAAAGAGTACGCTTTTTCGTTCGCAGATAGCTCTAGAATCGCTTCTAGATCGCCCTTAAGGTCGAAGAAATCAACCGTGTTAGTTTCGATATCCCAATGTTCTTCACCGCGAGTACCAGCAATAACACCTGCAAGCATAGGCTCTTGGCGCATGCCGTTTTCTGCAGTTTCACATGGGATGAAACGTAGGCCGTATTCGAATAGACGAACGCGTGGCTGTTGACGCTTCTGGTTGTGAACAACCGTGTTCAGCAGACCTTGGATAAGACCAAGACGCATTGCTGACATGTCTGCAGAAATTGGGTTTGGAAGCACTAGAGGCTCAACACCAGGTACAACTAGCTTTTGTTGCTCAGGCTCAACGAAGCTGTATGTAATTGCTTCGTGGTAACCACGATCAACAAGAAGATCACGAACGCGTTTCAGTGGAAGATCCGCTTCAACGTGGTTGTGCATCTTAAGTGCTGCTGCTGGGTGTTGGTTAGGAATGTTGTCATAACCGTAGATACGGCCAACTTCTTCAATCAGGTCTTGCTCGATAGCGATATCGAAACGCCATGTTGGCGCTACTGCCATCCAACCTTCTTCTGAAGCTTCAACAGTCAAACCTAGACGCTCTAGGATTTCTACTACGTCGCTATCTGCAATGTGGTGACCTAGCAGGTTGTCTAGCTTAGTACGACGTAGAGCAACTTTGTTTGGCTTAGGTAAGTCTGCTTCAGACTCTACTGCAACAACAGGTGCTACTTCACCGCCACAAATTTCAACAAGAAGCTGTGTTGCACGCTCCATTGCGCTCACTTGTAGTGCGTAATCCACACCACGCTCAAAACGCATTGAAGAGTCAGTGTGCAGACCGTAGCTGCGTGCGCGACCACGGATGTGGTCAGGTGCAAAGAATGCACACTCTAGTAGAACGTCTTTAGTCTCAGTTGTTACACCAGACTCTTCACCACCAAAGATACCTGCGATTGCAAGTGCTTTGTTATGGTCAGCAACTACTAGTGTATCTGCGTTTAGTTCTGCTTCGTTGCCGTCAAGAAGCGTTAGCTTCTCACCTTGCTCAGCCATACGAACTACGATGCCACCTTCGATCTTCGCTAGATCGAATGCGTGCATTGGTTGGCCTTGCTCTAGAAGAACGTAGTTAGTGATGTCTACTACAGGGTCGATAGAGCGAATACCACAACGACGCAGTTTCTCTTGCATCCATAGTGGTGTTTCAGCTTGAACGTTTACGTTCTTAATAACACGACCTAGGTAACGAGGACACGCAGCAGGAGCTTTCACTTCGATAGACACTTTATCGTCGATTGAAGGGGCAACTGCTTCTACTGATGGCTCAGTCACGTCAGCACGGTTTAGTACGCCAACTTCACGAGCTAGACCACGAATGCTGAAACAGTCAGCGCGGTTTGCTGTTAGGTCTACGTCTACTGTTACGTCGTCTAGACCTAGGAATTCACGGAAATCAGTACCGATTACTGCGTCTTCTGCTAGTTCCATGATGCCGTCTGACTCAACGTCGATACCTAGTTCAGTGAACGAACAAAGCATGCCGTGAGATGGCTGGCCACGTAGTTTCGCTTTTTTGATTTTAAAATCACCTGGAAGAACAGCACCAACTGTTGCTACTGCTACTTTCAGACCTTGGCGACAGTTAGGTGCGCCACAAACAATGTCTAGAAGCTCTTCTTCACCCACGTCAACTTTAGTTACGCGCAGTTTGTCTGCATCTGGATGTTGACCACATTCAACAACGTGACCGACTTTAACGCCAGTAAAAGAACCAGCAACAGGAAGAACGTCGTCTACCTCTAGACCGGCCATTGTAATTTGGTGAGTTAGCTCGTCAGTAGTAACCGCAGGGTTTACCCACTCACGAAGCCATGATTCGCTGAATTTCATGTTGATGAACCCTCTGGATTACTTGAACTGTTTTAGGAAACGAAGATCGTTCTCGAAGAACGCACGTAGGTCGTTCACGCCGTAACGAAGCATTGTTAGACGCTCAACACCCATACCGAATGCGAAACCAGAGTATTTTTCAGGATCGATACCTACGCTACGTAGCACGTTCGGGTGAACCATACCGCAGCCTAGCACTTCTAACCATTTACCGTTTTTGCCTTTCACGTCTACTTCAGCTGAAGGCTCAGTGAATGGGAAGTAAGATGGACGGAAACGTACTTCTACTTCTTCTTCGAAGAAGTTACATAGGAAATCGTGCAGGATGCCTTTCAGCTGAGCAAAGTTTACGTTCTCATCAACCAGCATGCCTTCCACTTGGTGGAACATTGGCGTGTGCGTTTGGTCGTAGTCGTTACGGTATACACGGCCTGGTGCGATGAAACGGAATGGTGGTTTACCATTTTCCATCGTACGGATCTGTACGCCTGACGTATGAGTACGAAGCATCAAGTCTGGGTTGAAGAAGAAAGTATCGTGGTCAGTACGCGCTGGGTGATCAGCTGCGATGTTTAGCGCATCGAAGTTGTGGAATGCATCTTCGATCTCTGGGCCAGCCTCGGTGTTAAAACCAAGTTCGCCAAAGAACTTCTCAATACGCTCTACAGTACGAGTTACTGGGTGTAAACCACCGTTTTCAATACGACGACCTGGTAGTGTTACGTCGATTGTTTCTGCTGCTAGTTTCGCTTCAAGCTCAGCACGTTGTAGTGCATCTTTACGAGCTGCGATAGCTTGCTGAACTACGCCTTTCGCTTTGTTGATCTCTTGACCAGCTTCACGGCGTTCTTCTGGTGGTAGTTTGCCTAGGCTTTGAAGTTGAGCAGTTAGCTCACCTTTTTTACCCAGATACTGAACACGCACTTCATCAAGTGCGACTAGCGATTCGGCAGCTTCAATTGCAGTGCTCGCGCTAGCAATGATCTCTTCTAGATGTTGCATCGTTTCCTCATCTACCTGTAGGTAGTGTCCATAAGGGAGTGATTGGTTTTTTGATAGCTGTACATAGTAGCCAAACCGGGCACCAATGCCAAATTGAATTACGAAAAGAAGAGGTTATTGAATAAAAAGAGCACAAAAACGTCAAAAATGTCATCTTTAGTTAATCTGCCGTTTAGTTGTGCCCTTTTGTTTTAGAAATAGTATTGAATAGATAGCTCGATAAAATCGTCATCTCTAGCGAAGTAGAGCAAATCATTTGGTGTTTCATTTTTAAACAACCAAGCATCAATTTGCCACTTAACGTGATTCGATATTCGGCTCGACGCCTCTAACTTAGCATTGTAAACATCAGCATTATCTAAATCCTTCGTGATTCCCGTCAATACTTCCGTTCCGTCCTCATCATTGAGCGCCCAACGAATACCTGCAAACACATCATTTTGACCGATAGTTTGTGCGTTGTTTCCACGACTGTCATAGAGGTACTCACCAATAACCCCCACATCCCAAACCGTGTCAAATGCACCGACGAAGGTATACTCAAAACCCGTCACAAGACCGACATGATTATCAGCACTATCTCGATAAATACTTTCCAGTTTCCATAACCAATCGCCAACGATTCCTTGCACATCCAGACCGACATGACTCATCAGAGCGTAGTAAGGCTTTAATTCTCCGTACTCAAAACGAAAGTAAGGATCCCGGTTTGTTCCATATAAATAGCTCAGGCCTACGTCCCAATCGCCAAGCATTTTCGAATATCGAAAAGCCACATCTACGTGCTTCTCTTCTCTGCTTGACTCATAGATAGCATCATCAGAGACAACGGGGTCGGTTCTCAAGCGGCCATCTGTACCCGCAAACGTTCGTTCCCTAAAGTAAGGTAACAACATTGCGTGGACGGTGCCCCAGTCTTTGAAAGAGGTAAAATGTAACATCGGCTGACCGAGTTTATCTTCACCATCGACGGCTTCAATGGCATCTGTTTGGTTTACTACATCAACTAAATGGGCTGATTCAGTCACTCCCCAAAAGACCTTACTAATCCCAACTCGAAGCTCATAATCATCCCAATGAGTCAGATAAAGTGCCTCTCGTATGTCACCATGACTTCGCTCATCGTCTAGACCATCCAGACGATAGAAAGGTGTGAAAGTAAAGTTTGCATCACCATTTTGCATCTCCCAGTAAAATTCTGGCTGCAAAACCAATGACGTTTGCGCTTTGCTCTGACCCTGAGAGCCCGTTTCAAAAAACTGACGATGCTCAATATTGACTTGTCCTGCGAGCTCGACGGCAGTCAGAGGCATCGAGTAAAAAAAAGCTGCTGCACTAAGCAACAACCCAGCATTTAATCGCTTCATTTTTCCTCCACTACCTCACTCGCTTCAACACATTCTTATGAAAGTCATTGTCTTGTAATCCAGTGTTAAAACGCATTTCGCTAGTCGTTAGCTCAGTACTTTTTCCTGTTTGATGGTTTGTCATCGCCATAGTGTGCGCTCGCCAATATTGGTTGAGATATTGCTTGTAATCGGAAAAAGAAAGCGTTTTTAACAAAGAGCCTTTGCGGTCGTAAAACTCAACTTTAAGTGGACGATAATGCGCTTTATCTAACCATACCGTTTGCTTGGTATAACCTGAGTTCTTATCGGTCGGAATTTGCTCTACGACGAAAACATCTTGCCCGTTTATGCTGTCATCTTTTAGGTAGTTGAAACGGTATTTTTCAATCTCAAAGGAACTGAGATCCTCATACGCGAATTCACTGCCCATAAAAGGACCTGATTTGTTACGCGAGGAAATACGTTTCACACGTTTCAGTGCAGGAAGGTAAAGCCATTGGTCATCGGCACCCACCGTATGAGAATGGTTAAGAAACGCCGTGCCTTTTACATCTCTCGGTTCATCAAATATCGTGAGCCCTTTGTCACCATCGCCATCAACTTCGAGTGATTGTAAGCGCATTAAACGTGTGCTGCTTTCTCCTTGCGCGTTTCGCAGAATCATTTGCATCGTAGCAACAGAATCCCCCCACCCTTCATCACGGGCTTTGCGCTCTTGGGCAATTTCTAGTCCTTTGGCTTCATCCGCCAACACCGCATGACTCATAATAAGCGAGACAGAAAGTACTGATACTTTTAAGGCATTTTTTACTAAATTCATGTTCAATCCTTTAATTCGTTATGACTGAGTAACAGTCTTGGTTTGAGAGTCAGTTGATTTAAGCTTATTTCGGCGCTCCACCTCGTCGTAAACGCCTTTGTCAAACAACATCAGTAGAGTCGGTAGAAAGATGAAATCCACAACAAGAGCAATGAAGATAACAATGGCACTCAACTGTCCCATATCGGCATTTAAGCGGAAGCTCGACATCGCCAGAACAGAGAAACCAGCAACAAGCACGACAGTCGTAATCCAAAGCGCGCGCCCCACGGTGCGAAAGGCGTAGCGAACCGCTTGCTCCGCACTGTGGCCATCTTTACGAGCGTGTTGATATTTAGAAAGAAAGTGAACGGCGTCATCGACAACAACACCAAGCGTTAATGTCACAACGACAGACAATCCCAAGTTAATCTCGCCAGAAACCAGCGCCCAAATACCAAAACCAATAAGCGCAGGAGCAATATTCGGGACAAGACTAATTAAGCCAAGCTTGAACGAACGCAAGGCAAAGATCAGTAATGCAGAGATTAAGACAAGAGTAATGGGCAAGGTTGACAGCATGCTGGCCATATTCGTTTCACCAATATGCGCAAACATCAATGAAGGACTAGAAGCAACAACATCATATTGAGGCGCGTTTTCGTTAAACCATTGGTAAATGCGATTTTCCAAATCAACAAGCTCGACGCTGCCCAAGTTCTCCACGGTGAGAACCATCTTGATCGACGACTTATCTACATTGATTTGGTTGTTCAAATCTAAACCATACGGTAGTGACATTTCGTAAAGCAGCAGATATTGAGCCGCTAATTCTCTGTCTTGAGGGAGCGAGTAATAAGCCTGATCATCTCCATGCATGTTCTTGTTTAGGCGCTTATAAACATCGCTCAAGGTCGCAACATGGTCCGTTTCTGGCTGCAACCTTAGCCAGTCAGTAAATTTACCCACGGTATTGAGAAAATTAGGATCCGCAATACCCTGCGATTCGTTGGTTTTTATCGCGATACTGATGTTCGCCATGCCACTGATTCGCTCTTCCATAAAATCAGCCGCTCGGCGAAATTCATTGCTATGGCCAAAGTACTCGACGGATTCATCATTGACTTTGTTCAGTGGAATCAAGCTCGCACTCGCGACAATAACAAGCACCGACAACGGCAATAAAGCATGTCGCTTTGACACCACGAAATCTCCTAAATGATCCATAAAGTGCTTTCTTTCATCAGAAGTATCCGACTTCACCGTAACCGGAAGGATATTAAGCAAGGCGGGAAGTAACGTGATGGAAAGGAAACAAGCAACCATGACGCCAAGGGCTGATAGGTTGCCGAAATCTCTCAGGATTGGAGAATCCGACATATTCATCATTAAAAAGCCGATCGCGGTGGTAATGGAGGTAATCAAGATAGGCATGAAATTGAGCGCAATACTTCGCTCAATAGAGTGGGCTTTACTAAAGCCGTTTTGCATAGACTGACGCATTGTCGCGATGATGTGTACACAGTCTGCGACGGCAAGCGTCATCACCAAGGTAGGCACATTAACGGTCGCCGTGCTTAAGAACATACCAGCCCATCCTGACAAGCCCATTGTCACCATAACCGAGCCGATAATAACGATGAGTGTCGCGATGACGCTAAGCAATGAGCGCAACATGATGGTCAGAAACACCAATATCACTAGTAACATAGTAGGCACTAATGTTGCGCTATCATCTTGGGCTGCAGTCATAAACGCGTAGTTCATTGCAATAATACCAGCCTTATGGAATTCCGTGTCTGGGTACACTTGCTGATAACGCTCAATCATTCCGTTTATGTAAGCAACCACCTCTTGTACTTCAGCAGTTTTATCTATTTCAGGGAGTTGGACCGTAATGTTTACGACCGTGACATCTCCTTTTTCAGAAATCAGTGAACTTTTCAAAACCGGCTCACTCAACGCAATACTTTTGACTTTCTCTATTCGTTGAGGTGTCAATTCATATTCGCTATACAGTAAATCTTCGACAAGAAGATCATCTTCAAACGCTTCGGTATGCTGGTAGTTGGCGAGGGAATCAACGCGGGTCGAGTATGGAACTTGCCACGCCTCGTCAGTGATCTGCTGAATAAGAGATAATGTGCTAGGAGTAAAAACAGTGCCGCTCTTTGGCGCTATAACCAAAGCAAGACTGTCAGATTTTGCAAAGGTGGTTTGAATTTCATCAAACGCAAGTAACTGCTCATTTGTTCCATCAAAGAAGATGTCGTAATCTCCTCTAAAGTAAAGATTTTTTCCTCCAATAGTTGCTATGACAATCAATAAAACGGTAGCAAGCATCACCAATACACTGTAATTCGTTGGTAGCTTACCCCACCCTGAACGGGCGTATTGTTGAACGTTGTGATGTGGCATCACACTCTCCTTTTGTGACGTTTCGTCAAATTTAAAAACTAAAAAAACAGCAAATGCTGTAAATAACCAGACAAACTCGACATGCAAACTTTAGATCGAATGAATTTGGCTACATAAGTTAGTTTTTAGTAACTTCCTATGCTTCTCGTGATCATTGGCTGAACGCCAACCTTCGAGATTTAATGACGATTCGTCACAATAGTGCGATAAAAAAGCCAACCATAACGTCAGATTGGCCTTTCCAGTTTATTAGCGATTCACTGACTCTAAATAAGCAAGCTCTTCACTAAATAATTCCTGCTCCACTCGACGCCAGGTTTTACGGTAGTCCCATTCTGTAGATAAAGGCGACCAACCTAAACCATCAAGTAACATATTCGCGTTGTGCAGTACTGAGAATGGGTCCTGAATTCGCTGAATACATCGACTGTTCGATGCATTTTGCGCCAAAGCGTTTGAACCGAATGCAATAGACCAGTTGGCGAATACAATAGCATCAGAACCAATTGCGGGAGAAAACTTAAGATCACCACATTCTACCGCATTGTTCACCAGCGCATCAGCACCATCTATTACTTGTTCTTCCAAGTTATTCAGTTCATTCACACGTTTAGGCGAAGCCTTCTCTAGAACCCAAGGCGTCTTTGCAACAATCGCACAGGTTGATAGTACTGGCTCCATACGAGCGTAAATACGATAACCTACATGCATCGCAATGATTTTTTCTCTGGTATTACCATTAAATTTGGCGGTACGTTCGAAAAATATTGCTTCGCTTTTCAGCGAATGAATACAAAGCGCAAGAATCACATCTTCTTTGCTGCAAAAATGATTGTAGATCGTCCCTTTAGAATAAGGGCTTGACGCTGTAAGCTTGTCCATCGTTAAGTTGGCAAAGCCTTGCTCTTGAACTAAAGACTTAGCCAATTGAATAAGCTCTATCTCACGATCAGCAATCGCCTGTTGCTTTTTTGTTAGCCCTGAAGACACACGACATCCGTCTTGCTTGCTATATTTTTTACAGCGAAAGTTAAACATAATCCTTTGATCCGTATACCAACACACTCCCAATAATTGTAACACGATTCTTTAATACAGGAACGCAACCAAAGTTGACGAACCGTCATAAATGACACTTCGTCATGATAGATCAAAAAACAAACATTTCAAGTATGAATTTATAATTAGAAGATAAATAGCTACCAATTATGCATACCCAAGTAGCTACTGGATGCTTGGTTCAACGAGAATGGTTTCTTTGTAGAGGAAGCGAGAGAGGCTTTGGGAGGAACAACGAAGGAAATCAGCATGTTAAAAATAACGAAAGTAGATGCTGAACAGGTATTATTCGAAATAAGCCCAAAACACTTTAAGTCTGAATTAAGAGCAAACACCGCTGAATGCCCTACTTACAAAGTATTTGCTGTCTTAGGCTTTTTCTTTTGCAACGCCCTTTCAGAAACTCTCTTCAAAAAAGGCTCAAAATCTATATCGATAGGCTTGGCTTATCACCTGCAGCTGCGATGGCATAACGAATATCATCAATAAATCGCCCCTCTGTCTCAATAATGCCGTCAGAGAATGTGACTGGCTGATGTGGCCCAGCAAGTAGAACAATATTAGTAAAATCAGAGACATTAAAGTTCTCTGCTACAACATTTTTGGAATGAAAATCGATGACGGTCTTTGCGACTTGATCTTCCAGTAACAAAAGCTGTTCTTCGGTAATTTTCATACGCGCCAAAGCAACGCGAACACACTTATCGTGGGTAGTCGTCTGCTCTTTTATGATTTCTGTATATTTGTCGTTGAGCTTGGAGTTCTCTGCATAGCTATAATATAAAGGCCCGTGCAGCGTTATATTTTTATCTTCATCAACGTAAACGAGATCCAACAACTCTAATGCTTTTAAGTAATCGGACATGCTCTGCTCAGACAAGTCATACTTTTTCTTTAAAATAGAATAGCCGTCTTTACCTCGTAACATTCTCAATTCACGATAAAAGTCGTAAAGGTGAGGGAATTGAAAGAATACTTCATCCTGTGTGCGACTAAAGTAATCCTCGTCTTCACCTTGCAATTGATTTGCGAGCTTTTGTAGTTCATCTAACGTGCAATCAACCGCTCTACAATATTCCAGCAACTTATCTAAAGCGAGATTCGTGCTTGTAAGATGTCTCTTAAAGGTAGATAGTGGCATACCCATTTTCTCAGATAGCTCTCGATATGTTAGCCCTTTTGTTTTAATCGCTTGGCGTAATGCGGCTAGCAAGTATTCGGGAGTCAGATCTCTCATCTACAATTCCTTTTGGCAATGTTACAGCTGTATAGTATTTGTAACAATTTAGAACCGCTTGGCAAGGTATAAGTTCATATTTTTATAAGAAAAACATGAATTAATATACCGAAAAGAGAATTCACACAACAAATGAAAAATTCAATATGAATTCAATTTCATTATAGATATAAAATAATATGCAAAATAAAAGTGAAGCAATTACTCTAAGTCATCGTGATTAATTTTAATAGTAACGTAAAGTTGAGAATATAAACCTATTCTCTCTACAAAAATCTAGAATAATTAACCTAAAAGGAACAGAACGGTAAATGCATAATAATTCACCGCTCTCTATTAGCATTTTTGCAATGCTATTCAAGTAGACTAGTCCGCTAGTTTCACTGCAGTACCAAATGCCAAAATTTCCGAAGAACCATCTACGATTGAGCTTGTGGTAAATCGAATCCCTACTATTGCATCGGCACCTTTAGATTCAGCGTCCGCCACCATGCGCTGTATAGCAATATCACGCGCGTCGGTCATCATTTCCGTGTAACCACGAATTTCGCCGCCAACAATGCTCTTGATACCCGCCATGAGGTCACGGCCAATATGCTTTGATTGAACAACATTACCAGTTACAACCCCTCTGATTTCAGAGATCTGCTTGCCAGGAATGCTTTCGGTCGTTGTGTAGATCATTTTTAATCCCTTATAAACGTAAAAATTTATACCCAAGCTACCTTATAACTAACATAAGATGCTAACCAATAAATTGAGAAGACTGATAAACAATACTCTAAATAGCCAAGCTAAAAGTCATTTGGGTATAAATTTTAGCAATAAAAAAGGAGAGCTAATGCTCTCCTTCTCTTAATCCTAAACTGCTAATTAAAGAGCAGCTTTCGCTTTTTCAACTAGAACTGCAAATGCAGCTTTGTCGAATACTGCGATGTCCGCAAGGATCTTACGGTCGATCTCGATAGATGCTTTCTTAAGACCGTTGATGAAACGGCTGTAAGATAGACCATTTTGACGAGATGCCGCATTGATACGTGCAATCCATAGTTGACGGAATTGACGTTTCTTAGCGCGACGGTCACGGTAAGCGTATTGACCAGCTTTAGTAACTGCTTGGAAAGCTACGCGGTAAACGCGTGAACGCGCACCGTAGTAACCTTTAGCTTGTTTTAGAACTTTCTTATGACGTGCACGAGCTTGTACACCACGTTTTACGCGAGGCATTATGCTTCTCCTAAACTAAACGATTGATAACTAAAAAGAATTAAGCGTATGGCAACATACGGATTACTGCAGCCACTTCACATTTTGGAAGGATTGCATTCGGACGTAGTTGACGCTTGTTCTTAGTAGTACGCTTAGTCAGGATGTGACGTTTTGTAGCGTGCTTGTACTTAATACCACCAGCAGTTTTCTTAAAACGCTTAGCAGCACCTTTGTTGGTTTTCATCTTAGGCATGATGAATAACTCCGCATTGAGTAGGTTTAATAAACAACGTAATTAGGGCGAACAAAACCCAGCCATATGCCTTTATATAAAGGAAAGCGGCTAGGTTTTAATTACTTGATGAGCCGTTAATTACTTCTTTTTAGGGGCTAGCACCATGATCATCTGGCGACCTTCAATCTTCTTAGGGAAAGATTCAACTACAGCAATTTCTGCAGTATCTTCCTTAAGACGATTTAGAACGTCAACACCGATGTCTTGGTGTGCCATCTCTCGGCCACGGAAGCGAATTGTTACTTTCACTTTGTTGCCTTCTTCAAGGAAACGCGTCAGGTTGCGTAGTTTTACCTGATAGTCTCCAATATCAGTTCCAGGACGGAATTTTACTTCCTTGATCTGGACCTGCTTTTGCTTCTTCTTCTGCTCTTTAGCAGTTTTGCTCTTCTCGAAGAGGAACTTACCATAGTCCATCACACGACAAACAGGTGGCTCGGCGTTAGGACTGATCTCAACGAGATCCATACCAGCTTCTTCAGCAGCTGCAATGGCTTCTTGAATCGATACAACACCAACTGATTCACCGTCAGCGCCTGTTAGTCGAACTTCACGAATACCACGAATTTCACCGTTGATACGGTGCGGGTTTTGTTTTACCGGCTGTTGGCCACGTCTTCCGCCTTTAATAGCTTATTCCTCCAGATTGAGCTTACGGCTAGAGATCTCGTCTTGGATGTATGCAATAAAATCATCCACTTTAAATTTACCAAGATCTTTACCTTTACGAGTACGCACTGCAATTTCGCCAGCTTCCATTTCTTGGTCACCAACAACAAGCATATACGGTACACGCTTCAAAGTATGTTCGCGGATTTTAAAGCCAATCTTCTCATTTCTCAAGTCCGCTTTAGCTCTAATTCCACTTTTTTGTAGTTTTTGTACTATTTCTTGAACATAACCTGACTGTTTATCAGTAATGTTCATAAGAACTGCTTGTTCTGGCGCCAACCAAGTTGGGAAGAAACCAGCATATTCTTCGATAAGGATACCGATGAAGCGCTCTAGTGAACCTAGAATCGCACGGTGAATCATTACCGGTACAAGACGTTCATTGTTTTCACCTACATAAGTTGCACCTAAGCGACCTGGTAGGTTGAAGTCTAGCTGGACAGTACCACACTGCCACGCACGGTCTAGACAATCGTATAGTGTGAATTCAATCTTAGGACCGTAGAACGCACCCTCGCCTTCTTGAATTTCGTATGGGATATCCATCGATTCAAGAGACTGCTTCAATGCTTCTTCAGATTGATCCCAGATTTCATCTGAACCTACACGTTTCTCTGGACGAGTAGACAGTTTCACTACGATGTTGTCGAAACCAAATGTTTGGTACGTATCGTACACCATCTTGATACAGTTTGTTACTTCTTCTTGAATTTGGCTCTCAGTACAGAAAATGTGAGCGTCATCCTGAGTAAAGCCACGTACACGCATAATACCGTGTAGTGCACCAGATGGTTCGTTACGGTGACATGAGCCAAACTCAGCCATACGTAGCGGTAGGTCGCGGTACGATTTTAGACCTTGGTTGAAGATCTGTACGTGACCTGGACAGTTCATTGGCTTAATCGCGTATTCACGGTTCTCAGAAGAAGTTGTGAACATTGCATCAGCGTATTTGTCCCAGTGCCCAGAGCGTTCCCAAAGAACACGGTCCATCATAAGTGGACCTTTCACTTCTTGGTAACCGTACTCATCTAGCTTAGCGCGGATGAATACTTCTAGATCACGGAAGATAGACCAACCATTGTGATGCCAGAACACCATACCCGGTGCTTCTTGCTGCATGTGGAATAGGTCTAGTTGCTTACCAATCTTACGGTGATCACGCTTCGCCGCTTCTTCTAGGCGAGTTAGGTGCGCTTTCAGTGCTTTCTTGTCGTGGAAAGCCGTACCGTAGATACGTTGAAGCATTTTGTTGTCGCTGTTACCACGCCAGTAAGCACCTGCAACATTCAGCAAAGTGAAGTGTTGACAGAAGCTCATGTTAGGAACGTGAGGACCACGACACATGTCGATGTATTCTTCATGGTGGTAAAGGCCTGGACGATCATCACGAGATACGTTTTCGTCTAGGATTTCCACTTTGTATGGTTCGCCACGTGATTCAAACGTATCACGCGCTTCCTGCCAGCTTACTTTTTTCTTAACCACTTCGTACTTGGTTTTCGCTAGCTCTTTCATACGCTTTTCAATCTTTTCAAGATCTTCTTGCGTTAGAGATTCGTCTAAGTCGATATCGTAGTAGAAGCCATTGTCGATGGTTGGACCGATCGCCATTTTAGCTTGAGGGTAAAGCTGCTTAAGAGCGTGACCAAGAAGGTGAGCACAAGAGTGACGAACGATTTCTAGACCGTCTACTTCATCTTTAACTGTGATGATTTCAAGGCTTGCGTCTTCTTCAATTAGATCACACGCATCAACGCGGTTACCGTTTACACGACCAGCGATAGTTGCTTTTGCAAGACCAGGACCGATCGATTGCGCAACTTCCATAGTAGAAACTGGGTTGTCAAATTGACGCTGACTGCCGTCAGGAAGAGTAATAATAGGCATGCTATGTCCTTTACAGTGGTGTTGCACACCAAGCAACACATGTTATTCAAATTAGAAGCTATTTGTTGAAAATAGTTGAGAGTCAATAAAGGCCTCTCGGTAACACGAATACCGGACCGTTATCGAAAATGGGATTGTACCTAGCTCACATTTAGAATGCAAAGCGCGATTTTGTTTTGTCATAAGAACTTAACCGCAGACCCGTCACGACAATCTGATCATGCTTTTTTTAAGAGACCGCATAGCTGATGAATGGAATTGCCCCTCAATGAACTTACACAACAAATTACAATATCCCCTATTACGTGTGAACCGATACAAAGCCTAACACGCTGGGCGAGAGCTCAACGTGCGATTTAGGTATATAGTTGTTTTATAGAGTAGTTTGTATGTAGGTATTCATCATGGTCTATTTCAAATCGCGCTTTATGGTGCTTCTAAGCACCTCGATATGTTCTTTGCAAGCCTTCGCATCAAATAACTTATATGGCCCGCTGCGTTCTTACGCACAATCCCCAATGCAAGTGGTTAGTCACACCAACATACTACGTTCAGGACACAGTCTGCCCTCTGGTTTTGTCGAAGCCTATGGTTCGGGAACCGTGGCAAGTGTTTGGGCTCATACTGATGAATACGCACTGGATTATTACCACAATCAAATCGAATTAGGCAGCAAATGGCAAGTCAGCAACCGTTGGCAGTGGGAGCTCAACTATCGATGGGTCTTTGCCGCTGACAACCATTTAGATGGACTGACGAAAAGCTTCCATAAACTTTTCGGTATCGGACAAAATGGGCGGGATAAAGTAGACAGAGATCGTTTTTACATTTCAATGCCGCAATATGATGTGCTTGAAGATGATTTCGAAGGACAAACACTGGCCAATAACCTATCTACTTACTTACAGTATCAAGTGTTCCAAAATGAACATCACGGCCTATCGATTGGCGGCAGTTTGTATTTTAACGATGTGGCTCACGGCACTTTTCAAGGCAGCAGTTTCGAGCAAGGCTTCCAATTAAACTACAGCTACTTAAGTGATGCTCATGCATTTTATTCGATGATTGGCATGACTTTTCGTTCGGATGACCGTGCCTTGCTCGATCTGCCTTATCGACATAATACGATTGCCATTGCAGGTGGGTACCGTTATGCCTTAGAAGATAACCATCACCTGATGTTGGAATATCATTGGTATCAAGGCTCAACAGAAGGGCCCACAGAGTTTACTGATGCCTCTAATGAACTGGTATTAGGCTATCGATATCTAATGGAAAATTCAGCGCTTGAGTTTTTAGCCGTAGAGAACGCAAGAAACATGGATAACAGTACCGATATCGCTTTCACAATAGGATATCGGTACATATTTTCATCAAGTTGATGAGAGCTATAGATTTAGCGTTGGTGCAACTGCGACAGCGACTTGAGCATCGGTTGCATTGATCGGTAACGTAAACGAGCGATATTGGTCACCAGCCAAGCTGAGCGAACGGTCAATCTCTGCCAAACAATGCATGACCTGCCCTTCCAGAATAAAAGAGAGCTCAATTTCTTTTGATGAGATAAAGCCGCTGTTACGGAACTCTAGCTCTTGATAAATACCAGAGCGAGAGGCAAACGAGCCACCGCGCAAAAAGCCTTTTTCAACATCGGCTTTAACCATAGTGAAGCCAGCTTGCTCGATCGCTTGAATAACCCGAGATGCTACTGGTAGTGGTTTCACTTCAATATAGTCACGGTCACGCGGGTCAATCGCAAAATCAATATCTAACGTCGTCTCGACCCAAACATGACATTGATTCTTAAGTGCGCTAACCGCAGTAATTGGCGTTTCATCATGCAGTTTTAGCTCAAACGGAACCTGCTTTTCTTCATTAGGTTGAATCACAAAAGGGTCAACTGCTTTCAATTGATCAATAGTGAAGGTTTGGTAACTTACGCTATCATCCACTTCGACTTTCATTTCCGTGTTCAATTTAATCGTAATAGCATCAATTTGTTGTTCGACGTCTCCGCCTTTGATATGAACATGCCCTTTCAGCGTCGCTCCTTGAAACACGCTCATTTCGTCCAAAATGGTATCTACTTTTGCAGAGCCGATCCCCAGTGATGCTTTCAATTTTTTAAACATATTTTTCCTTTTTTAGCGACTTTTCTTCTAATAATCGTTTGTTTACACAATTGTTTTCTGCTGTGCAAGCAATAGACCACAAGAAAATGCTTGAATTCAATCATCAAGCCAAATAATGCTCAGCAGCAAGAGTCATTCAGCCCTGCAATAGGATTGTTCGGTCACTAAGCGGTACATTCGTCGAGAAATGTTTGCAATTTGTACCTAAATTCAGCAGTATTTGTATAGTCAAATAAAGGGAAATCATTATGTCTGCACCGCTCTACATTCAAATTAAACAATTTATCCTGGATAAAATTGATGCTGGAGAGTGGGTAGTTGGTCATCGCATCGCCACCGAGATTGAGCTTACCGAGCAATTTGGTGTCAGTAGAATGACAGTGAACAAAGCAATTCGGGATTTAGTAAATGAGGGCCGATTACAACGTCGCCCACGCTTAGGCACGTTCGTGTGTGATCCTGGTGAAAAGTCAGAATCTCCCCTGCTAGACATTCGAAACATTGCCGAAGAAGTCAGCGATAGAGGGCGAAAGTATGGCAGTAAAGTGCTCAAACAGATTGCCATAAAAGCAGATGACAACATTGCGACAAAACTCGGCGTTATGCTAGGCACGACAGTGTTTTACAGTGAAATTATTCACTATGAAGACCAAACGCCGATTCAATTGGAGCTCCGCTGGGTGAATAGCCAATATGCCCCGAGTTATTTAAATCAAGACTTCACACAAATCACTCCAAATCAATACCTGTCAGATAATTGCCCACTCAGCGCGATAGAACATACTGTAGAGGCAATTTTGCCTGAAAGCCGTATTAAGCAAGACTTAAAAATGCAAGCCAATGAACCTTGCCTTCTCTTGAATCGCAGAACGTGGAGCCAAGATAAGTTAGTCAGTACCGCCCTACTTTATCACCCTGGTAACAAATATAAGCTGAGCTCAAAAGTGCTCATTTAAGGACAAGGTTTGTCCTCTAGATCTACGTTTTGATCACATTTTAGCAACATCAATCTTGTCAGTGTTCTTATTTTGTTCTATTTATTTGTATATACATTTAATGATACAAATAAACACAGGGACACAAACATGGATTTGCTGATTGAAAACGCACGTCTAGTTACCATGCAATCGGGAGAATGCGGATACCTTCCAACGCCTCCAGCGCGCATTGGTATTCAATCTGGAAAAATCGTTGCGATCAGTACTTGTGCCATTGGTGAAGACGCACCGCAAACCGAGTCTCTGCTGTCTGCCCAACATTACGCTCAGAGTATCGACCTTCAAGGCAAGTTAGTTCTGCCAGGTTTGATCGACTGCCACACTCATCTTATTTACGCGGGCAATCGTGCCAACGAATTTGAAATGCGCTTAAACGGCGTGCCATATCAAGAAATTTCCAAACAAGGCGGTGGGATACTTTCAACGGTGCATGCGACGCGTTCAGCAACCGAAGCGCAATTAGTTGAGTTAGCGTTGCCACGTTTAGACGGGCTACTCGCGAGCGGCGTCACTTCTGTCGAAGTGAAATCAGGCTACGGATTGACACTGAATGATGAAGTAAAAATGCTCCGTGCAGCCAAAATGCTTGAACAAGAGCGCAAAGTTAAAATCACCACTACACTTCTCGCCGCTCACGCCATTCCGCCAGAGTTCCAAGGTCGTGCAGATGATTATATTGAGCACATTTGTCAGGACATAATCCCTGTTGTCGCAAAGGAAGAATTAGCTACGAGTGTCGATGTTTTTTGTGAATCGATTGGTTTCAATCTTGAACAAACAGAAAAAGTGTTTGTAGCTGCAAAACGTCACGGCTTAAAGGTTAAAGGGCATACTGAGCAGCTTTCTAATCTCGGTGGTACAGCCCTCACTGCGCAATACAACGGTCTGTCAGCGGATCACATCGAGTTTTTAGATGAGCAAGGTGTTAAAGCACTTGCTCGATCAAACACTGTCGCCACTCTATTGCCTGGCGCTTTTTATTTTCTAAGAGAAACTCAGTTACCACCGATTGAGTTGTTGAGAGAGCATAACGTGCCGATGGCAATTGCTACGGACGTCAACCCAGGTACATCACCATTTTCTGATCTCACACTCATGCTGAATATGGCGTGCACACTATTTCGCCTTACACCGCAAGAAGCAATGCGTGGTGTAACGCAACATGCAGCCAAAGCTCTGGGTTATCAAAACTCACGTGGCGAAATCAAAGTAGGGTTTGATGCGGACTTCTCTATCTGGGATATCGAAAGCCCTGCGGATTTAAGCTATCAAGTCGGAGCAAAACGTCTGGTAGGTCGTATAGTAAATGGTGAATACATTTCACACGGAGGCCAATAATATGTCTCAATTCGACCTACACTCTCCCCTATTTCATTGGCAAGGCCGTCATGATGCCGAGGACGGCAAGCTTGGTCAGCGAATTCATCACGTTGTTCAACGCCAAAAAGCAGATGAGTTGAGTGCCGTTGCGCATGGCGTCTCATTACTCGGTTTTGCTACCGACGCTGGCGTTGCGAGAAACAAAGGACGCATTGGCGCGAAAAAAGCGCCAGACTTAATCCGACGAGCACTCGCTAATTTAGCATGGCACCAAGACGCCCCACTATATGACTTAGGTACTGTGGTGTGTGAAGACGACTTACTGGAAGAGAGCCAAGCTCTATGTGCAGCAACCATTTCAAGCGCACTGCCCCATACGCCAGTCATCGTGCTAGGTGGTGGGCATGAGATTGCGTGGGCCTCGTTTTCCGGCTTAGCAGAATATTTTAAAGCGCACCATCCAGAGAAGAAGCCTAAAATCGGCATTATTAATTTCGATGCTCATTTCGATTTGCGCGCATTTGAGAGCAACCTCACCGACATAAGACCAAGCTCTGGCACCCCCTTCAACCAAATTCATCATTTTTGCCAACGCAACGATTGGGACTTTCATTACGCTTGTATTGGTGTAAGCCGCAGTAGCAACACTAAAGCGCTATTTGAAAAAGCAGATGCGTTAAATGTTTGGTATGTAGAGGACAATCAGCTCTGCTACCTAAACCACAGTTATCACTTAACTCAGCTTCAGCATTTTATTGACGACTGTGACTACCTCTATCTGACCATTGATCTGGATGTATTTCCTGCCGCAACCGCACCTGGAGTCAGCGCACCAGCAGCTCGGGGAGTGAGTTACGACACTATTGCACCCTTTTTAGATCGAATTCTTCATTACAAAAATAAGCTAATGCTGGCTGATATCGCCGAATACAACCCAAATTATGACGTCGATAGTCAAACTGCACGATTAGCTGCCCGTTTGTGTTGGGATATCGCCAACGCGATGGCGGAAAAACAGCACAAACCATAATGCATCCCAGATGCCACTGATTATTACGACCAAGCAAGTACTTGGTCATCACGAGAAACTAAAGGAGTCTGAAATGACACAGCGCCAGGGACAAGATCCACGACTTGATACAAGCAGAACAATTCGTGCACCTCACGGAGATAAACTGCGCGCAAAATCTTGGCTAACCGAAGCCCCTCTTCGTATGCTGATGAACAACCTTGATCCTGATGTTGCAGAACATCCACATTCACTGGTTGTATATGGCGGCATTGGCCGAGCAGCGCGAAACTGGGAATGTTACGACAAGATTGTTGAAGTACTTGAAAGACTCGAAGATGACCAAACGCTTTTAGTTCAATCAGGCAAGCCTGTTGGTGTTTTCCCTACTCATAAAAATGCCCCACGCGTGCTTATCGCAAACTCAAACCTTGTTCCGCATTGGGCAAACTGGGAACACTTCAACGAGCTAGATAAACAAGGCTTGATGATGTACGGCCAAATGACCGCTGGCAGCTGGATATACATTGGCTCGCAAGGTATCGTACAAGGCACATACGAAACGTTCGTATCTGTTGCAAAAAAACACTTTGACGGTGAAGCAAAGGGCCGTTGGATTCTAACAGGTGGTCTTGGTGGCATGGGTGGTGCTCAACCTCTCGCTGGTACAATGGCGGGCTTCTCCATGATTGCAGTAGAGTGTGATGAATCACGTATCGATTACCGCCTGCGTACAGGCTATGTCGATAAGAAAGCGACTTCTTTAGATGAAGCGCTAGCTATCATTAAAGAGTCAGACACACCAGTATCGGTTGGTCTACTAGGTAATGCAGCAGACGTTTTCTCTGAGCTGGTAGAACGTAATATCACGCCTGATGTCGTAACAGACCAAACGTCTGCACACGACCCGCTCAATGGCTATTTACCACAAGGCTGGAGCATGTCTCACGCAGCAGAAATGCGTTTGCAAGATGAAGCAATGGTCGTAAAAGCAGCGAAAAAATCCATGGCTGTGCAAGTTCAAGCGATGTTAGAGCTGCAAAATCGCGGCGCCGCAACACTCGACTACGGTAACAACATCCGCCAGATGGCCTTGGAAGAAGGCGTAGAAAACGCATTCGATTTTCCTGGCTTCGTTCCAGCCTACATTCGTCCTCTATTCTGTGAAGGTATCGGTCCTTTCCGTTGGGCTGCTCTCTCTGGCGATCCTGAGGACATTTATAAAACCGACCAAAAAGTAAAAGAGCTAATTCCAGATAATCCGCACTTACATAACTGGCTAGATATGGCTCGCGAACGCATCCAGTTCCAAGGTTTACCTGCGCGTATTTGCTGGGTTGGTCTTAAAGATCGTGAGCGTCTTGGTCAAGCATTCAACGAAATGGTGAAAAATGGCGAACTTAAAGCGCCCGTTGTCATTGGTCGAGATCACTTAGATTCTGGCTCTGTAGCAAGCCCGAACCGTGAAACCGAAGGTATGATGGACGGTTCTGACGCCGTATCAGACTGGCCATTATTAAACGCGCTACTCAACACGGCGGGCGGCGCAACTTGGGTTTCACTGCACCACGGTGGTGGCGTAGGTATGGGCTTCTCGCAACACTCAGGTATGGTTATCTGCTGTGACGGCAGTGAAGATGCCTCACAACGTATTGCCCGCGTGCTGCATAACGACCCAGCAACAGGCGTGATGCGTCATGCTGATGCGGGATACGATATAGCTAAACAATGTGCAGCAGAGCAAGGGCTAGATTTGCCAATGCTCAACGAAGAACTGAAGAAGCTCAAGTAAGGATGAAAGAGATGTTAAATTTAACGCTAAAGCCAGGTCATATTAGCTTAAACGAACTACGCCAAGTGAGCCGTTCACCAGTCAACCTTACTTTGGATCCTGAAGCCATTCCGGCCATTGAAGAAAGCACACAGGTCGTAGACCGAGTCATCGCGGAAGATAGAACGGTTTACGGAATTAACACTGGTTTTGGGCTATTGGCTAACACACGAATAGCACCAGAAGATTTAGAAACACTGCAACGCAGTATCGTTCTTTCTCATGCGGCAGGTATCGGTGAGTTTATGTCAGATGAAACGGTTCGTCTGATGATGGTATTAAAAATCAATAGTCTGTCTCGTGGCTTTTCTGGGATTCGCCTAAAAGTCATTAATATGCTGACCGACCTAGTCAACGCACAAGTTTACCCTTGCGTACCTAAAAAGGGCTCTGTTGGCGCATCAGGTGACTTAGCTCCTCTAGCCCATATGAGCACAGTATTACTGGGAGAAGGACAAGCTCGCCACAACGGTAATATCATTTCCGGGCAAGAAGCATTAGAAATCGCAGGTCTAGAGCCTATCACTCTGGCGCCAAAAGAAGGCTTAGCGCTACTAAATGGGACTCAGGCATCCACAGCGTTCGCATTGGAAGGCCTGTTTATCGCGGAAGACCTTTTCGCGTCAGCAACCGTTTGTGGTGCAATGTCTGTTGAAGCCGCTCTAGGCAGCCGACGTCCATTCGATCCGCGCATTCACCGTGTACGTGGTCATCGCAGCCAAATGGACGCAGCACTCGCATACCGTCATTTGTTAGACACATCGAGTGAAATAGGTGATTCGCACACTAACTGTGAAAAAGTACAAGACCCGTATTCTTTGCGTTGTCAGCCTCAAGTGATGGGTGCGTGTTTACAGCAAATCCGCAATGCGGCGGAAGTATTACAAGTAGAAGCGAACTCCGTATCAGATAATCCGTTGGTGTTTGCTGAAGATGGTGACATCATCTCTGGCGGTAACTTCCACGCGGAGCCTGTTGCAATGGCAGCCGACAACCTAGCACTTGCGATTGCCGAGATCGGCAGCTTGTCTGAACGTCGTATGGCATTACTTATCGATAGCGCGCTATCAAAACTGCCACCGTTCTTAGTCGACAATGGTGGTGTGAACTCTGGTTTCATGATTGCTCAGGTTACCTCTGCTGCGTTAGCAAGTGAAAACAAAACGCTCGCTCACCCAGCGTCAGTAGACAGCTTGCCAACATCAGCAAACCAAGAAGATCACGTTTCAATGGCAACCTTCGCGGCTCGCAGATTGAAAGAAATGGGAGAAAACACTCGCGGCATTCTGGCGGTCGAATACCTCTCAGCAGCACAAGGCCTAGACTTTAGAGCACCAAACAAGTCTTCTGAGCGTATCGAGATTGCCAAACAAATGCTGCGTGACAGAGTATCGTTCTACGATAAAGATCGCTACTTTGCTCCAGACATTGAACAGGCAAACACTCTGCTTAAGCTGGCTATCCACAATACACTCATGCCAGAGAGCTTGTTACCAAGTGTTCGATAATTAAGCATAACTGGCATTTCACCGAATAACCAGATGATGACTTGAAGGCTCTACGTTCTGCGTGGAGCCTTTTTACATACGATTAAACATGTTGATGGCACTATTTATGAACGCCAGTCTACTTTGATGGCTATACTTTAAAAGATAGGCGAGCGAAAAGGTCGTTGTTTATTGTTTTCACAAATAAAAGCGTTGCTAAAGTATGCGTTTTTAACGGTTTATCCGCCGAAATAGTGTCTTATTGTTAGGATACGGTGAAGTTTTCACTGGATGGACCATTGCTACGCAGATATTCGCATATAATCCCACACAGTTTTGGTTACTACGTAAAAATTATGTTTCTAACACCTTATTTTTCAAACACTAATCACCAGTTTCAGTTCACTCGCGAACAAGCAAGCCACTTTGCAAAACGTGTCGCAGGTGACTACAACCCAATTCATGATGAAGACAACAAACGCTTTTGTGTCCCTGGGGATTTACTTTTCGCTGTGCTTCTTAGTAAAGAAGGCGTTAGCCAAAAGATGCGTTTTAACTTCTCTGGCATGGTAAACGATGGTGTAGCACTTCATATTGAAAATAAGTGTGACAAAGAAAGCGCTGTTGTTGACGAGGCAGGTAAAGAATACTTACACATGTCCCGTGAAGGTGAAACTAACCACGATCCGGCATTTATTGAGCATGTAGTGACAAATTACGTGCAATTTTCTGGTATGAACTTCCCTCACATCATGGTTCCTCTTATGGAAGAGAAGCAAATGATGATTAACTGCCAGCGTCCATTAGTTATTTATGAAAGCATGGAAGTCGAATTTTCACGCTTAGACCTTACGCATCCAGAGGTGGATTTCACTGGCGCAACATTCGACGTAGAAGGAAAACGAGGTGTAGTCACCTTAAACTTTGCGTTTAAAGAAGACGGTGAAGTCGTTGGTAAAGGTATTAAGCGCATGGTTGCAAGTGGCTTGAAGCCATATGACCAAGAAGCGGTTGACGACCTTGTACGCCGCTTTAATGAACGTAAGGACGCATTCCTAGCAAAGTTCGTTAAGGCAGCCTAGTCGACTGCCCTATCAGAAGCGCTCAAAAAACGTGTTTACTAAAAGAAAGCCCAACGTCGATCGTTGGGCTTTCTTTTTATGTCTCATCCAAACAAAACTAAACGCAATGCTTAGAGCCAACGACGAACATGATTTTTATAATCCACATACTCCTCACCAAACAATCGCTCTAGAACGCGTTCCTCAGGCTTGATTTGAAACCGATTCATATAACTGACAAATATCACGCCACAAAGCACCACACTCAAGTGCTGCCACCACAAACCAGTTGCTATGATTAGAAGCAATAATGCCGTGTACATAGGGTTGCGTGAAAAGGCAAACACACCAGTTCTTACAACAGAAGATGCCGCTTCAGGTTTTACTGGGTTTACTGTGGTTTTTACTTTGCGAAATTCATACACGCCAGCAATGCCCATGTAGCCAGACAACAAAGTTAATACACCTACTACAAATTCAACAAAGGGTACTCGAATGTTCATGCTCGGCGTCAAAACTTTAAGTCCGTACATCAAAAGTATGACCAACAAAAACACCACAACAGGTGGGACTTTGAGTTCAAGTTTTTTCAAGATTCATATCCTTTGAAAGGGTCTAAATACGGTTTCTAAAAAGCCCAGTAAAACTGGGCTTGATTTAGTCCGATTACAACAAAGTTAACAATGCCTGAACGGGATGCTTGGGCTTCGTTCCTTCAAAGCGTTTAACTTGGCTGCGGCAAGAATAGCCTGTAATCAAACATCTCTCGTTATCCAACTTATCTAAGCTTGGCTTCCAGCTTAAATTGTAAATGTCTTTCGACATCGACAACTTATCAACCTCATGACCAAACGTACCCGCCATACCACAACAACCAACAGGTACCGTATTCAAAACTGCACCAAAGTGAGCAAAAATAGCGCCCCACTCTTTTTCCGCATTTGGCATTTTGGTTTTCTCAGTACAGTGAGCAAACAGATACCAAGGTTCCTGCGCCTTATGCTCTCCGCTTTCAAACGCTTCTAGTCTTGGGTAAAGCCATTCGTGGGCTGTTAGTACATCGAAATCACCTCGCTTACTGCCAAGCACTTCAGCGTATTCGTCTCGATAACACAGCACCAAAGCAGGATCGACGCCAACTAATGGGATATCCAAATCCGCTACCATCGCCAAGAACTTCGCTGTGTCGGCTGCTGTGTCCTTAAACTGACGTAAAAACCCTTTAATGTGTTGTGCTTTACCATTCGGCTTAAACGGCAGAAGCACCGGATTCATACCCAGCTTTTTCAATAACTTAACGAAGTCTTCAACGACATCAGCGTCGTAGTAACTAGTGAATGGGTCTTGAACAATTAAAACATGCTTGCTCTTTTCAGACGAAGACAAACCACTGAGCGCTTGCAGATCATAAGGCGTTGTCAGCGACTCTACTCGTTGTTTCAAGGTGGGTACTGATAACAACGGCGCATCGACATACCCGACCGTAGATGCCGTTAAACTTTTCACCCACGACTGCTTCAAAACACCATTTACGACACCTGGCGCTTTCGCCATCATCGGCAGCATAGTCTCAATGTTGGCAACCAGATAGTCTTTTGCAGGACGTTGATAACGAGAGTGATAGATGTTTAAAAAGCGTGAGCGAAAGCTCGGAACATCGACTTTAATCGGACACTGACTCGCACACGCTTTACACGCCAAACAACCATTCATCGCTTCATACACTTCGTGAGAGAAGTCATACTCGTGACGACGATTGATAGAATGACGTACGCGGTCAATCATGGTTTTGATTGATGTTTTGTTTTCTAGTGTTTGCTTTTCTAAGTCAAGAATATCAATGCCTTGCTCAGTAAGCTGACGCAACCACTCACGAACCAAACCTGCACGACCTTTTGGTGAATGACGACGATCGGCTGTTACTTTCATCGATGGACACATTGGCGAGCTGGTATCATAGTTAAAACACAAACCGTTACCGTTACATTCCATCGCTTGTTTAAAGCTGTCACGTACTTGAACGTCAATCTGACGGTCATAGTAACCACGTTTGGTATCGGTAACTTTGACAAGCTCTGCATCACTATCCAGCGGTGTACAGATTTTGCCCGGGTTCATTTTGTTGTGTGGATCGAATGCCGCTTTCACACGTCTCAGTTCAGTAAACAACTCGTCGCCGAAAAACTCAGGGCCATATTCTGAACGGAAACCTTTGCCGTGTTCACCCCACATCAAACCGCCGTATTTCGCCACCAGCTTGACCACTTCATCAGACACTTCGTGCATCAATGCTTCTTGGTGCGGGTCACACAAATCCAACGCAGGACGTACGTGAAGCACCCCAGCATCGACGTGACCAAACATGCCGTAATTCAGAGACTTGCTGTCTAACAGTTCTCGAAACTCTACAATAAAGTCCGCCAGGTTTTCTGGTGGCACACAGGTATCTTCAGCGAATGCGACCGGTTTAGCACGACCTTTTGCTGCGCCTAACAAACCCACCGCTTTTTTACGCATGTTGTAAATACGCCCAATGCTCGCTACATCGTTACAAACTTGGTAGCCGATAATGCCCGCTTCTTCTGTTTCCAACATGGTATCGAGCTTGGCGGTCAACGCTGCAACCTGAGCAGCAACTTCCTCTTCGTCCTGACCTGCGTATTCCACCATATTGATGCCAAGCATCTCTTTATTTGGAACATCGGTAAGTAAATCGCTCACGGTGTGCCAAACGATATCTTGCTTCGCGAGATTAAGCACTTTTGAGTCAACGGTTTCTACAGACAGCGCCTTCGCTTCTACCATAAACGGTGCATTACGCAGTGCAGAATCAAAGCTGTTGTATTTAACGTTAACCAAAGTACGCGCTTTCGGAATTGGCGTCAGGTTAAGCTTCGCTTCGGTAATGAATGCCAATGAACCTTCAGCGCCGCACAGTACTCGTGTGATATCGAAACGGTCACCTTCTTCATTCAAGGCATTTTTTAAATCGTAGCCCGTTAAAAATCGGTTAAGAGGAGGAAACTTATCTACGATCTGCTGGCGTTTTTCACGACATACGGATTCCGTTACACGTAGCGCCTTGGCAGCAAACTCGCCTTCTTTTGGGTAACCATGAGACAAGTCCGACTCTAAAATTGAACCATCAGCAAACACCGCTTGTAGCGACAAAACATGATCGGATGTTTTTCCGTATTTCAGAGAACCTTGACCAGAAGCATCGGTGTTGACCATGCCGCCAATCGTTGCACGGTTACTGGTAGATAAGTCTGGAGAGAAGAAGTAGCCATAAGGGCGAACAGCGTCATTTAACTGGTCTTTCACTACACCAGTTTGTACACGAACCCAGCCTTCTTTCTCATTAATCTCAAGCACTTTGTTCATGTGACGAGACATATCCACCACAATACCTTTGGTTAGCGACTGACCATTGGTCCCTGTGCCACCACCACGAGGTGAAAAGGTAATTCGTTCGTACTTTTCTTTATTGCTCAGTTTCCCGAGGAGAGAAACATCTTCTGTCGTTTTGGGATGAACGACAGACTGAGGAAGTTGCTGGTAAACACTGTTGTCAGTGGCAACCGCTAGTCGGCTTGAATATTGGCTTTCGATATCACCAGTGAATCCGGCGTGCTCAAGCTCTTTCAGAAAACTAAGAACAAGAGGATCGACATCAGTTTGCGAGTGTAATCTTGGTAACATTTGCTTCCTGCCCCTACGACGCTGATCCGATCAGCTGCGGGTTGTGTAATTATTTGCTCACTTCTCATACAAATTGGCGCTAAGCGAAAAAAAACACCACAAAAGAGTTAGTGAAGTAATATTCTTTGAATTTCGTCACTTTACAACATTTAAAAAGACGAGCAAATCAGAATCTCGATACAATAATTAAACTTATGCTTTATTTTTTCACGCTTGATGCCTTACATTGGGGAACGAATCGCGTTTCTAGATGAGTTTTCAGAATGAAAAAAAATAAAATTGTGACCACTGAAGATATCCTTCTCAAACTTTGCCAGTCTGTTTCTGGCGTACTTACTTCGGCGACATCTTCTCAAGTAAATTATTCAGCAATGGTGCAAAAAATCCACAAGACTAGCCTCAAACCAGATTTTGGCTGTTTTGTTCTGTTTGATGGCGGATTTACCGGGCTAGTTGTGATTAATTTTACGGCAAAAGCCGCACTGGAGATCTACACCAACTACATGCGTAATATGGGCATGCCAGAAGAAGAACTGGCAATATCTCATACTTCTGACGAGGTAGGCGATGTTCTGGGTGAACTCATGAATCAACTGGTCGGAGACTTCACTAATAAAATTCGTAAAGACCTGCAAACGAACATCACACAAAACCAACCAAAAATGCTAGCGCTGAATAAGCAAGTTATCTTACAAGTTGATACCAACCTTGACCGCCCTCAAGCGCGCAGAGTGACGTTCTCCACCGAAAACAACAATATTTTCTATCTCGAACTAGCAATGGATAAAACTGAGTTCATCCAACTGGAAGAGTTTGAAGTTGCTGAAGACGAAAACCCAGACGACATTTTAGAGGCAACACGTAAACAGTTGGCTGAGAAAGAATCTAAATCGTCGGGATCAAACGATGATGCCGATGACTTGCTCAACCAGCTCGGGTTGTAATTCTAACGAATCTTAATGAAGAATGGCTTCTTAGACACAAGTACGACTTCATACTGATTACGACGAACTAAAACGCCAGCCTCGCTTAATGCGAGGCTTATTTTTATGTGCAGAAATTATCTTCAGTCCCACCTTGTATTTCGTTTTTATGTCAAAAAAGGTAATATGTCTGACTTCATAAATTTTCTGCTTTCGTTACTGGTTGTCGATGGATAAACAAAAAGCTCTGAAAAAAATCGCCAAGTGCTTAGAACTGGGCAATTCCGCTAATGTTAATGAGGCTGCCAATGCTATCAAAATGGCACATCGCCTCATGCTTAAATATGGTCTCGATAAAGACGATATTGAGTTCATCAGAATGGGAAAAACACAATCTTCTCATCTGCTACCAGCGAACATCAGTTCTACCATATTGCGAGTGATTCGCGGCATTAACACAAAATTCGGTGTCGAAGCAGTATTGTTGAATCACAAAGGGCTCAAACGTGTCGAATTTATCGGTGAAGCAGATCGCGCTATTTTTGCTGCATTTGCTTTCGATATTGTTTATCGCGAGATGAACGAAAGTACCGGACAATTCCGAAACAGCTTTGCTGGCACCGGCACCTCTTCTCAGGAAGTGACTCGCCGTGTGAACTCATTTGTATCTGGCTGGGTGGAAGGCGCGATTGAAAAATTGCCAATTATTTCTCCAGATGAAGAGTCGGCCAATAAAATTAATGACTATATTGATAAAGAATTCCAAAACATTGACCGCGAAACGTTCAAGAAGCAATTGAAAGAAGCGATGAAAAACCTAACTGAAGACTACGAAGTGGGCTTAAAGAAAGGTAGAAAGGTTTCAGTTAATCGTGGAGTGGGCGGCGAACAAGCACGCAAAATGTTGGGCGATTCATCGAAATAGCCAGAATAGTAAAGGATTCACATAAGCAGCAATGACTTCGATGTCGATGGGGCTTACTTTGAGAGCTTTGGCAGTATTGATAGGAATTTTCTTACAGAAACTCTTATCAATCTTACTTTCTCATAACAAATATTAATGCTTGTTTATTCATAATTCGCATCCCATTATGAGGCATGGTTTCGCCTCAGTTTTATACGGAGATTTTCCCTTGAAAAAGATGCCTATTGCACTAGCTCTAGTGCTAGCTCTTACTGGCTGTCAAGCCACTCAACGCCAAAATGCAACAACGGGTGAATACGAAACTAACTCCACCACGCAAGGCGCGCTTATTGGTGCGATCGCTGGCGCAGCAATCGGCCTAGCAACGGGTGATGATGCTAAAGAACGTCGTCAGCATGCACTCATTGGTGCAGCCGCAGGCGGAGCGACTGGCGCTGGCGTTGGTTACTACTTTGACCAACAAGAAGCGGAATTACGTCGCGCTTTGCTAAACTCTGGCGTACAAGTTCAGCGTGTTGGTGAAAATCAGCTTTTACTGCGTATGGAAAACGGTATCGGCTTCTCTTCAAGCTCTTACCAGCTTGATGCTAGTATCCATAACACTCTACGCGGTGTTGCTCGCATCCTAGTTGAGTACCCAGATACCAGTCTCGTTATTGACGGTTACACGGATAGCACAGGTAGTGAGTCATACAACCAAACGTTGTCAGAGCGCCGTGCAGAGTCCGTACGTCAATTCCTAGTATCTCAAAACGTTGCACCTGGTCGTGCAATTGCACGCGGCTACGGCGAACGTAACCCAATTTGCTCAAACCAAACTTCTGAAGGTCGTGCGTGCAACCGTCGTGTTGAAATCCAGATCTTGCCACTGAAGTAATTTGGTTGCACCATAACGGTAATAATAAAAAATTACCGGAGCAGGCCTAACCATTATCGTTAGGCCTGACATATTAATGTCTGTCAAAACGTCTGCCCTACTCTGCTTATTTAGCCTCAGCTTTTCTGGCTACTCACTTGCCTCTCAAGCTCCAAATGACCCCATCGAACAATACGAGTACGCACAACAATTATTGGCATCAAACGAAGCTGAAGCCTCACCAGAAACGCGCTACTGGCTAGAGCAATCCGCCAACCAAGGTTACCTCCCTGCACAAAAACAGCTCGCGAACGACTTTGCTAAAGGGATAAATGGCGAAAAAAATGAAACACAAGCGTTATATTGGCTAACCTCTATCGCACTCAATGACCCAACCGATCGTGGCTTTCTTCTCGCCGATTTTATTCAGCGCAATCCAGGTAAGGTCACAACTTCTCAATTGACTGAAGCCTTGTATCAAATGGCTTCTCAGCATAATCCAGCAGCAGAACAAGCTTATAATCAACTGTTAGAGCTGCGCTTCAACCAACTACGAGCTAAACAAGTCTCGCAAATAAAGTCGCTCGATAAAAAAGCAGAGCAAACACAAGAAGAGAAAAGCACAGTTGCAACCCCCAAAGTAAAACACTCGCAGTTTCTATGGCTGATTTGGCTAGCGGCGATCCTCATCATCAGCGGCTTAAGTTTCCTCGCGATCAAAAAACTTAAGCAGAATAGAAAAGCGCGTGAAGCCAAAGAGGAAAGCCAAAATCAACGAATGGCGGAAAAAATAAAAGAGCTAGAGTTTACGAACAAGCAACTGAAGCGTCAGTTAGAGAAAGTATTCAGAGAATTTAAGAAATCCAAAACTCAGGCAGAAAACCATAAGCTAAGCGTCGCGTGTGCTATGTTTGGCTACACACCACAAACCATCCCTGATTTACAGGCAATCAAGCTACGCTATAGACAATTATCAAAGCTTTATCATCCTGACACAAGGGGCAGTGAAGAAGAAATGAAGCGACTCAATCATGCCTTTAAGCTCGTCTCACAAAATGTTACAAAACAGTAAAAATAGGTCAGGATACTTTGGCTGCCATGCTTTTATTCCCATATAATCAAGCACCGCAATCGATCTCCCTCTCAAAGAAATTAACAGACATTTAACTTAAGTCGCGCTTTTATGCCATAATGCCCGGCGCAAAATAACACCTAACGACTCAAATTAATCTAGGTGGGGAGAAAATCAATGTTCACTGAAGAAGGCACCTGTGATTGGTGTAAAAAACCTAGTCTTGTAACTCGTCACGATTATTTAGATGGCAAGCACCACTACTCATGTAAAGCTTGTTACGATATGGCGAAAATCGACGTGCGCCTATTTAACCAAGGCGAATTGCAAATGCGCGAACGTTTGCAACGAGCGAGCTAAGCAAGACGGAATCAACGGAACTGATTTTCAAAAGCGCCTTTTATAAGGCGCTTTTTTGATCGCCCAAGCCTATTTCCAATCTCTATCTCGTATTCCCTCCTATCCTACATAGCATGTCGCATCGGTTATCAGCCCTCTTCCACTGTATACAAACCACTGTCCGTGAAAAACACCTGTATATACAGTAGTAAACCCCTGTATGTCTCTCGTCCAACTTTCTACTCACCTCACATTTTTAAATTGATGTTAGACATATCAGAAATGAAAAATAAACAAATAAATTCAATTACTTAAAGTAAAATCCTTTTATTTCCTTTTCAAAAAACCGCAAATAACTTTTGAGAAACTGGTTGATCAGGTCGCCAAAACAAACTACTGTATACACATACAGCATGTATAAAGGAACAGTAAGATGCAGTTACAAAGTCAATCTCATACATACTCTCGCTACAACGTATTGGCACAAGCAACTAAGCCCATGGCCGTTTCGGATCAGCTTCTATCTAAGCTGGCTGTTTTATCGCAGCAGAAACAATGGATTTTGTTTACAGCAGACTGCCCTCGTCCAGACTTTGAACAACTCACTGCTTCTAATATTTGCTGTAAAAACGTGATTCAAATGAAGCCCTCTCAACAGCTTTCAGAAGTCGAGATCGTGATAAAAGCCATCCGATCAGGTAATGCCAGTGCTGTTGTCGCATCAAATAAAATTGCACTTATGAATCAATCTATGTTGCGCGACATGGCGCAGCGCTATCAGTGTGAAGTCTTTTTCGTCGAAGGCAGAGTTAATAAGTACCACTAATAAGTTCGACGTTATCCATCCTGCATCTCGCCTCCTTTTTAAGGGGGCTTTTTTTGTATTAAAGAAAACAGGCAAACGTTTGCTTTTTCTCTGGCGAGTTAAAATAGTTCTGGTATGATGCCCACATTCGATTTATTCAGCGCCCACATTTTGCTGAATATCTTCTCTTTCTGACGTTTGATTAAGATGATAGGAATGTCGCAATGAGCCTTGCTAATCAAGTACTTGCCGTCAATGACGACCTGCCAATTCGCACCCATAAACCCGTTCATAGTGGAAAAGTTCGTTCAGTTTACTGGTTAACTGAAGAAGACAGCGCCCGACTGATCAAAGAAAAAGGATACAATGTCGCTCCAGATGCGCCTTTGGCTATCATGGTGATTAGCGACCGAATCTCTGCATTCGATTGTATTTGGCATGCTGAAGGTGGTCTTAATGGTGTCCCGGGTAAAGGGGCTGCGCTTAATGCGATTTCTAATCACTGGTTCAAACTGTTCAAAGAAAATGGCTTAGCAGATAGCCATATTCTAGACATTCCTCACCCTTTTGTTTGGATTGTACAAAAAGCCAAACCGGTAAAAATCGAAGCCATCTGCCGCAAATACATCACGGGTTCGATGTGGCGCGCTTACGCAAATGGCGAGCGCGAGTTTTGTGGAATCCAACTTCCTGAAGGGTTAGAAAAAGACAAAGCACTGCCAGAGTTGCTAATGACCCCATCCACAAAAGGCATTCTAAAAGGCATTCCCGGTGTGCCAGAAGCGGATGACGTGAATATTACTCGTCAAAACATCGTAGACAACTACGAAGCATTTAACTTCTCAAGCGCTGACGATATCGCACTCTACGAAAAATTGCTGAAAGAAGGCTTTAACGTTATCAGCCAAGCGTTAGAAGAAATAGACCAAATCTTTGTCGATACCAAATTCGAATTTGGTTATGTTCATGATGCTGCTGGCAATGAAAAGCTGATTTACATGGATGAAGTGGGTACACCAGACTCGTCTCGTATATGGGATGCTAAAGAGTACCAAGCAGGTCACATCGTAGAGAACTCAAAAGAAGGTTTCCGCCAGTTCCTACTTAACCACTTCCCTGACCCAGATATCTTGCTAAACAAAGAACGTATGCCTGAGCGCGAAGCTCTCGCTCGTGATAATGCTTTGCCCGTCGAATCTTTGATGGCGATTTCGAGCACTTACATTGGTATTGCCGAGAAGATTACAGGCAAGCCGATTCATTTGAGTGAGAATCCGAAAGCGGAAATCATCGAGGTTCTGAGCAAAGAATACGGATTGATTGACTAGCACTGTCGCTAGATTAGCTAAACGCTTTCCAATAAAAAGTCCGCAATAGCCTGCGGACTTTTTTCGTATTAGGCTCATTTTAGCCGATATTTAACGTAGTACCATCAGTTGTGGAGGCTGACTTGGTCGTCACCTGATATGTTTTGTCTTTAATCGTTGATACGAAATACCAGGTCGACTCTGCCTTGTCGGGCGTAAAAGTAACGCGCATAAAGCCACGCTGTTTGATGTCTGCCCACTGTAATTCTGACACTAAGTGCGGCAGCGTGTATTCCATTTGAGCGATCGCGACAGGGTCTAACGCGAGGTAGGCCTCTAACCCAGGGGAACTCACAGAGCTAGTCGCAAACTCTACCCCGATAGGATGCTTAGATACGTCTTTAAGCTCACTTGCCCATGCATTGTGCGTATCTCCTGCCAAACAGACAAAGTTACCACTGCTGGCTTTGGCCAGTTGATAAACGTTCTCTCGCTCAACGTAGTAACCATCCCATGCATCTAGGTTATATGGCAAAGCAATGGTATCTAAACTTGGGTCAGAGAGATAACCCGTAATCGCAGAGTTTACCGCTAATAACGCCTCTGTTTTTTGTTCTTCAGTGGCAGTAAACAATTGAAACATCGCGGTCATAACCGAACTTGGCAACTCCATACGAGACATTAACACTTGTTGCCCTAGCACATTCCAAGTTGCGTCGTGCGTACTGAACGCATCCATCAGCCAAGCGAGTTGGTCACCGCCTAACAGCTCTCGGTCTTGACTGCGCGACTGAGCAACTAAACCGCCAATAGCTTCCATCGTTGGTGAGCTGAGCGAGAAATAATCCAACGGTTTATCACGCCCCACAAGTCGCGTGTCGAGCATCATCAAATTGACTAAACTTCCAAACGAAAACTGACGGTAAATCAGCATGTTTGAGAAAGTGTTTTCACGAACGGGCAACCATTCTGTCCACGCGGCAGCCGCAGCTGCACGACGATCATTAAAGCTGCCTTCCTCTTCTTGATGGTTTTCCGCACCATTTTTCCAACTATCATTTGCAAGCTCATGGTCATCCCAGACTGCAATCATTGGTAGGCTCGCATGTAACGCTTGCAGATCAGCATCTTGGCGATATTGCGCATACCGTTTTCGGTAATCATCTAAGGTAATGCATTCAGTGCCTTTGCTTGGCTCTCGCACTAGTGCCTCAGCATCTTCACTAGCGTAGCCACCAGCCCCATACTCATAAATGTAATCACCGAGATGAAGTACCACATCAAACGGTTCTTGCTCATGTTGATTTAAGATCTCTCGATACACATGGAAATAACCAGCAGGATAGTTTGCACAAGAAACAACGGCCATGGATGCCTTTTCTACACCACCCTCTGGTAATGTTTGAGTTTGCCCGACTTCGCTAGTGACATCTCCAACCATGAATCGATAGTAATAGTGAGAATTTGCGTTGAGGTTTTGAACATCAACTTTTACCGTAAAATCTCGGCTCGTATCTGTAGCGAAAGTGCCACTTTGTACGATATCAGTAAAATTTTCATTAGAAGAAACTTGCCAGCTTACATCTGCGTAGCTTGCTGAGGTCGTAACTCGAGTCCAAATGATTACTTGTGTTTGAGTAGGATCTCCACTCGCCACCCCGTGCTCAAAGGTAACCGCAACAGATTCACTAGCATCGCTACCACAACCCACCAGCCCGGTAACAATCGCCGTTGAAGAGGCAGCTTTCATAAAGTCTCGACGAGACAAAGACATATTGACTTCCTTTCTTATTGTGTTTGTTTTTATGCCCAAATGACGTGGTGACTCAATCATCCTTGTGTGCCAATAAGGGACGTTAATTCGAACTTACAGTACCAACCACTTAGTCGGTAATTTGTCCTAAAAACACAAAGTTAGAAGCTAGTTATGACAATTGCATTTCCAAACGTTACATTTTTGTTAATTTAAGTGCAAATACTCTATATTCATCACACTTCCAAGACCTGTGACAAAAACCTCAAAATAAAAAAGCGACCTACTTTGAGGTCGCTTTTCATTGCACTATTGTTAAGTAGTACATCGATGAAGTGGAAATACTCAGCCTAAAACTTGATGTTAAGAACATCTTGTTCTGACGTATCCACCTTCAACTGACTGCGAGATTCTATGTACTCGATTTGCTGAACATCGAGCGAATATGGCATAACGACTCGCAATTCATTGATCCCTTCATGTTTAGCTAACTGGGTTAAGCGGACCAAATTGGATTCATCACTTTTACGAGAAGACATCGATTTTAATGCGGCATCCCACAACCGATCTTCAGGCTTGCTCAATTCCGCAATGTTCTGTTTCCACATCAAACCGAAAATAGGCGCGATGGTGGCAAATGCCTCTAAGAAGGTCCATTTTTTACTACCTGTCGCCCCTAAAAAGCTAGTGTAGTCGAATTCAATGCACGTCTTTCCTTGTTGATCCATTCTATGCCCCCGACACTCGAAAATGAGATATACCAAATATCGTTCAACTGTTTTGATATAGCAATGGGATATAAAACATTCGTCTTTTATGCCCTAATTTACATACAAAAGGAAATATTAAAACCAGCTTTGTAACAACTGATGTACAGCTTCGCCATATATAAGCATTCAATTGATTAATATTTCAATTAAGAAACTAAAAACAACACGTAAGTAACGATATCAATATGAAATCATTATAGATTCACCAAGAAAATATCAATTCTTGTCACAACGTCATCCCCCGACCTACTTTACATCAATCACTCGACTGGCCTTTTTATACTGTATCTTCCAACCAGCCCAACGTGGCAGCTCCCAACGCTTCGGGTCTCCCTTACGGTTTCCCTCTCGATAAACGACCTGTACCAGCTTACGAGACGCGTAATACTCGACATCTAGTTGGAGTTCTGGCAGCGAAAGTTCTAAAGGGTACTGCTCCGTGAAATCGTCGTATTCCCATTCTGGAACACCGTTAAATTTTAAGTCTTCTGGTTCAAACAACGCCATATCATCGGTGTTTTCAACGCCTAATGTTTCCAACTGATCCTTTAACCAGCTAGAAAATGTCAAGGAGGCCAAGTCGTTAACCTCTTCTCCTTCGGCATTAAGGCCCAATGCGTTGTAGAGTTTCCAGTGTTGGATTTGCTGTTTTCTTTGAGAAGCAAAACCTGGTAACAGTGTCTCGTCTTCTATCATTTCGACAATAGACTGAACAGCAACATCACCTTTTAACGCTTGATGTTCAGTACAGATTGTTCGCCCGGCGTAGACCAGGTGCATTGTTGCTCTTGGGGTCTCCTCTTCATAATTCGTCTCACCTTGTTGCCACTCCCCAAATTCAAGTTCGCGTAATAATGTCAGCGGGATAGGCATCATAACCGATGCGAGGTTCAGTGTTTGCTTAACGCCTCGTCCTGGCACGCTATGGCTATCTAGCACGATTGCCGCTTCTTCTTTGTCAGGAAAGCGGCTGTTACGCCCAACCAGCATCTCGACTACGCCATTTCCTAGAGCATCCCTTCGACGAGCTCGTCGGACAAACACAAGCTCAGGGTGCAATGAGGCGATGGAGAAAAAGAGCGCTTCACGTTTATATCGAGAGGCAACGTCAAGTTCCGGTAATTCAAATACTTCTCGCATTTGTTTCGCTAAACCTTGTGCCTCTTCGAGTGCGCTGGCATCAATGACAATGCCCGGAAGTCGCTCCCCTCGAACCAAACGGATAAGCAAAGAGGCATCACACCCGTATGGTTCCTCTTGAGACAGAAGCTCAGCGACTTCACCACTTTGTCGCTGATAGAGCTGCGCAGGCACAGATAAGGCGGCAGCCAAATCAATCATTGCTTCCTTCTCTGGCTTCGCTTGAATTCTGGTAACGAGATCGGCAAACAGTGCATCAATGGGTAGTGGATATACTTTTCTCCCGTGCTGCGTGACATTGCCATCCTCATCAATCGCTTCCATGGATAACAACGTCGAATGAGATGCCTCTAGCGACTTTGGGGGAATTGAGTCGAGAAAATCGAGTGTTGAGAGACGGTACCCACAACAAGCCGCTGCCAGCATGGGCTCGACGAGCTCTTCTCTGTGTAATTCTGGAGGTGTCACCAACTCTAAAGGCGCGTGCTCACCATATAGACGAATACAAGCCCCTTCGGTAACGCGACCTGCTCGCCCCATTCGCTGCGCGGCACTGGCCTTAGAAATGTTGGTTAATGTCAGTGCTGTACGTCCATTTCGTTGTACAGTTCTGCGCTCTAAACCACTATCGATTACCACACGGATATTAGGAATGGTCAGAGAGGTTTCCGCGACGTTGGTTGCCAATACGACTTTCCGTTGCTTTTGTACCGTCAGCGCACGATGTCGTTCTTCATCACTGACCGAGGCATGAAGTTTAACCACCATGACATCACTGCTGCTTTGTAGGATCTGCGCGCATTGGGCGATCTCTTTACGTCCTGGGAGAAAAACAAGAATATCGCCATCTTCATCTTCCAGTGCTTCTTTTACCGCTCCGACAACTTCCTGTTCATATCCCTTTTTGTTCGGTAAATAGCGGCTGTCTGTAGAACGATGTGTCACCGTGACTGGAAAGCAACGTCCCTCCGAACGCAGACGCTTAGCATCCAGGTAACGCGCTAGCTTTTCGCCTTCTAAGGTAGCGGAAGTGACGATCAATCGATGTTGATTTTCTTGCTTCAAAATGGCGGTTAATAGATCAATATCCCAGCGTCGCTCGTGAAATTCGTCCACTATCACGACATCAAAGTCTGCTAGCTTGTTTTCCGAAAACCAACGCAGTGCAACCCCCGGAGTCACAAATACAACTTCGGTTTTTTCATCAAAGTAGGCATGAAGCTTGATCGCGTAACCGACTTTGCGACCTATTGGCTCTCCAGATTGCTCCGCAAGAAATTCAGCCAGCGAGGTACAAGCAATTCGACGTGGTTCAATAACCAGAACGCGTCCGTGTTTTGCCGCCCACATGGGCAAGCGGGTAGATTTACCCGACCCGGTTTCGGCTTCCACCACAAGATGGTTAAGGTTTACATGATGGTCAAACTCGGCTTGCAGGCTGTCGATAGGTAGTTGAAACATAGAAATTGGATTTGATTTGATGATGCAAAACATTATACCCAAGTAAAAAAATCCTGCTTTAGGTATCTCTAAACAACCAATATTGCCGATATTTTCGTCGGTATCTGAATTTTTTTGCGACATTACATTGATGTGCATCAACGCATGTTTACAACTAAATAGTGAACCCGTTAAAATTTGGTGCGCATCCTTCAACCCTACATAAGGCACCCAATGAACAACGATAAACGCCCACTATATATTCCATATGCGGGTCCGGCTCTTTTAGCAACCCCTCTTTTGAACAAAGGCAGTGCATTCTCTGCTGAAGAACGTAGTTCATTCAACTTAGAAGGTCTGCTTCCAGAGTCGACCGAAACTATCCAAGAGCAGGTGGAACGTGCCTACCAGCAATACAAAAGTTTCGAAAGCGATATGGATAAGCACATTTATCTGCGTAACATCCAAGACACCAACGAAACATTGTATTACCGCCTAGTGCAAAATCACATTTCTGAGATGATGCCTATCATCTACACGCCGACTGTTGGCGCAGCATGTGAAAACTTCTCTAACATTTACCGTCGTGGTCGCGGTCTGTTCATTTCATACCCGAACCGTGACCGTATTGACGACTTGCTGAACAACGCAGCAAACCACAACGTTAAAGTGATTGTTGTGACAGATGGCGAACGTATCCTTGGCTTGGGTGACCAAGGTATCGGCGGCATGGGTATTCCAATCGGTAAACTGTCACTATATACCGCGTGTGGTGGTATCAGCCCTGCTTACACGCTACCAATCGTTCTTGATGTGGGTACCAATAACCCGCAACGCTTAGCTGATCCGATGTACATGGGTTGGCGTCATCCTCGTATTACGGGTGCAGAATACGATGCATTTGTAGAAGAGTTTATCCAAGCGGTACAGCGCCGTTGGCCTGATGCTTTGATCCAGTTCGAAGACTTTGCTCAGAAAAATGCGATGCCTCTTCTAGAGCGTTACAAAGACCGCGTGTGTTGCTTCAATGATGATATTCAGGGTACTGCAGCTGTTACTGTTGGTTCTCTACTTGCAGCTTGTAAAGCAGCAGGAACTCAGCTTTCTAAACAACGTATTACCTTCCTAGGGGCAGGGTCTGCTGGTTGTGGTATCGCAGAAGCGATCATCGCACAAATGGTATCGGAAGGAATTTCTGACGAGCAAGCTCGCTCACAAGTTTACATGGTTGACCGTTGGGGTCTGTTACAAGAAGGCATGCCTAACCTTCTTGATTTCCAACAACGCTTGGTGCAAAAGCATACCAATACGAAAGAGTGGGAAAATGAAGGAAATGGCTTCTCACTACTCGATGTAATGCGTAACGCCAAGCCAACGGTACTAATTGGTGTTTCTGGTGCTCCTGGCCTATTTAGCCAAGAAGTCATCGAAGAAATGCATAAACACTGTAAGCGTCCGATTGTCTTCCCACTGTCGAACCCAACAAGCCGCGTGGAAGCGACACCGAACGACATCATTCGTTGGACAAATGGTGAAGCACTGGTTGCAACAGGTAGCCCATTTGAGCCAGTGGTTCATGAAGGTCGCACTTACCCTATTGCACAATGTAACAACAGCTACATCTTCCCAGGCATTGGCCTTGGTGTACTTGCTGTCAATGCAAAACGTGTCACTGACGAGATGCTAATGGAATCAAGTCGCGCGCTAGCAACATGTTCTCCTCTAGCAATCAATGGTCGTGGTGCACTACTTCCACCACTGGAAGAGATCCACTTAGTGTCGAAAAAAATCGCATTTGCCGTTGGTAAAAAGGCAATTGAACAAGGTGTCGCATTAGAAATTACTGATGAAGCATTGAACGTGGCAATTGAACAGTCGTTCTGGCAACCTGTTTACCGCCGCTACAAACGCACTGCGTTCTAAGCTTGAGACAATTCGTTTAATAATTAGCCCCTACCATGTAGGGGCTTTTATTTTTTTATCATCCTAACCAGATTTTGGCATAAATGGGCTTCTCTCTTTTTGTTTCTATCAGATATGATGAGAACTACATTTTTAGTTAAGGATATAAAACGTTTTGTTGTTTTCTCGCATAAGATCAAAGTGGAAGCTGAAATTTTCCTGGAAGCGATTTGCTTTGATTTTGTCGATCTCTGCACTTAGTCTGCTTGTTTCTGTTATAGCCATCGACCGGTGGGTGGTTTTACAAGCCAAAGAGAGCATTTTCACTGAATACGAGCAAATCCCTCAACATGAGGTTGCCGTAGTTCTTGGTACCAGTAAATACATCGGAAAGATCCTCAACACTTACTACACTCATCGCATTAATGCGGCGATTGAGCTTTACAACCAAGGCAAAGTAAAACAGTTTTTATTGAGTGGTGATAACGCCCACCGTTCATACAACGAACCGTGGACAATGAAACGCGACTTACTTAAAGCAGGCGTGCCTGAAGAAGTGATTCACCTTGATTATGCTGGCTTTCGTACCTTAGATTCGATTGTACGAGCGAAAAAAATTTTTGCTTCGGAGCGATTTCTGATTGTGACTCAGCGCTTTCACTGTGAACGCGCACTGTTCATCGCTGATGCTTACAGCATTGATGCACAGTGTCTCGCGGTAGCAGGGCCGACGGCCAATAAGCAAAAAACATCGATGCGTGTTCGAGAACTGCTAGCCCGTGTGAAAGCGTTTTTAGACCTGTACATTATCAATACGCAGCCTAAGTTTCTTGGCCCTCAAGAACCTATCGTTGCAGTAAAAGAGCCAAATAAAGCAGCTAACGAGCCTCTTCAAGTCCCCGTCGAATAGAGGAATAACGTGGCTCACAAGCCTAGTAACATTTCTATAAAACAAATGGGTAGTTTTCTACCCATTTCCAATTCTCAACATCACACTTTCTAATTTGCTCTACGATTCAGGCAAAACTCTTTTTCGCATTCAAAGTAACATTTCATCAATAAATAACTACAAGTCAGTTACTTTGCCATAAAAAAACCGACAAAAGGCAATGCAAAAGGAGCACTACCCATGACCGCACTCGCTGTGACATTGAAGAATTGGTTCTTCACTCGCAACAGCATGATTTTGAACGCGAATATCCTATTGTTCATTATCTTGTTTAATACCTTACCCTTTGAACCACAAGTAGTAACCGGCCTGAGCATCTTAGTTTTTGTTGCTATTCTGTGGCTAACCGAAGCGATTCACGTCAGCATTACTGCGCTGCTCATACCACTACTTGCGGTATTTTTGGGTGTGTTCAACACTCAAGCCGCACTGAATAACTTTTCCAACTCCATCATTTTTCTATTTTTGGGTGGTTTTGCACTAGCTGCGGCTCTACATAAACAAAAGTTAGATCAAGCGATTGCAGATAAAGTACTATTGCTGGCAAGAGGAAAAATGTCTGTCGCTGTATTCATGCTATTTGGTGTGAGTGCTGGCCTGTCAATGTGGATTTCAAACACCGCCACCGCCGCGATGATGTTACCGCTTGTGCTGGGTGTGATGACAAAGCTAGACGCCAAGAAAAACCACAACACCTTTTTGTTTGTTCTACTCGGTATCGCTTACAGTGCTTCAATTGGTGGTATTGCAACACTGGTTGGTAGCCCACCAAACGCAATTGCAGCAGCTGAAGTTGGCCTTAGCTTCACTGAATGGATGAAGTTTGGTGTACCTATTTCCCTAGTATTAATGCCAATCGCTATCCTCGTATTGTACACGATGACTAAGCCTGACCTTAGCCACAAGTTTGACCTTGACCATCAACCAGTCGAATGGACAAACGGCAAAATGATTACGTTGGCGATTTTCTTACTGGCCGTGACGTTGTGGATATTCAGTAAGCCTATTAACGCTATGCTGGGTGGCTTCGCGAAGTTCGATACTCTTGTAGCTATTGGCGCCATCCTTCTACTTGGTGCTTCTCGCGCCGTCGAGTGGAAAGATATCGAGAAAACAACCGACTGGGGTGTGTTAATCCTATTTGGTGGTGGTATCTGTCTGAGTAACGTCCTAAAAGCAACCGGAACAAGCGTATTTTTGGCTCATAGCTTGTCAGGCTTCCTTGAGCAAGCCGGTATTCTCTTAACGATTCTTGCAGTGGTTGCTTTTGTTGTCTTCTTAACTGAGTTTGCGAGTAACACCGCCAGTGCTGCGCTACTTGTCCCTGTATTTGCGACCATTGCAGAAGCCTTAGGCATGTCTCCGGTTATTCTTTCTGCACTGATTGCCGTCGCTGCATCTTGTGCATTTATGTTACCAGTTGCAACACCTCCAAACGCGATTGTGTTCGGTACGGGTCATATCAAGCAAAAAGAAATGATGCGAATTGGTTTCGTATTAAACATTGCGTGTATTGCTGCACTAACGCTTTTCGCTTGGTTGTTCTGGTAAAAATAGCAAGTTCGATTAGCACTACACTGCTGCTCACGGTAATCGTATCGATAACCCAAACTTCCCCCCTAAGTGGTGTTCAGCAGTTTCCCTCTTGGTGGCCAGTTGGCCACCTTTTTTCTTTCCTTTCAGTGAACGGCTATCAGGCTTGCTTCTTTTCGCAAGCAAGTAAACCATAATGAGCTTCCACTCGGTTGCGACCATTGCGCTTCGCCTGATACAACACTTCGTCAGCTCTCGCCATGGTTTCTGAGACGCGTTCATTCTGCATTTGGGCAATGCCAATACTGCAAGTTAATGATTCACCGTGCACCCACAAATGATCCTCCACATTTTTGCGAATCATTTCTGCCTTCTCTAACGCTTGTTCAATATTGGTATCAGGGCAAAATACGACAAACTCTTCGCCGCCCCAACGAACGAGTCGATCGTCTGAGTAAATAGAAGTCGCTACCACCATGACAAATTCGCGCAATATGTCATCCCCCATTTGGTGCCCAAATTTGTCGTTCACCTTTTTAAACTTATCCAAGTCCAAATAGAGAATACTGAAGGTGTTATGCCCCCAGCGAACCTGACGAGATTGTTGTTCCAGCCAGTGTTGCACAGCATATCGGTTCATCGCGCCCGTCAAAGCATCTCGATGCGCTAACTCTGCAAACTCATAGTTTTGAGCTCGCAAAGTATCATTAACCTTCTCCAAATGACGGTGACGCTTTTGTGCTTTTTCATAAGCCACTCTATTTTTTCGTAACTCATGCAGTGAAAAAGCCAGTCCAAGCGCCATCCAAGAGAGTAATAATGCATACAACAATGTTTCTTGCGCAAGGTAAGCGCCTTCAAACTCAATTTTATCAATCACAATTCTATGTTTACCAAGTGCCGCACCAGACCCAGTTGCAATATCAATACGTGTGATGTTTGAAAATTCAGGTGCAGAGTGCTCAATCGCGACTCCGTTATCTGCTAACCACCAGGTCATCACCTGAAGATTTTTAATCGGAATTTCGACAATATCGCTCGAACCCGACGGAGAAAACTGCATGCCATTATATTTAATGGTGTACTCGTCGTCCGGCTTGGAATACTCAGAATTATAATTGCGAAGATACAAACGTAGGTCGTGGCTAGGGTTAGTCCCTATTCCTGCCTCTTCATATCGCACCTTCAATCGAATCGTATGGTAGTTGGAAAGGTCAATACCCTGTGTTGGCGTTGCTGAATCGGTATAAACCGAGATTCCGCAGTAAGGCCAAGCATACGAGCTCTGCTTTAGTTCACAGCTAAGAACTAGGCTTTGCCGATCGTATGTGATATCAGCCTCACTCACACCTCCTTCACTGGCATCTTTAGTTGCATAGATATTGAAATGCTCAGGTGTAATGGTCAGCTTTCGCGTATCGCCAAGCACACTATAAAGGGCAACCAAACTGATAGTGCAAATAGAAAGAGCAAAGATAAAGTTATGGATCCACTTCATGGGCAAGTGACCTGCTGAGATTATATGCAATACGTGAGGTTCAATAATTTCAAAAAATGAAATCAAGGTGATTTATCAAGAAATAAAATCACTTTCTCATTCAATTCTTAGTTTCGACACATAGTAACGGATTTTGAACCGTTATCACGTTTTAAAATTTCTAAAAAGTGCAGCTCAACTTCTATTTGCGAAGCATTTCACAGCCATAATTTTTAGAAAATAAAACACGATGCATAATAATTTAGTGCAAGACATTTACTTTAAAGCTCCTGTCAACCCTGCACCTCTTCTCCACTTCAGTATATACTGTGCAAAAACACAATAATGAGTAATGTCATGTCATTAATTGCAACTGGCACGCTAAACAAAATGCGTGCTTCTCTGGACGGTGCCGTCAACTACCGTCTTCCTGTCGGTGAGGAAGAGATCGACTTAACTCCGTTTCTGGGTAAAACGCTCACACTGACTCACACTGGCAATATTTTTTGTTGCTCATGTGGAAAGAAAACGAAAAAGAGTTATTCGCAAGGCCACTGTTTTGTATGCATGAAAAAGCTAGCAAGCTGCGACATGTGTATCATGAAGCCAGAGACCTGCCACTACGATCAAGGGACTTGTCGCGAACCACAATGGGGTGAAGAGAATTGCATGGTGGATCACTTTGTCTACCTGTCCAACACATCCAGCTTAAAAGTTGGTATTACTCGTCATACTCAAATCCCGACTCGTTGGATTGACCAAGGCGCGACTCAGGGCTTGCCAATTTTTAAAGTAAAAACTCGCCATATCTCCGGTTTAATTGAAGTTGAACTGGCGAAACATATCGCAGACAAGACCAATTGGCGCACACTGCTAAAAGGTGACGGTGAACCTATGGCATTGCAGGACCGTTTTGCTGAGCTATTGCCTTTAGTCGAAGAGAAAATTGCCGAGATAAAACAGCAATTCGGCGAAGATGCCATTGAAGTATTAAACGAAAGCATTACCGACCTTAGCTACCCGGTACAACAGCACCCAACGAAGATCACTTCGCATAACTTCGATAAAAACCCGGTTGTTACTGGCACTTTGCAAGGCATCAAAGGTCAATACCTCATCTTTGATACCGGCGTTATTAATGTAAGAAAATTCACTTCCTATGAAGTTGAAGTTAGTGAGTAATCGCTTGCAGAACGCGTTGATTCAAATAAAAATGAAAAAAGCTCGAGTTTGACTCGAGCTTTTGTTTTTCTATTAGGAAGAAATCGTTAGTTATGCGTCAAGGATGCTTTCTAGCACATCGAATAACATATCGACTTCTTCTATTGTGTTGTAATGCATACAACCAATTCGCACTACACCACCCGATTCTTCTAAACCAAGTTGACGAACTAAGCCCAACGCATAAAAGTGACCATTCCATACACAAATGTTATGTTCACCCAGTGTTTTCGCGATGAACTCTGGAGAATATCGGTCAAACGTTAGCGCAAAAGTTGGCGTGCGGAGTTGGCTATCTTCCTTTGCGATACCGAATAGATTGACACCATCTAATGCATTCAAACGCTGTAAGAAACGCTCACTCAAGCGCTGCTCATGTTGTTCATACAGTTGGTAGCTTTGCTCCAATCGTTGGCGAAGAGGTAAACCGACTTCACCAAATTGAGCCAGGTACTCAACCGCAGAAACGACACCAGCAAGACCTTCAAAACTTTGCGTTCCTGTTTCAAATCGACCAGGGCCTATATTAGTGGCAGGCTCGACTTTGTAAGGGAGAATACTGTGGAGCCACTGATCGGCTATGTAAGCAATACCAACGTGCGGTCCGAAAAACTTGTAAGCTGAGCAAGCTAAAAAGTCACAACCTAACGCTTGAACATCAACCAAATGATGAGGCGCATAATGGACGGCATCCACATAAACTTGTGCCCCAACATTGTGCGCCATGCTGACTACTTGCTGTACATCCACAATAGAACCCGTCGTGTTCGATGCATAAGTCACAGCGACAAGGCGCGTTTTATCAGAAAGAAGGCGGCTTAAATGCTCCATATCAAGCGTACAATCTTCTTCGTTGATACGAACTTGATGAACCGTAACGCCTTTATCTTCTGCCGCTTGCTGCCAGCTGGATACATTTGAATAGTGATCCAAAGCGGAGACAATGATCTCATCTCCTGCTTGCCAATCTCGACTAATCGCGCGACTAAGCTGAAAGGTTAGTGAGGTCATATTGGCACCGAAGACAATATTGCCAGATGAAGGGGCATTAAGTAGAGCCTGAGCCGACTCACGCGCATTTTGCATTACGTCAACGGTCACTTGGCTAGAAAAATAATGCCCGCCTAAGTTAGCGTTGAAACGACCTAAATACCCAACCATGCTGTCTAGTACTGGTTGAGGCACTTGTGAGCCACCTGGACCATCAAAAAACGTCACGGGCTTGTCGTTGTGGTATTGAGCCAACGCCGGAAATTGCTCTCTGATCTGATTAAGATTGAAGTTCATTACGCTTATCCGTAGCAGTAAGTACAAATACATCCATATGGCCCGCTTCGTCATCAATAACAGAGCGGATTGGGCACGCGTTATGCCACAGCTTGCTATCAGCCAAGATTGCGACCTCTCCGGTTTCTAGCACTTTACGGAAAAATGGGGCTTGGTTATGGCTGCTGTACAGCATGATGTCGCCACCGATGATGTTATGGCGTCCCACACCAACCATTGCAATATGATCAAAACCGTCTTGGTGCACACCTTCAGGTGCTACTTGGGTTTCTTCTTCCAGTGCCCTGATACGGATTTGGTGAATTTCTATTTCTTGACCGTTTGGCAGATGATTCGCATTGACAAACAATTCACACATTTCTCGAAATCCATCGCTGGTAAGAATATCCTTCTCAATTGGCTCGAATTGTCTTACTACATCACCTTGAAATCGGTTGATATCAGAGGATTGAACAAAGCTATTTTTATTTAAGTCGATGACTTTGCCGTTATCAAAACCAACCACAGAATAACGTCGTAGTCGATACTGACCATCTGCATGTTCGGTACGAGGCAGTTCTTCAAACGATGGGGAAAGCTGCTCAATTGCTGCCATGCTGAGCTGTGTTAAATGTAGAGTATTCTCACGTGAATGTAACATCATTTGCTCCTTTAATGAGGCACATTAATTAACATTTAATTTACACACTAGGTTACGCAAATATTCTGCAATTACCAGCTTTTAACGTTGATAGCTTCAACAAAACGACGAAAACAACATAACAAACCAAACCAAACCACAAAAACAGAGCCATGTTTCAGTTTTACGCTTTGACAATATTTGAAACTAGACTTCTCTACTACGAATAGAATTTTATGCTAGAAGTCAACGTTCTCAATCAATATTTAGTGGGTTCTAATCTATAACCAATTATTCGATCACAATCGTTGTTTATGCTTTTAAAGCACTAAGAATTTCCATACAATCGAGGGAAATGTTACGCCCTTTTTGGAGCCATAATGAGCGACGTAAAACACTGTAAATTATTAATTCTTGGTTCTGGTCCTGCAGGATACACAGCTGCCGTCTACGCAGCGCGTGCAAACTTAAACCCTGTGCTTGTAACGGGAATGCAACAAGGTGGTCAGCTAACCACCACAACTGAAGTTGAAAACTGGCCAGGCGATGCTGAGGGACTGACAGGTCCAGCATTGATGGATCGCATGAAAGAACACGCCGAGCGTTTCGAAACTGAAATCGTATTTGATCACATCAATGAAGTAGAGCTATCACAACGCCCATTTCGTTTAAAAGGCGACTCAGGTGAGTACACTTGTGATGCCTTAATCATATCTACCGGCGCATCAGCAAAATACCTTGGCCTTGAGTCTGAAGAAGCATTTAAAGGTCGCGGCGTTTCTGCTTGTGCAACCTGTGACGGTTTCTTCTACCGTAATCAGAAAGTTGCAGTTGTGGGCGGTGGTAACACGGCTGTTGAAGAAGCGCTATACCTATCTAACATTGCGTCAGAAGTTCACCTGATCCACCGCCGCGATTCATTCCGCGCAGAGAAGATCCTTGTGAAACGTCTGATGGATAAAGTTGAAAGCGGTAATATCGTTCTTCATACCGATCGCACTCTCGATGAAGTACTGGGAGACGATATGGGCGTAACGGGCGTCCGCATTAAAGACGTGAACAGCGGTGCGACAGAAGATATCGATGTAATGGGTGCATTCATCGCAATTGGCCACCAGCCAAACACACAAATCTTTGAAGGCCAAGTAGACATGAAAGATGGCTACATCATCGTTCAATCAGGTCTTGAAGGCAACGCAACACAAACTAGTATCGAAGGTGTATTTGCAGCTGGCGACGTAATGGACCACAACTACCGTCAAGCGATCACCTCTGCAGGTACAGGTTGTATGGCTGCATTAGATGCTGAACGTTTCTTAGACTCACTTGGTGACAAATAACTTTTCACATTTGTGTCATATCCTTAAAGCCCAGCGGTATTCCCGCTGGGTTTTCTTTTGTATACTACCGCCTCATTAAAACAATTATCATTAAGCCTTCACGATGGATAAGAAAAAGCAAAGCAGCTTGAATAAGTGGCTGAAGCAACAAAGTAAGTTAGCCAAGCGCTGGCTTATGATTGCGATAGGCCTAGGCGTACTTTCAAGCGTGTTTTTATTGGCTCAAGCAGCCCTGCTCGCCTCCATTCTGCACCAGTTAATCATTGACCAAGTCGACAAAGCCGACCTCATTTGGCATTTTGTTGGGCTCGGTGGCACGGTTATCGGTCGAGCTGCTTGTACCTGGGGTCGAGAGCTTGCCGGTTACCGTTGCGGGGAGCAAATTCGAGTTTATATTCGCCAACTCATTTTAGATAAAGTTCATAAACTTGGGCCAGCTTACATCAAAGGCAAACCTGCTGGCAGTTGGGCAACGCTCATCTTAGAGCAGGTAGAAGATATGCAAGATTTCTTCTCACGCTACTTGCCTCAAATGTTATTATCGGTACTAGTGCCTTTCATCATTTTGGTTGTCGTATTCCCAGTAAACTGGGCAGCAGGCTTGATCTTCCTGGTCACTGCACCACTGGTGCCTATTTTCATGGCACTGGTTGGGATGAAAGCCGCAGAAGCAAACCGTAAAAACTTTAAAGCGATGCAGCGTTTGTCGGGTCACTTTTATGACCGCTTGCAAGCAATGACAACCATTCGCTTATTCGATAGAACAAAATCTGAAACTGAGACGCTAAAGGGTGCTTCAGAAGTCTTTCGTACTCGTACCATGGACGTTCTGAAAATCGCGTTTCTGTCTTCTGCGGTGTTAGAGTTTTTCACTTCCATTTCTATCGCAATTACCGCTGTCTACTTTGGCTTTAGTTATATCGGGGAGCTGGACTTCGGCTACTACGGCACAGGTGTTACGCTCTTTGCTGGTTTGTTCATTCTGATTCTTGCTCCAGAGTTTTATCAGCCATTACGCGATTTGGGCACGTTCTATCATGCAAAACAGCAAGCGGTTGGCGCAGCAGAAAGCATTGTCGAGTTTCTGGATTTGGAAGTCGATCAAATCAAAGATGGTACCCAAGCGTTAGATAAAAACAGCCCTATCCATATTGAAGCGGACCAGTTAACCATTTTTAGTCCGGAAGGTAAGCAGCTCGCAGGTCCCCTATCCTTCTCTCTTGAAGCCAACAAAAGTACGGCTTTAGTTGGACCAAGTGGCGCAGGTAAAACAAGTTTGGTAAACACAATCCTCGGTTTCATGCCTTATCAAGGTAGCTTAAAAATTAATGGCTGCGAATTGTCGCAACTGGATCTAGCCACATGGCGAGAGGCAGTAAGCTGGATTGGTCAAAACCCGATGCTATTACACGGTAGCATTCGAGATAACATCACACTAGGTAAGCACAATATTCAGGATGCAGACGTACATTCTGTGTTGAATGACTCTCACGCTGCTGAATTTGTTGAAATGCATGGGTTGGATTATCCGATATCTGATCGTTCTGGTGGTTTATCTGTCGGCCAAGCGCAGCGTTTAGCACTGGCTCGCGCCATGCTACAAAATGGTCGTTTTTGGTTATTAGATGAACCAACCGCAAGCTTAGATGCTCGCAGTGAAAAACTCGTGATGGAAGGCATTAACAAGTATGCGCATGCCACAACGAATTTGATGATTACTCACCAACTTGCGCCTTTACAAAACGTATCGCAAATTCTTGTTATGCAGGACGGCCAGATTGTTCAACGTGGTGATTACGCCACACTGTCGACAGAAGATGGCTTATTTAAAGACATGTTGGAAGCGAACCTCGCACAACGTGAAACAGACAAGGGGAACTTAGATGCGTGATTTACTCCCTTATCTAAAACTCTATAAAAAACACTGGTTTGGTCTTTCGCTAGGTATGCTACTGGCATTTCTGACCTTAGCGGCGTCTATTGGCTTATTAACGCTATCAGGTTGGTTTATTTCAGCCGCAGCGGTGGCAGGCTTGACGGTTGCTCGTGAGACCTTCAACTACATGTTACCAGGTGCCGGGGTACGCGGCGCTGCAATGGCTCGAACCGCAGGTCGATGGGGAGAACGTGTCGTTAGCCACAATGCAACGTTCAAGCTGCTTACCGATCTACGTATCTTCTTCTTTAAGAAACTTGCACCACTGATTCCGGGTCGTGTTTCTACGATGCGTGATGCCGATCTGCTCAACCGCCTAGTAGCGGACGTAGACGCGATGGATCACGTTTACCTTCGACTTATCAGCCCTGTCGTGATTGGTATTTTTGGCATATTGTGTTTAACGGCTATCCTGGCTTTCTTTGATTGGCATCTCGCCCTACTGCTTGGCTCGATTCTTACCGTCATGTTGTTTGTATGGCCAGTGCTGTTCTATAAACTGGGTAAAAATAATGGCGAGAATCTCACTCATCATAAAGCGCAATTTCGAGTGGCGACACTGGACTGGCTTCAAGGCTACAGTGAACTGAGTACCTTTGGAGCAGAAGAACGTTATCGTAATCTCATTCTAGAGAAGCAGAAGCAGTTGCTGTCTAACCAATTTGTGAACGCGAATTTAACGGGCATGGCTTCAGGCCTGCTTATGCTGGTGAACGGCCTTACACTGGTTGTGATGCTTTGGTTTGCTGCAGACGGCGTAGGTGGTCGTGCTCCTGATCCTTGGATTGCGCTGTTTGCGTTTGCAACCATGGCGAGCTTTGAGATTCTGATGCCTATCGCGGGCGCATTCCAGTATCTCGGTCAAACGTTGACCTCTGCTCGTCGTTTAAATGAAGTAATTTTGGCTGAACCTGACGTTGTCTTCCCTGAGCAGTCGAAACATAAAGACACAACGTTAGACATTGAATTCGACAACATAGATTTTACTTACCCTGACGGTCAGCAAAAGGTACTGAAAGACTTGTCACTCTCACTACCGCTGGGCACTAAAACTGCAATTGTAGGTCAAACAGGTTCAGGTAAATCAACACTGATTCAGCTTCTTTGCCGCTACTGGGATGTTAACCAAGGTGAAGTTCGAATCGGTGGTACAAAACTGCAAGATTGGAGCGAGTCGGACCTGCGAGCAGCAATGACTGTGGTCAGTCAACGCGTAGATGTACTAAACGGGACACTACGTGACAACTTACTCATGGCCGCTCCGGACGCAAGTGATGAGCAACTGTCTACTATTTTACAAAAAGTCGAGCTTGGCGGACTTCTTGAAGAGCCGGGGTTAGACGCTTGGTTAGGCGACGGCGGCCGTCAGTTATCTGGTGGTGAGAAACGCCGAATCGGTATTGCTCGAGCATTGCTACGTGATGCCCCAATCCTACTCTTAGATGAACCGACTGAAGGCCTCGATAAGCGTACGGAACAAAAAGTGATGGCGCTTTTCAATGAACACTTTGCTAATAAGACAGTAGTATTCATTACACACCGACTGATAGAGTTAGAAAGTATGGATAGCATCTGTTTGATGGAACAAGGTGAGATCATCGAACAAGGCGACCATCCAACGCTACTCGCTCAAAAAGGTCGTTACTACCAGCTATTACAATCTCTATAATTCGATTTTCAGTGACGAGAAGGGCTCATCAAACGATGAGCCCTTTTGTTATTCCTGTATTATTAGTTACCTAATTAAGCACGTATACAGTGCTGATTTACCGACCAGATTTTTTGAGATAAGCCGCCATTTCATCTTCCGGAACCATGCCCCCACCTGTTGCCCAAACAAGATGTGTTGCGTTTTTGAGTTTTTCTTCGTCAAATTTCATTCGAGACTGATAAGCATGGTTATTCGAGACGTGCACTGCCCCAATCATACCGGCTAATGCAGAAGGCTCTAGACTAATACCTTCCAGTTCACTTAACTCACCCAAGTGGTGATACATACGAGCGTCATCAATGGTGTAAAAACCATCAAGTAGCCTTTCCATCGCTCTTCCGACAAATCCCGAGGCACGACCTACTGCCAAACCATCAGCGGCGGTAATGTTATCGATACCCAAATCTTGTACCGAAATATCGTCATGCAAGCCTGTATGCACGCCCAACAGCATGCACGGTGAGTGCGTTGGCTCTGCGAAAATACAGTGAACATGCTCGCCAAATGCTACCTTCAAGCCAAATGCCACCCCACCAGGTCCACCGCCAACACCACAAGGAAGATAAACAAACAATGGATGATGCTCATCAACAACGATTCCCAAGTCATCAAACTGCTGCTTAAGACGCTCACCCGCAACAGAGTAACCTAGAAAGAGCGTCCGTGAGTTTTCATCATCGATAAAGAAACAGTTGGGATCTTTTTCTGCCTCTTTACGACCTTGCTCGACAGCAATACCATAATCTTCTTGGTGCTCTACGACATTAACACCATGCGACCGGAGCTTATTTTTCTTCCATTCCCGCGCATCCGCAGACATGTGGACTGAAACTGAAAAACCCAGCTTCGCACTCATGATGCCGATGGACATACCAAGATTGCCGGTTGAGCCAACTGCAATACTGTACTGCTTAAAAAACTGCCGAAACTCATTGCTGAACAATTTGCTGTAATCATCGCTTTCACAGAGCAAGCCGGCTTCAAACGCCAACTTTTCTGCATGAGTGAGCACTTCATAAATACCACCTCTCGCTTTGATCGAACCAGAAATTGGCAAATGACTGTCTTTTTTGAGCATTAAATGGCCCAATATTGGTGTGTCGTATTGCTGCTCCAAACGCACTTTTATATTGGGAATATCCACCACTGCGGACTCAATAACGCCACGCGACGTTTCCGTTTCGGGAAACGCTTTCATCAAATAAGGCGCAAATCGTGCTAGCCGTTCACTCGCCGCTTGAATATCTTTTGCATCTAACCCGACATGAGGTAAGCCTTCCTCCAAGGAAGTGATATGGGGGTTAAACCAACAAACCTCTTCAAGATCAATAAGTGCTGCCAAGAGTGGGAACTGCTTAGTCAGCGCTTCAATATTTGCCTTGGTCATTTTACCTTCCTGGAATGATGTGAGTTGAGATAAACAAAAGCGCCGCAATAGCGACGCTTTGGAGAACAACTATCAGTTTGAGCTTACGCGTAGTTTTTCTCAAACTCTTGCATGAAGTCTACTAACGCTTGAACACCTTCTAGCGGCATTGCGTTATAAATGGATGCTCGCATACCACCAACTGCTCGGTGACCTTTTAGCGCTTTCAGCCCTTTAGAGTCTGCTAGCTCAAGGAAGGTTGCATCCAGTTCAGGCTTAGCAAGTTGAAATGGCACGTTCATCAAAGAACGGTTTGCTGAGTGCACGCCATTACGGTAGAAATCAGACTGATCGATGTAATCATACAGTAGCGCGGCTTTAGCTCGGTTCACTTGCTCAATCGCTTTTACTCCGCCCTGTGCCTTCAGCCATTTGAAAACAAGACCAGACAGGTACCATGCAAAGGTTGGTGGCGTGTTGAACATTGATTCTTTTTCTGCCAAAACAGTGTAATCCAAAATACTTGGTAGTACCTGCTTCGCCATACCTAATAAATCATCGCGCACGATAGCAATAGCAATGCCGGAAGGACCAATATTTTTCTGAGCGCCCGCGTAAATCACACCGTATTTCGACACATCAATTTCACGAGAAAGAATTGTCGAAGACATGTCAGCAACAATCGGTTTGTCGGTGATAGGAAGATCGTTAATCTCAATACCATCAATGGTCTCATTTGGACAGAAGTGAACGTAAGCCGCTTCTGGAGCAATTTTCCATTCACTTGCAGGTAGAACCGAGACTTTCCCGTTGATTTCTGTTTTTGCATCAAACACGTCTGGTTCGCAGTATTTTTTCGCTTCAGCTACCGCGCTTTCAGCCCAATAACCACCATCGATGTAAGTTGCCGTATCGGCATCACCAAGTAAGTTTAGAGGAACAGCAGCAAACTGAGCACGAGCACCACCTTGGCAGAACAGTACTTTATAGTTGTCCGGAATATTCAGAAGATCACGTAAATCCTGCTCGGCTTCTTCTGCAACTTTGATGAACTCTTTGCTTCGGTGGCTGATTTCCATGACCGAAGTACCAAGGCCTTGCCAATCGATTAGTTCCTGTTGTGCTTGCTGCATAACTGCTTTAGGCAGGCCTGCTGGCCCTGCACTGAAGTTAAATACGTTGTCCGTATTTTGTTCCATGATGCTCATTGCTCCTGCTATGTAAATATTACGAAATTAATATCACGTTTTCGCAGTGATAAAAACAAGAAAAGAGGTCTTACGACCTCTTTTTAAAGACTAAGCGTTGAATTGGAACAAATTCGCAACAACACGAATTACTGTTGTTGCATCAAAGCAGGCATAAGTAGAGCCACCAATGGGAACTCATGCCCATTTTCGAACTTCAATTTGCCTTCACCAATTTCTGCTTTTAATTGATAACCGCCCTCTACTTTTTCGATCAACTCCATAATAAGGAGCTCATCAATCCCTTCTTGAATAAATGGGTAATGCGTTACTAATTCATCAGAGAAGTAAGTGCTAAGTTCACCAGTAGTGGCCGTCACCAACTTCATTGGATCTTGAGAAATATGCTCAGTACCTTCAGGGATGGATAGTTGCCACTCATTGTGGAACTTGCCGTCACCGAACGCGAGTGAAAGCTCGTTCACGGATAAATCAAAACCTTTGCTAAACAGCGTATCGACATGCGGCAATAAATTCGCAATTTCCTGTTCATCTAGCATAGGAGAGCTTTGATAGATAGACATAATTTGATCAAAAGACTGGCTATCCACATCTGCAATTGAGAAATCCAACTTAAAGTTATCGACATCCGTCCCATCAGTTAAACGTAGTTTCTTAGCATCTAGGTTTAATTGACTGTTCAGCTTATCACCAGACTCACTCATCGTAGTGTTACCACGGTAGCTCGCATTTTCAATCAAAAAGACAGGCGTCAAGTTCGCATCAACCACATCCAGCTTCTCTAGAGAGAAAGATTGCTCGCCTAACCAGTAGCCTTTTGCTTGCTTTCCTTTACCTTGCCCTGTCAATGCATTCAGATGAAGCTCTTCACCGTTTTCAAAATCCACTTGAACAGAAGGAACGGAAACTTGGTAATTGAGATCACCCAATACCGTCACATCACCTGTTACTTTTGCAGGGCTTGTAGAAACAGAAACACCTTGCGCTTCGTTACGATAATGCCAGCTGTCTAGGTCGAGGATAAATGCTGTATTGCCATTTAGTTGAGTCTGGCTATGCATCGTGAGAGGCAAAAAGTCATTGTCCACCAATTTTGAATCTGCTGTTAGGCTTGTTAGACCGTGGCTAACATCACTGGTTACGTCAAACGTCGTTGGCATACCATCACGCTCTAGCTGAGTTTTAAGCTCAGGATCAACAACTGAATAACGAGTCAGCACGACTGAAGACAAGTAGCCACGCTGATACTCGACCACTTCACCTTTAATCATTTCATCATTCATATTGGTAATACCATCTTCAATGATGGACTGACCAATTTGTCCGACAGCCAATGGCCAACACAGTGCTAATGAGATAGCACCACCAATGGCGCCGATTTTTTTAAGATTTTGCATAACGTCACTTATTAGATATTTTCGGTCAGTCTACCCCAAACCACCTGCGGAGAAAACATTGAGACAAATCAGACTATTGATGCTTATTCTAGTCCATTAATCAGGAATCATACTTGGCTCCCACTCATCATGTCCTTTTATTGTTAAAGTTTGCGTGGCGAAGTTTTAACCGGAGCTAAAACATCTGTGAATCGTTATGCTGTGTTGTGTCTCGACAACAACCCAATCAGTGCTGAACAGTTTCGATTGGAGCTGTCTGCCTTCTCAAGTAAGTTTGATATTTTTTCTGTCGAATCGATAGAAGAGGCTCAAAGCGCTTTAGAGTATCTAGAAGAAAGAGAACAGACTGTTGCTTTAGTTATAGCGAGCCATCACGCTCATTTTAACGGCGTGGATTTTCTTATTGGTTTAGACCGGATGCCACATACCGAGCAAGCAAGAAAAATTCTTATTAGCTGCTCGTCTGATATAGAGGCAATTCTCACTGCCGTTAATGAGGGCAGGCTCGACCACTGCCTCACTAAACCTTTGCCAGATCACGTCTTATTTAACACAGTGCAAAAAGAGCTGACCCAATTTATCTTGCGAAATGGCAAAGAAGACCTGCTAAGTTACAGTCAGATATTGGATCATCACAGCTTGTTGCGAGCGCACATCAATAACCAGATGAGCCATTATCAAGCCGGGTTCTTACACGACTACCACTCGATGTCTGATGCCGAGTTAGCCGAGCAAGTGATCTCCGCTCTCCAGCAATTTTTCAAAGATAATGACGAAACAAGAGCGTGCCGTACATACTCACCTGAACACTTATTAACCGTGGAAGGCGAGCCAAATTGCTTTTTGTGGTTTATCACCGAAGGTGAAGTGGCTCTGTACAAGCGCGATGAGCAAGGCATGCAGCGAGAGGTTGTACGCCATAACAAAGGGAATATTGTCGGAGGCATGTCGTTTGTTACTGGGGAATGTTCTTTCTCGACAGCTCTAACACTAACCAAAACAGAAGTTATCAAACTCGATCGCAACGTATTCAATAAAGTGATGCAAAGCGACTCAAACTTACTGCCTCTTTTTACAAACTTGCTTTTACGCCACTTCAACCGCCGATTGCAAAGAAGCATCAACACCAAACTGCAACTTCAAAAAACGCTCGAATCTTTAGAATCAGCCCACCAGCAGCTCATTGAAAGAGAAAAAATGGCGATGCTTGGCCAATTGGTTGCGGGAGTGGCACACGAACTAAACAATCCAGTAGCCGCGATATTGAGGGGCGTAGAGAATTTAACGCATACGCTAGAACGATTACTTAACGATGCGCCCAGTTCCGATATACAAAGCAAAGGCATTGAATTACTGAGCAAAGCGCAAACCTCAAAACCCGCTTCAACCGCCGAGCTCAGATCACGCGTAAAAGCGCTTAGCCATACTCTTCCAGACCGAGCATTGGCAAAAAAAGTGGTGAGCCTTGGATTAGAGTCCGATCAAGAGCTACTTACCCAACTAACGAGAAAGCAGAAAGCGTCTTATCATGCTCTCAATACACTAGAGCAATACCACAAAGCAGGTTCTACACTTCGCTCAATTAATGTCTGTGCAGCACGAATTGCTGATATGGTAAAAAGCCTGAAAGGATATGCTCGGTCAGATGATGAGACCCTGCACTATGCCGATATTCATGAGGGCATTGAAGACACCTTGGTGATTTTCGAGAACAAATTAAAAATGCACCAAGTTTCAACCGACTATGCAAACTTGCCTTCCATCCTTTGTCAACCGATCGCACTCCAACAGGTGTGGACGAACTTGGTCTCTAACGCCATTGACGCATTTCCAGAGAAAGGTGTGTTAAACATACAAACACGCCTTATAGAAAAAGAGCACACACATTATGCCGTTATCTCCTTTGAAGATAATGGATGTGGCATTCCTGAATCGCAAAGAGACGCCATTTTCGAGCTGAACTTCACCACAAAAAAAGAAGGTAATTTTGGCTTAGGCATCGGGCTGTCCATCTGCCAGCAAATCGTAACAGCACACAGAGGGTGGATTGACGTCGAATCAGAGATCGGCCAGTTCACACGAATGACCGTCTGGTTACCAGTCATCGAAGAAGGAGATGAAACATGACCAAGTATCTAATTTTATGTGTCGATGACGAACGAGAAGTCTTGGATAGCGTGCTCCAAGATCTTGCTCCCTTCGAGGAGAACTTTGTCGTCGAAGGAGCGGAATCGGTGACTGAAGCTCGGCAAGTGATTGAGGAGATGGCGGAAGAAGAAGTTCAGCTTGCGCTCATTTTATGTGACCACATTATGCCGGAACAAACTGGGATCAGCTTCTTAATCGAACTCAGTCAAAATGGTGACACAAAAGCAGCGCGCAAAGTTTTACTCACAGGACAAGCTGGTTTGGAAGACACCGTAGAAGCCGTAAATAACGCGAGTCTCGATTATTACATTGCCAAACCTTGGAAAGGTGAAGCATTGAGAAAAGCAATCGTGTCTCAGCTTACCGCGTTTGTGATTGAGAATGATGATAACCTGCTATCCTGGACTCAAATCCTTGATTCTGAGGCAATCCTCAACGCCATGGCAGAAAGAAGAGCAAGCTTTGGCGAGTAATAAAGTGTTTGGTTCTAACTTGAACTCAACGATGCTCATTGCACCACCTAACCTCGCATAGTCGAATGAGGTTAGAAAAACATCGTTACTTGTCCGAGTGAAATTCTCGGACACTACGTATATGGCGTAGTTTTTGCTTAAACCAAGGAACTATTAAGTTAATTGACAAAACATCGACACATTTTTGTTGGTCGTGGACCTTCCTTTTTATTATGATGTCGGACAAATCAGATTACGGTTCAAGTGGTTGCTTGAATCCATGGAAATAATGAACAAGGTTTATCGTTAGTTATGCGTAAAACACTATTAGCCGCTGCCTTACTAGTGGCATCAAGCCATGCCCTAGCTGCAAACGATCGCAATGCGCCAGCAACTATGAGCAACTTTAGCTACGACTATTTCGAAGCACGTATTGGCGCAAGTCCTGTGACATTTGGTGCTGGATTCAGCAAATCAATTCACCCGAACGCGCATGTTATTGCTCGTATTGACTCTGAGTTTGAAAGTGATTTTGACTCAGCTGCAGGCTTTGGCTTCCATTCTCCGCTAAACAACTGGGCAGATCTTACTGGTGAAATGCTAATGCGCGTTGTGCAACCTTCGAATGAGAGCAGCACAGATGTTGGTATGGAGCTGAACTTAGGTGTTCGCCAATGGTTGGGCCCTCAATTAGAAGTAGGCGGCAAAGTCGGCTACGTTTCTATCGATAACGATGACGATTGGACTGGCTCTGCCTACGCTCGATTCCACTCAACAGAGCTTTTCTCTTTGGGTGCTGAAGCACGTATCAACGATTTTTACGGTGATCAGGTAATGTTCACTACGCGTTTTAAGTTTTAAGATTTGTGCTGTAAGAAAAGAGCAAATTAAAAAAACAAAAACCGAGGTCTCTGCCTCGGTTTTTTTGTCTAATTTAATGACTAACTCAATGAAGTGGTAAAAAACTTCAACGTCCTTTTTCCGCTTTTCACACTTGCCTTTACGACCCGCTAACTCCATCGAAACGAGTCAATCATTGTGCGATCAGCTTCGCTTAGTCACACAGTGCCAATAACTGTTTTTTACGCGGCTCTTGGATCAGTTTCCAATGTACGCCATCAGTTGCACCAGCAAATTTCCACAGTAGCTTTACATCAACATCATTACCGTAAGCTGTTTTAACTTTGTTGAAGACTTTTACAGGTCCAAGTTCTAAAAAGGTTTCTACGTCATCAACACCGGCTTTCTTGACCATACGTTCAAGGGTTAGTTGCATGTTGGGTAAGTCTCTTAAGCGTCTACTGGCAGAGGACTTTTGATATTTCCGTTCCTTAATTGAGTATTCAATTGATTTCTGTACCAGTTCATCAAGCCCTACATATCCGGATTCGAATAAATCGGTTACATCATAATAATTTACGGTTGCCGTCGTCTGTTTTTTGACGTGCTTATACTTCTCACAGCTCAGTTGAGTAAACACTTCATCTAGCCCATTACCACCACGTAAGTAGCAGCAATCATTGCTGACAAGCGCAAACATAGCATCATCGGTGAATAAACCAATACCACCGAACATAGAACGTTTTTGGTACTCACTGAAGGTGCGTACATATTTAAAAAAAGCTTGGTCTGTCATGTCCATTGACCTCTTTAATCTGAATAAATTACCCCGATTAGCGATGTCACCAGATAAACAGCAGCTTATAGCGAATTATAAATGTCGATTTGTTGGCGATATTTTTGTGAGTTGTGCTCACCAACTTGCTTAATCATACTTAACGTTGAAAAATAAGTTAGGACATAGGTCACATATAAAAAAAGTATAAATTCTGCATACGTGATTAGTTTCACACTTATTGTTTGTGTGGTGATATTTTTTTGACGCATAGCATGCCTAAAACACGCCATCATTATGATCTCGCTGGCAATTACGGGCACATAATACGCATTTAATTGATAAAGAATACGCTGTAAGGGTACACTGTACGAAAGATCTCAAGTACAGCGTCACAATGGAACATTTATCATTTTTTTGGCTGCCAAATAATAAAGATAAGCTTATAAACGCACTGGAATCCGAGTTTGCTCAGCTGGTAGAACAGTCCATCGCCACGGGTAAGATTTCGTTACCTCCTATTCCTGATGTCGTGCTTAAAATTCAGCAGTTATGTGTCGAAGAACACACCACGATTGCCGATGTTGCTAACTGTTTATTGGAAGATCCCGGATTAGCAGCGGTCGTTTTACGAGTCGCTAACTCTGTGATTTTCAATCGCAGAAATATCACCTGCAACGACTTAACTACAGCGGTATCTCGTCTCGGAATACTTCGTGTACGTGATATTGTTACCGCACAAGCGATCGAGCAACTTAAACACTCAGTTAATCTCACTAAAGAATGCAATGCCATCTTGGTGAAGAGTGCGGCGATATCGCGTGAGCTCGGTGCCGTCATGGTGATGTTGGTTCAATCGTTTCGTAGCCACGAGCCAGGCACTTATGGTCATCTAGAGCAAGAAAAGGCGTTATTGGTCGGTCTATTAGCCGATATAGGGTTATTTTGCCTAATTAATGAGTACCACTTGTACTTAGATAGGGGCAATTACTTAGACCCAGATATTGCATTGCAGATCTTCCAAACACGTTGTTCTGCCACAAGTAAACTGGTACTTGAGCGTTGGGGGTTTGACAACGACTTCAGAGAAGTATCCTCAAACGAAAAATACGAATTAACGCGACCAGAAGTGAGTTATCTCGACATCGCTAGAATTGCGCATCATTTATTGATGTTCCGCAATCACGATGAACGCCTTGACGAACATGAAGTTGAATTCAACTTAACTGGTGCAGAAGTCTTGTATGAACTTAGTAACATGAGTGATACTGACTTCAATGATCAAATCCGTGCTGTACTGAATGCTAGCGGTTTGTAATTTATCGTTTTCTGATAATACCTTATCCGTGATAAAACGATTCGCTCAAGGCTGGGCTGTGTGTGGTGAAATGTCTCTAATTTCAACCGATAGATAATTTGATTTATGCGTGTTGATGTTATCTCAAAAAGGAATCATTGAGCTTTATGTTCTCAGGGATGCTATTTATTTTCGCTCCGCTTGTGGTGGGGTATCTAATTCCTATATCTCGATCTTCGTTATTGGAGAAGATCAATCAGTCAACGTCCTACCTTATTTACGTCATTTTGTCGTTGATGGGTCTTAGCTTAGCGGCGCTCGATAATTTAAGCAGCAACTTACAAAGTATTCTCCTCTATGCGAGTACGTTTTTTTTGTGTCTAAGTGCCTGCAACCTGTTGGCTCTGCCTATTATTGATAAAATTATTCCACTCCAGACCAATCAGAATCAAAAGAAGTTACCGTTATCTTCGATGGCTTTAGAGTCTGTTAAGCTTATCGTGGTCGTTGGCGGCGGGTTAGTGGTTGGCCTGCTGTTACCCATTGATTTAAGTTGGGTAGATACAGCAAGCGAATGGATACTCTTTCTACTTCTATTTTTTATTGGTATTCAGCTGCGCAATAGTGGACTTACTCTGCGTCAAATCCTATTAAATAAACAAGGAATGGCCATTGCGGCTGTTGTCATCGCAACATGTATGCTTGGTGGCGTTCTTGCAGCGGTGCTTTTGGATCTTCCTCTTTATCAAGCACTCGCAATGGCTTCAGGTTTTGGCTGGTATTCACTCGCAGGTATTTTAATGGGTGACGCTTTTGGTCCGGTATTTGGTGGCGCGTCGTTCTTGATTGAATTGATGAGAGAGCTAGTCGCACTGGTTGCCATTCCTCTCTTTATTCGTAGCTATCCGTGCACCGCAATCGGTTATGCCGGTGCAACAGCAATGGACTTCACCCTACCCGTTATTCAAACCACCGGTGGTGTGCGTTGTGTTCCTGTTGCTATCGTTAGCGGCTTTATTTTGAGTTTATTGGTACCAGTTATGATGCTTTTCTTTGTATCACTTGCTAGCTAGATCTCAGGTTTTCGCTTTAACATCCATTACAATACGGCAAAAATTTAAATACCCAGTTAACGTCAAAGTGGTCAATATTTTTTGGCAAGACCCCTCTTTCTTTTCGTCATTCAGCCCAACGATTTGTCACGACCAAATAGAAAGAAGGGAGAAACATCAAATGATGCGCATTGCGTTAATAAAGGGATAACAACCAGAAGGAAGAAGAATGAAACGCTTTGTCGTTGCAGCGCTCCTCGCTACAAGCTCAACTTTTACACTTGCCGCAGATCAACAATGTCTTGCTAGCAAATACGATGGCTACGTCGATGCCTCACTACAGTGGTATCAAGATCTTGTTGATTTGACGGTTACCCAATATCCAGATCTGAAAGAAGTTAGCCAATGGTTCTTGGATGGACGTAAACATCACTTTGAATTAAACCGCGAAGCGGTTCACTACTTTCTAGAGAACGACCCTAGCCGCGTTGCGACGGAACAGCCAATCGAAGCATGGTTAAAACTAGAGCAACATGACGTTAAGCAGTTAGCGACCCGAAGCGATAAGTTAGGTGAAGTTGCAAAACAGACATTTAGCGACCGTCAATCAACTAACCATCCAAAAAACTACGAGCTTCGTTCAGCATTCGCTGATCTGCTTAGTCATCCCCAACAAATTGATACCGCACTTAATAAGTACAATCAGTCAATAGAAAAGATTGAAAAGCAGAAATGTGACTAAGATTGCTCGCATTAGTCGTTGATTAGCATTCGATAACATCAGAGTGTTTTAACGTACTCAATCTAGAATTTTTTAATGTGAATATCGTAACCTTCACCTAAAATTTTCATTTCTACAACTTGGGTTTCAACAATTAAAACGGGACTTTGCGCCCGTTTTAGTTTAGATTGTGCCGCTCGCATTACCAAAATAACTACAAAGATTCTTTGCTATGGTTAAGGAACAAAAAACCGCTGATGTTAGCTTTGAGAGCTTGCTAAAGATCTTCACTGTCCCAGAAGGTCCGGACTCAACGTTAACTAAAATTGACGAGAGCCTCTCGCGAAATCTAAATCAATTTCTTCGTGAACACATCGTGGCAGAAGAAAAGCCTTTACGCGAAATCGAAAAAGACTTTTCTTCTGCTCAGATTCCTGAGCAGCCAGAGTTCGTGTCAGATCATACAGAGCACTTACTCGACACTTTGGTGTCGCACTCAGTTCACACATCTTCACCAAGCTTCATTGGTCATATGACATCGGCACTGCCTTATTTCTTGATGCCACTGTCAAAGATCATGATCGCCTTAAACCAAAACCTGGTAAAAATAGAGACTTCCAAAGCCTTTACGCCACTTGAGCGTCAAGTTTTGGGTATGCTGCATCGCTTGATATATGGTCAGAATGATACTTTTTACAATCAGTGGATGCACAGTGCAAACCACTCATTAGGCGCATTTTGTTCCGGCGGCACCATTGCCAATATCACTGCGCTTTGGGTAGCACGTAACAAAGCGTTAAGAGCCAATGGCTCATTTAAAGGCGTTGAGAAGGAAGGCCTTTTTAAAGCCATGAAGCACTATGGCTATGATGGCTTAGCGGTGCTAGTGTCTGAGCGTGGTCACTACTCCCTTAAGAAAGCAGCCGATGTATTAGGGCTAGGCCAAGAGGGCTTGGTTGCGGTTAAAACCGATGCCAACAACCGTATTATTGTCGACGACCTTAAAGCGAAAATTGTTGAGCTCGAAAAACAAAACATCAAACCTATTGCTGTTATTGGTGTGGCTGGCACAACAGAGACAGGTAATGTTGATCCATTGCCTGAAATCGCTGAAGTCTGCCAAGCTCACAGCTGTCACTTCCATGTGGATGCCGCATGGGGTGGCGCAACACTTATGTCTAACCATCACCGTCACCTTCTTAAAGGTGTGGAAATGGCAGACTCAGTAACTATTGATGCGCACAAGCAGCTCTACATCCCGATGGGCGCTGGTATGGTTCTGTTCAAAGACCCTGACGCAATGAAATCCATAGAGCATCACGCTCAATATATATTGCGCAAAGGTTCAAAAGACCTAGGCAGCCATACACTAGAAGGCTCACGTTCGGGCATGGCGATGTTGGTCTACGCCGCAATGCACATCATAAGTCGCCCAGGTTACGAGCTTCTGATTGACCAAAGCATTGAAAAAGCTCGATACTTTGCGGATTTAATCAAACAGCAAGATGATTTCGAGTTAGTTTCTGAACCAGAGCTTTGTCTGCTCACATACCGTTATTTGCCGCCATTCATCCGTGAAGTATTAGCACAAGCAGAAGGCTCACAAAAAGAACAACTGAATGAGCTGATCAATGAGTTAACACAGTTTATTCAAAAGCGTCAGCGCGAAACGGGCAAATCGTTCGTTTCACGTACAAGACTGAACCCAGACCAATGGCAGCGCATGAATACGATAGTGTTTCGAGTGGTTTTGGCAAATCCACTGACCACAAAAGAAATTTTGAGCTCAGTGCTTGATGAACAACGCGAAATCGCCAAGCAAGCACCGAATTTGATGAAAAGAATTCAACAGCTGGTTGTTGATATTCAATCGTCTTAACAGCCAGATCGAGTTACATCAATTTGAAATTTTTTTTCGTTTTGATGTAACTCAAACATCATTATCGTGCGACTAGCGCAACAAAACTTCGTTTACACATCCAATTCTGTAGTTTTTACAACATTTTGTTTGAGGCCTGTCAAATTCTCACTAAATAGTACCCGTTATTGGTTTAGACTGATTGAAGATCAGGTTTATACTGATTCTATGGCGCTGGTTGTTTTCGTTAACGCCCCACTCTACTCCGGAATCTTCGTGTTTCCTTTCGTTAGCAGAGCCAGCGAGTTGTTCTCTATACCCTCGTGAACACTATGAATACATTAGAAAAAATTCAAAAAAACCTGGAGAATTTCAGTAAGTCAGAGCGCAAAGTTGCGGAAGTAATTATGGCGTCTCCACAAACTGCAATTCATTCAAGCATTGCAACGCTGGCTAAAATGGCCGACGTTAGTGAGCCCACTGTAAACCGCTTCTGTCGTCGTCTGGACACCAAGGGCTTTCCAGATTTTAAGCTTCACTTGGCACAGAGCCTAGCCAACGGCACCCCTTACGTTAACCGTAATGTGGAAGAAGACGATGGCCCAGACGCGTACACCCATAAGATTTTCGAATCGACGATGGCGTGTTTAGATGTCGCGAAAAATAGCCTAGATCCAATGCAAGTGAACCGTGCGGTCGATTTACTAACGCAAGCGAAGCGCATTTCATTCTTTGGCCTTGGTGCATCATCTTCTGTTGCCCGAGACGCACAAAACAAGTTTATTCGCTTTAATATTCCAATTACTTGTTTTGAAGATATTGTTATGCAGCGCATGAGTTGTATCAACTGCAGTGATAATGATGTTGTGGTTCTTATTTCTCATACCGGTCGAACAAAGAGTCAGGTAGAAATAGCGAACCTTGCTCGTGAAAATGGCGCAACGGTTATTGCGATTACAGCGAAGGATTCTCCTCTAGAAAAGGCAAGCTCGCTGGCCATCACGCTCGATATTCCAGAAGATACCGACGTTTACATGCCAATGGCAAGCCGAGTTGTACAAATGACAGTGATTGATGTGCTAGCAACTGGCTTCACTCTTCGCCGTGGTACAGGTTTCCGTGAGAACCTAAAACGCGTAAAAGATGCGTTGAAAGACAGTCGCTATGACAAACTAAGCCAGTACTAAGCACTAAAGCTTAGTCAATACTTTATCTAGGGGAACTCAAGGCTCCCCTTTTGTTTTAATGCTGCTAAGGGAGCAATCACCCTAAGTCGTTGACACTCGATAAGTCCGTTCTTGATTCCAGTACTTCAACAGAACTGACATGTTGTGCACTCTCTGCTACACACTCTCCGCAACAATCACAGACTTGCTGCAATATGTAAATCAAACGTTCCTGATTAAGAGGTAAAGGATTCCCTTTGATTGCCATTGACTTAAGCGCATCGTTCGCCACTTGCTCAAAAGAGGTTTCGCATACTCCAAATTGAGCCAGTAGCGGTAACGCTAACTTATCTAGCACCATATTGACCCAAAGAATTCCATCGTGTTCGTTAGCGTTTACTCGCTCGGTGACTAATTGGGCCAGCTTGCGATAACGACTTATCACATCATTCCTACCCGCGAGTTTAGCGGCGTTAATGTTCTCCTGCATCACGTGCGGAGCTAGGCGAGCCGTAATAACGCTATGGGGGGCGTCTAACTTGCCTCCTAACGCCGATGCTAACCCATGAGCGGCACCTAATTTGGCATTAGTAATCGCCATACCACCAAGCAATGCAGCGAACGATAAATCAGAGCGCGCCTTATGATTATCTTGCTTACAAGCGGCAATCACTGAACGGCTTAAACGGCGTAGCCCCTCTTCGCAGACCATATCAGTAAGAGGGTTTGGCTCACCACACACATACGCTTCCATTAAATGAGTGAACGCATCCATTGCGCCACGTCCAGATGTGTATTGGTCGGTCCCGTAAGTAAGTGTCGGGTCTACAATGGCAACGTCTGCGAGCATATCAGGGCTTCGAAGACTCACTTTCACTTTATCTTGTCCAGATTTCAGCACAGCATTTCTGGTCACTTCTGAACCGGTGCTTGCTGTCGTAGGAATTGCAATAAAATGAAGAGGCTTTGCTTTTAAAGGGACGCTTCTTCCTACCACTTCTACGTAATCGTAAACATTGCCTTGATTGGGAATAATAGCAGCTAAGGCTTTGCCCATATCGATGACGCTGCCACCACCTATCGCAACCACCATATCAGGTTGGAATTTTCTACCGAGCACTGCGGTCTCTTCTACCATCGTGATGTATGGTTCTCCAACGATAGCTACGTGCTGGTAACGCATATTTTGAGCTTTAAGATATTGGATAATGGGGGCGGCTCGTTGGGTATCCTGCCCAGTAACCAGCAAAACACTGTAGCCAAATTGGTTAATAACGGATAATGAAAATTGAAGTGCACCTTCACCAAATATAATCCTTGTTGCAGTCATAAACTGAAACATACACACCCTCCCAAAAGAATATACCCAAATAACCTCTCGCCCTCTGATTTAACACTTATGTTAGAGTTGAAGTTATTTGCGTATAGCCAAAATAGATTGCTATTTTTTTAAACAAAAAAAATTGACCAATTCCACCTTGCCATCATTAACCCTTTAGAATGTATGTTTTTTATGCGTCACTTCACATACTTCAGAGCCGTAAAATAAGAACACGCGTTTAGTTTTTATTCGATAGATTTCACCTATAGAACCAAGAGGTAATTGCCGCTTTATTTCCGTATCTGGATCGGGCATAGTTACTCCAACAAAAGAAAGCGCACTCAGCCGCTATGTTTTGTACGCTTTCAAAAAAGAATAGATTTAGGAGAAATAAGATTATGTTCGTTGTTATCTTTGGTCGCCCTGCATGTCCTTTCTGTGTTCGTGCAAAAGAGCACGCAGAAACGCTAAAAGCAAAACGTGATGACTTCAACTACCGTTACGTTGATATTCACGCTGAAGGTATTTCTAAAGCAGATCTTGAGAAAACAGTTGGTAAACCAGTTGAAACCGTTCCTCAGATCTTTATCGACCAAGAGCACATCGGTGGCTGCGACGAATTCGAAGCATACGCGAAAGAGCACCTAGGTCTATTTGACGAGTAATAAAGACTGTTTTCAAAAAAGCCGCTTCATGCGGCTTTTTTATTATTTTTCAGCTGGTTATTACGTTAAGTCAACTAATGGTAAAACCTAAAAAAATTCACTTATCTTTTTGCTATATTTAGTTACAATTCACAGTTCTTAATCTTTTTTGGCACACACTCTACCGAGCCACACAGTGAACATAGACGTCGTATACCTTCTCGAGCAAAACCCTATCCTTCTAATCTTCGTCGTATTAGCCATTGGCCTTGCCATCGGAAAAATTCGATTTGGCAAATTACAATTAGGCAACTCTATTGGCGTTCTTATTACCTCTTTGGTAATGGGCCACCTTGGTTTCTCATTTAATGCAGAAGCTTTAACCATTGGCTTTATGCTGTTTATCTACTGCGTTGGCATTGAAGCTGGACCAAACTTTTTTGGTATATTCTTCAGAGATGGTAAGCATTATTTTATTTTAAGCATGACTGTTCTCGTGTCTGCGGTCAGCTTAACGTATGGCTTGAGTCACTATTTCGGCCTCGATTTTGGCTTATCCGCCGGTATGATGGCAGGCGCATTGACCGCAACGCCAGTACTGGTTGGTGCACAAGATGCTCTTAACTCTGGCCTTGCGACTATACCGCGGAATATGGAATTTTCTCTGGTATTAGAAAATCTATCCGTAGGCTACGCGATGGCTTATCTGGTCGGCTTAATTAGCATGATCATGTTTGCTAAATTGTTGCCAAAACTGCAAAAACAAAACCTTTCTGATTCCGCGCAGCAAATCGCACAAGAGCGTGGCCTTGGAAATTCAAGCCAGAGAAAAGTGTATTTACCCATTATTCGAGCTTACCGAGTGGGCCCAGAGCTAATTGACTGGACTGATGGTAAAAACTTGCGAGAACTGGGTATTTATCGTCAAACTGGCTGTTACATTGAACGAATCCGTCGCAATGGTATTCTCGCCCACCCAGATGGTGATGCTATCTTGCAAGAGGGAGATGAAATTGCACTGGTTGGCTTCCCTGACAGCCATGCTCGCTTAGACCCTAGCTTCCGTAATGGTAAAGAAGTATTCGACCGTAACTTGCTTGATTTGCGCATCGTTGAAGAAGAAATCGTCGTAAAAAGTGACGCTATCGCTGGTAAGCGTTTATCGGATTTGAATTTGTCTGAGTTTGGCTGTTTCTTAAACCGCGTAGTTCGCGCTCAGATTGAAATGCCTATGGACTTAGACATTGTGCTCGCTAAAGGGGACGTCCTTCAAGTGAGCGGCGAGAAAAGCCGAGTACATGGACTGGCGGAAAAAATCGGTTTCATCTCGATCCACAGTCAAATGGCCGATTTGCTCGCTTTTTGTAGCTTCTTTATTTTGGGTATTCTGTTTGGCCTCATCACAATGACGTTCGGTCAGGTGTCTTTCAGTTTGGGTAATGCGGTGGGTCTTCTGTTGTCCGGTATTACGCTTGGTTTCTTACGAGCAAATCACCCTACTTTCGGTTATGTCCCACAAGGGGCGCTGAATATGGTCAAAGATCTAGGGTTAATGTTCTTTATGGTGGGAATTGGTCTAAGTGCAGGTGGAAAGATGTTCGAGCACCTAACGCAAGTAGGACCAAAAGTCATTGGTTTGGCATTTATTGTCAGTGTTGTGCCTGTGGTTCTGGCTTACTTAGTTGGCGCACACGTACTCAAGATGAACCGTGCCCTGCTCTTCGGTGCCATTATTGGCGCCCGTACTTGCGCTCCAGCTATGGATGTCGTTAACGACTACGCTAAGTCCACCATCCCAGCCCTTGGTTATGCGGGTACCTATGCGATTGCGAATATTTTAATGACGCTAGCTGGTACGATTCTGATAATACTAAGTTAATACTCACTTTGACTATGAAATACAAAAAGGCGCTCAATGAGCGCCTTTTGTTTATTGGTTATCTAGTCTGTGATTCGATTAGATTTGAATGAAGTCTGCTTCAACTGCTGGATTCACATCCGCTTCGTAATCTACGCCTTCAACGCCGAAACCAAATAGTTTCAAGAACTCTTCTTTGTACTCAACGTAGTCAGTCAGCTCTTTTAGGTTCTCAGTCGTAATTTGAGGCCATAGCTCACGACAGTGCTGCTGAATGTCGTCACGAAGTTCCCAGTCATCCAGACGTAGGCGGTTCATCTCATCAACTTCTGCCGCGCTACCGTCTTCTTTGTATAGACGTTGGCTGAACATACGGTAGATTTGTTCCATACAGCCTTCGTGTACACCTTCTTCGCGCATTTTCTTGAATACCATTGCGATATACAGTGGCATAACAGGAATTGCAGAACTCGCCTGAGTTACAACAGATTTAAGTACCGCAACATTGGCACTGCCGCCTGTTGCTGCTAACTTGTCGTTTAGCGCTTTCGCTGCACGGTCTAGGTCCATTTTTGCTTTACCTAGTGCACCATCCCAATAAATTGGCCAAGTTAGCTCAGTACCAATGTAGCTGTACGCGACGGTCTTACAACCTTCAGCAAGAACACCAGCATCAGACAACGCATTGATCCAAAGTTCCCAATCTTCACCGCCCATTACAGTGACAGTGTCTTTGATTTCTTCTTCTGTTGCAGGCTCAACGCTAGCTTCGATGATCACATCTTTGTTGGTATCAACAGCCGTTGATGTGTAAGTTTCACCGATAGGTTTAAGAGATGAACGAACTAATTCACCAGTTTCTGGCATTTTACGTACTGGAGATGCCAGTGAGTAAACCACCATATCGATTTGACCTAAGTCTTCTTTGATCAGCTCGATAGTTTTCTGTTTCGCTTCATTTGAGAAAGCGTCGCCGTTTAAGCTTTTTGCGTACAGACCTTCTTCACGCGCTAGCTTTTCAAAAGCAGCGGCATTGTAAAAACCTGCTGTACCTGGTTTCTTCTCAGTACCTTCTTTTTCGAAGAAAACACCGATAGTTGATGCACCGCCACCAAATGCCGCAGCGATACGAGAAGATAGACCGTAGCCACTTGATGCACCAACAACAAGAACACGCTTAGGTGCGTTTTTGATTGGACCTTGCGCTTTGGTGTACGCAATTTGTTCTTTTACGTTAGCTTCACAACCAACAGGGTGCGTTGTAGTACAGATAAATCCACGAATTCTAGGTTTGATGATCATATTCAACTTCCTTTAAAAAACCTTGTTAGGATAAAAGTTTCGTTGGGATTTCGCATCTAATTTCTGTAAAAATGCTCTTAAAAGGCAAGTGGTTGGAGCACTATCCCATCATCCACTCCCCAAGAATACAAAAAAGCACCTCATTGAGGTGCTTTTCTTAACATTAGTTGTCTATTATGCCGCCGGATTCAACTGCGACTTTTTTGGGCTATGAGTTCGCACTTCAGAAAAGTCATGACTAAAGTGGTCAACTTGAATCGCCTTGTAGCGCAATTTATCTGCAGCCATGATTTGATCAATTTCTTGCTCAGTTAACACGCCTGCTTCAAATGCTTGCTGCAAACGGTCATGCAGCAGACCTTTACGAGCCACTTTACCATCCTTCGCAGCCTTCATAAGTTTACGCTCCAAAGGTTTAATGTCGTACATTGCAAGGAATGCATTCTCCATTAAGCCTACGCTGTCATTCTCTGATTTTCCGATGTAACAAAGATGCGTAAGTCGATCACGTTGCGCACCTGGCGTCATCATCGCTTCAGCCAAATTCACACACAGCTCATCACTTGGCTTATTGAAATGATTACCAAGCGGGAACAATAGCCCCTTAAGCACACCGCCAACGTATTTCACAGGGAAGTTGGTGTAAGCCTCATTTAATGACTTAGAAGCGTTATACAAACAGTGTTGAACAGCGTAATGAACGAAGTCTAGATCGCCTTGTTGACGGCCTTCATCTTCATACTTTTTCAAGGCAGCAGATGCCATATATAGATAGCTTAATCCATCACCCAAACGTGCGGAGATCATTTCTTTACGCTTCAAGTCTCCACCTAAGGTTAACATCGCAAAGTCTGCACTTACTGCAAGTGCACGACTGAGACGAGTAATGTCTTTGTAGTATTGCTGGGTTGGGCCACTCATGTGCGCGTTAACAAATCGAGAACCAGTTAGTGCTGCACCAAATGCACCGAATGTATTACCGAGAGCGTGCTTGATGTGTTTAAAGAGTAAGTTGTCAAATTCTTTCGCACCTTGTTCAGAATCTGGATTCGCCGCAGCTTCCATTTCTTTTAGAACATATGGGTGACATCGAGTCGCACCTTGACCAAAAATCATCAGGTTACGAGTCAGAATATTCGCGCCTTCAACAGTGATAGCAACCGGGATACCAAGGTAATGTTTAGCAAGATAGTTCATTGGACCATCTTGAATCGCACGACCCGCATGGATATCAAACGAATCATTTAGAATGGTACGCGCGATTTCCGTCATGTGGTACTTGGCAATCGCGGTTACAATCCCAGGTTTTTCTTTCATATCGAGAGAAGTCGTCGTTAGCGTACGCGTCGCTTCTAGTAGGTAAGTAAGACCACCAATGCGCCCCATTGCTTCTGCAACACCTTCAAACTTACCGATCGACATTCCAAACTGTTTACGCACGTAAGCATAAGCACCTGTTGTACGTGTAGTAAGGTGACCAATCGCTGTGCCAAGCGCTGGAAGAGAGATACCACGACCAGCAGAAAGACACTCAACCAGCATACGCCAACCTTTACCTGCGTAATCAGCGCCACCGATCAACCAGTCCATAGGGATGAAGACATCTTCACCACGAGTTGGGCCATTCATGAACGCAGACCCCAGAGGATCATGGCGCTCGCCTATCTCGACACCTTCATGGTCAGCGGGAATCAACGCACATGTAATGCCAACCTCTTTCTTGTCTCCAAGTAGCCCTTCAGGATCCTGCAGTTTAAATGCTAACCCGAGCACTGTCGCAACTGGCGCAAGCGTGATGTAGCGTTTATTCCAACTAACTCGCACGCCAAGCACTTCTTTGCCTTCATGGGTGCCGTAACAAACCACGCCTTGATCAGGTATGCCACCTGCATCAGAACCCGCTTCAGGGCCAGTTAGGGCGAAACAAGGGATGTCTGTACCATCAGCTAAACGAGGCAACCAGTAATCTTTTTGCTCTTGCGTACCATAGTGCGATAGCAGCTCACCAGGGCCAAGAGAGTTCGGTACCATTACCGATACCGCGGTACTGATACTTCGAGTCGCAATACGAGAAACAATGGTTGAGTTCGCCAAAGCGGAAAATTCACGACCACCATATGCTTTCGAGATGATCAAAGAGAAAAATCGCTCTTTACGTAGGTACTCCCATACTTCAGGCGGTAAATCCCTGTCTTCTTTGACAATCTTCTGGTCATCAAGCATTTCTAGCAGGGTTTCAAGCTCATTATCCATAAATGACTGCTCTTCTGCCGTCAGTGTAGGCGTTGGATAATGATGCAATGTTGTGAAGTTTGGCTTGCCTGAGAATAGTTCGGCATCCCACCATACACTACCCGCTTCCATCGCCTCTTTCTCGGTGCTAGACAGAGGTGGCAATACTTTTTTGAACACTTTAAAAGCCGGGTCACTAATCCATTTTCTTCGTAGAGAGCTCATAGTTCAGATCCTTTTGTTCACGTAACCGCTCGGGGTATAATCTTATTATTGGTTTAACTTTCTTATTTGTCTTATGCCAACTGCTTTGCTGACATTCCTGCTGACAAATATGGAATCAGTAAATCGACGACAGATTTCACATCGACTTCCTTTTCAAACTTACTTTCTGCCAGCTCCGAAAGAGCTTGGCTTGAAGCCATCGTAAATACACAGGTTCCTAACGTGAAGTGCAGTCGCCAAAACAACTGTTCTTCACATAGTTCCGGGTTCGCCTTCATTATCGAGAAAGTGAAAAGGTTCAGTACCTCTTCGTATCTGGTGGTAATGAACCAGCGCAGATGACCTTGAACGTCTGTATAACCGCGGCCAATTAACAACATAAATAGCGCAGTACCATTTGGGCGTACATCATTTAATGTACGTAAAGGTAATCGCAATGACTCAAAGACATCGTCCATGTTGTAGCTATCGCGCGTGTTTAGCTCAATTAATGAAGTCTTAATGCTCGGCATTAGTGCTTCTAAATACCTATCTAAAACCGCTCTAACCAGCGTTTTTTTATCGCCAAAGTGATAGTTTACCGATGCTAAGTTAACGTTAGCTTTACCTGTTATCGTTCTTAGCGAAGTATCATTAAAGCCATGTTCAGCAAAGAGTCCTTCTGCGACATCGAGTATTTTTTCTTTTGTTGATGTTCTCGGGGCCATTTTAATCACTCGTATTAAACAACTGTTTGAAAATATACTCCCGAAACTTAAGATTAACAAATGATTAACATCACACTTTAACCAATTGGTCTGACCAGACAGTAAAAGGTGTGATCTAATCTTTTGAAATTCAATCGAATACTCCAGTGAAGCTTGTCAGAAGAAAACGATCAAACTTCTCAGTCCATCGCAATTGAAATGCTAACAATAGCCTTGGCGGCTTGGAGTGAGCGACGAGAGTATGAAATACATCTTCGGTTCTAGGGGAGATAAAATGAGAAACACAGAAGTTAGTAACTTCGCCAAGTTGGTAATCCATCTCGATTTTTCTATTACTTTCGGGTGTGTAAGAAGCTAGAAAGCATTAAGTAGAAATTTTTTGAAAAAAAATGGAACTGTTTGGAAAAGGCTCGGTCTGAATATACGTAACAGTTAGGGCATTTGAAGTTTCACTGGCCGTCAAACTTGTTTCCATCTAATTGTTACGTTGCTGCTTTTTTCTTATTAACTCCTATGTTTGTATCCGCCCAGTCAAATTTTCGGCTGGGCTTTTTTTCGCCTATAGATTTGCCAAGCGCCTCTTTCGATGATTTGCCCCAACTCCATAAGCTAGACCTTAGTTGGTCACAAAAGTAACCATCCTGAAGTAGTTGATGTGCCGATCTGCAGACATAAAAAAGCCTCCCGAATGGGAGGCTTTACTAAACAGTGTGTATCTTACGCTTGCGCTTTCTTAGGCAAAGAAAAGTGCAGTAACGCGTAGCCAAGTAACGCGGCTGTCGTCGAGCCCATTAAGATACCGAGTCGAGCATAGGTATCAAACTCAGGGCTTACATTTCCAAACGCTAAAGAGGAAATGAATATAGACATTGTAAAACCGATACCACACAACACAGAGACCGCAAAGATATGCTTGAAGTTAATGCCTTCCGGTAACTTAGCTACACCCATTTTCACAGCTGCCCAACTAAAGGTGAAGATACCTAGAGGCTTACCAACCAGTAGCCCCAAAGCAATACCTAATGGCAGCATTGAAGTTAGGCCTGACATCGATACGCCTTCTAGCGAAATCCCCGCATTTGCAAATGCGAATAGAGGTAAGATACCAAATGCCACGTATGGATGAAGTGCGTGCTCCATGTGCTTAAGTGGAGAATGTTCGCCCTGTTTACCCTTAAGAGGAATAGCAAAGCCGATCACTACGCCTGCAAGTGTTGCGTGAACACCAGATTTAAGTACCGCAAACCATAAGATCGCGCCGACTATCATGTATGGCGTCAGTTTCGTTACTTCCTTCGCATTCAACATGAACAGGACACCAGTCATGATGAAGCCAACAAGCAGCGCCATGCTAGAAAGATCACCTGTGTAAAACAGTGCAATAATAACAACCACGCCTAAATCGTCGATGATAGCGAGAGCTAACAAAAACACTTTAAGGCTTACTGGTACGCGCTTACCTAGTAGCGCCATGATACCTAGAGCAAATGCAATATCCGTCGCAGCTGGGATGGCCCAGCCAGAAACCGCCTCTGGGTCGTTAGCATTAAACGCAACGTAAATAAGAGCAGGGGCTAACATACCACCAACCGCTGCAATCGCAGGGAAAATTGCGGTTTCTTTTGATTTTAGCGCTCCTTCAAGTAGCTCTCGCTTCACTTCAAGGCCAATAAGTAAGAAAAAAACAGCCATTAGGCCATCATTAATCCAGTGAGAAACTGACATACCGAATACATAAGTATGCAGTACAGATTGATAAGTTTCGCCCAGCGGTGAGTTAGCAATGGTCATCGCAATTGCCGCTGCAATTACAAGAAGAATACCACCTGCTGATTCCATTTTGAAAAAGTCACGAATGACATCGTTCATGGTTTCGTCCTTATATTTATTATCTTAATAAACGATTAACAAAGAGTGATAAGAGTGTATAGCTGTCGAAAACTTTAGAATAATCGCTTCTTCAGAGTATAAACTTCGGTTTTTTCGATGTTAAGTTTACTATACATCGCATTTTCCAACATGACACTCAATTTTGATCGGAGATCGTATTTGTACTTGTCGCACCAAATATTTATCAAGATGATGAGAAAATCAGCATAACACGGCTTGTACCATCATGATAACCCCGTACTTTTGAGAAAAAGCCAGGAAGCTTCGCGCACTAAAAAACCACCCGCAGGGGGTGGTTTTCTTCACAACTCAATAGCCTGTCAGCTGCATAAAGCCCCAAGCCTCATTGGAGCCGGAGGCTAAAGTAGGCCCTTCCCAGTAAGGTATTACAAAGGGTAGCCACATATCTGACTTGATAATGCGGGTAGTCAAATTAATTTGATGCTTCGGAATATTGATAATCCATTGCAAAGGTAACCTTCTTCCATTGGATAAACTGGTCACTTGCATTGGCTTGATACTGATATCATCGTCTGAGAGGTTGATGACTTTACCTGAGCGTGTCGACAACGTGCCAAACACGTGCGGTGTTTGCCCATGGTGACGATAACGGCTAACAGTTAATGCTCGACCATCATCTAAATTGAAAACAAACCAATCCCAGCCTTGTTGCCCCTCACCAATTAAGCCGCTGCCCCACTCTTTTTGCGCCCAAGCAGAACCCGTCACTAAGAATCGCTTACCATTTAAGCTTAAGCTGCCTTTTACTTTTAAAAATGGAGCACTGAAGCTGAAAGAAGCAACAGATTGCAACGCATGTTTAACTTGGAAACCTTTGTCTCCATTCACGACAAAGGGGCCGTTTGTCATGGTATTGAGCTCAAGTCCAAACGTATCAGTATTCACATTCAAGTTACCCGGGAAAGGCGTCGCACCGAGTGATCGCCAAGTCCAATTATCAATCCATAACCTGAAAGGACGATTGATCATACCAGCTTGGCCTATCCCTCCTCTAGCTACCCGTTGCTCTTTCCATACATGCGAGCCATGACTGACGACAACATGTGAAATGTACAATTGAGGGTTCTGCCAACCGCTGGTTTCTCGCTCGTCCGTCGCAACCCTGAAATAGCTCCATTGAACATTGTAGATCTTGCCTTGCTCATCTTTTAGCTTCGCAAAGTAGTGCCACCATTCATGCTGGTACTCGGGATGAAAGCGAAAGTCTGAGGGTAAAGAGACATGCTCATTAGGTAGTACAGGCTCGAAAATCGTTTGATTTTCACGCGTTAAGATAGAATCAAGTTCGCTTTCTCGTGTTGCTGTCGCCTCTAACCAAAAAGTTGAGTAAAAAGCAGCCCCAGTCAGAAAAGCGAACGTAACAACAATGAGCGTTGAAACCAACAAGCGTTTTTTAGAGCCCATTTTTTTCATTACAACGCGTCCCTTAATGACTTCATCGGTGTACTTTTGATCATTCTAATAACTGGCAATGCGCCAGCAACCATGATGGCAAGCATCGCCCAAGCAATGGTTTGAGCATACTCCCATGGAATCGTTTGAAGCTCTAGAGACCAGCCAAATGATTGCTTAATGATAATATCAACGATCAAATGTGCGAGCGCCAAGCCGAGCGGCACTGCAATAATCGCAGAAATGGCTCCGAAGACGAATAGCTGCAAACCACCTAATACGACAAGTTCTTTTCCGGACACACCCATGCACCTTAATAAGGAAAAATGCCGCTGCCGTGAAAGTTCTCCTGCCAACGTCGCAAAGAATAAACCAAACACTGCAATAATCAGCGTGATATTGCCCAAGGTTCCTGCTATCGCAAAGGTATGATCAAACACTCTCATTGCTTGGCTATAAATATTACCGTTATCAAACACACGATCTTGCGGGAGACGGAATACATTCTCTAAGCGATTTTTCAGCCCTTCTCCATTGACGTTATCTTTTAATACTACGCCAAGACCAACATTACCCGTACCTGCAAATGCATACAGCCAATTCCGGTGCGACATCATCACCTGGTTATATGGGTTTCCATAATCGTAGTAAACGCCTACGACTTGCCAGTCACCACCAAGCGGTTCTTGCAAGTTAATGAAATCGCCAGGGCGGATATCCAGCTTCAAGGCCATCGACTCACTGACCATTAAGCTCTTGGTAGCGTGCAGTTGATACCAGTAATTTGGGACACCTAACTTGACGGTAAGTGAGTCTAACTCACCTTCAGAAGAGCCCGTACTCACAACTTGCAGAGCACCATGCTCGGTCGGCATATCTTTTTCCCAGCGCCACCAAACCGAGTTCACCTCTGGCTGATTCTGGAGCCATGCGCTCATCCTAGCGGCTGAATTGTTGGTCGGATAGATGTACACATCAGCGGCTAATCGCTGATTTAGCCACTTATCGGTTGTATCTCGAAAGCTTCCGACCATTGTTTCTACACCAATGTTTGCCGCCAGCGCTAACATAAACGCCATCGTAGCCACACCGCGATAGCTCATGCTGGCTGCTGCATCAGCAAAAAACCAACGGACACGAACCCATCGCATGGTATAAGAAAAACTTTGGAACATATGCCACATAATAAATGGCATAAACAACGCCACACTAACCAACATCAGAGCAATAATAGCAAAGCCGGTTTCTTGTGTTTTCGGCGCCTGATACACCGCTATTGCAGCGACACAAAACGCACATGCCGCAAGCGCCTGCCAAGAGAACTCTCTTCCAGCAAATCGCATTAGCGACAGTCGAGAAGAAAGGCGGATTGGTTGTGACTTCAACAAACGGATTAATGGCCACAGACACGATATCAACGCACCCATCGCTGCCATGATTAGACTATATAAGCTAGATTGCCATGACCATCCTATGGTTAAGCCTACGTTGGCATCATACAAATCACTCAGGCTCGAAGACACTGCTGGGATAAGTTCATTTGCTAAGATCAAGCCAAAAAAGTTACCACACGCCCACGCAATAAAGACGAGCAAAGACAACTCTAGTAATAAAGCTTGCGCTAACTGTGTTCCGTTAACACCAGTCTGTCTCAAAATACCTACCAAACGTTGTCGCTGGATGAAAGACAGAGACATCGCTTGATAAAAAATAAACAACCCGACCAAAAACGACAGCATTCCCATCGCGGTGAGATTCATATGGAATGCGTTAGTTAGCGACTCAAGCTCTGTACGCGTATTCCTAACGAGCGTCATTCCGTTTGGCAGCATGTTTTTCAGTGCTATCAGCTTTTCCTCTGGCATTTCACCACAAGAAATCGCAGACAAACCTGAGCTCCGCTTGAGCATACGCAACAACGATATATCAGTAACCAGCCGAGTACCCGAAAGCATCTTGTCCTTATCTACTTGAATAGGCCCAAGACGGCTTCCGTCATTCATCTCAATGAAGTCCCCATCCTGCCAACTCATGTAAGCGGCCAAATCTTGACTAACAAGAATAGGATAAGGAGGCTTCATTAGTGATAAAACAGGCATCTCACCTAGCGATTTTCCTTGTTGTAGTGGGATCATCGCGACAGGATCTATCCCCACCAACATCAGGCTCATATCGGTCTTGGCATCTAGATGAAGCACGTCAAACGGTGCACATTGGTTAAACCCAGCTCGACGTAACTGAATATAGAAACCTTGAGGAATTTTATTGGCAGAGTGCTTCGTTCGGATTCGGTATGGCAAAGGATTAGAGAAAAGTTTTTCCCCAGTTGCATAACTTTGTTTTGCATGCTGGTTGATAGAAGTAACACCAACAAGGAGGGACACGCCTAAAGTTAATCCCAGCCAGACAAGAATAATTTGTAGAGGGTAACGACGGTAATGACCGAGTAGTGCCTTAACTACGGGCCATAACATGTAGCTGCCCTCCTTGAAGTCGAATCTTTCCTTCCATATGGGCGGCCACTTTTTCACTGTGCGTCACTAACAGCAAAGTACACTCCAATTGGCGAGCGAGACTCGTTAATAAGCGCATTACTGCTTCTGCGTTTCGCTCGTCTAGGCTACCAGTTGGCTCATCAGCAAGCAGGATTTTAGGTTCCATATAAAGGGCGCGAGCAATCGCCGCACGTTGTTGCTGACCACCAGACGCCTCTTCCGGATAACGTCCTAGCAATGGCATTAAGTCCAAAGCAGAAAGAATTTGACGCCACAACTCTTTATCTTCCGGCAGACCTTTTAACTGACGACAAAAACGAATATTGTCGGCAATATTAAGTGTAGGAAGCAGGTTGAATTGTTGGAAGATATTACCAATATTGTTGCGGCGATAAAGGGTTCTTAAATGCTCCGGTGCTTCATGCATAGCAAAATTTGGAAACTGCACTTCACCAGAGTCAGCAGTATCTAATCCGGCGATTAAATTCAGCAGAGTACTTTTACCCGAACCACTTTCTCCCATCAGAGCAACTTGGTCGCCTTGCTGCAATGTTAATTCTGCCCCTTGTAATACAGGGTGAAACTCTCCCCCGTCTACATAGCCTTTACATAGGTCTGACAGTTTTAACATTGATTATGCCGCTCGGATGGTGTTTAAAAATTGGGATCAGAATCTACACTAAAATCCTGTTAGTAGAAAGTATTTTGAATGCTTGATCACACTATGGAAGTACAAATGCAACTCGATTCACTTTCTGTTTCTAATTTTGTTGACGTTTTGAGCAGATTTTTGCAGCCAAAATAAACTCTGTTCCTCCTTACTGGCCAATCAGGTTTTTCATCCATTTTCGGCTAACCATTCTTGGCAAGCAAATCGCCCACTTCACAACTTCTTCCGTCAAAAAGAGTAAGTAAACCCATTGTGGATCCCAATTGAGATAAATCGCTGCAAATGCTGCGAGTGGAATCCCGATCACCCACTGCGCCAAGATGTCTTGATACAAACAAAACTTAACATCACCGCCCGCGCGTAATACACCAACAATCGCCATCATCGGCACCGAGCGTAGCACGACACCCAACGCAAGAATCACCATAAACTGTTCAGCTAGCTCGCGAGTGTCTGTTGTCAGTGCACTAAACGCATTAAGGATCCATTGATTTGACACTATCAACAAGACGGCGACCACAAATGCGATAAGCACATTCAAAATGACCGTAGCCCATGCTTGATAATAAACGGGTTCAAAATTACGAGCGCCGAGCTGGTTCCCGACTAGAACTGCAGCCGCATTCGATAAACCAATCATCATCGCCAATGCGATCGACTCAACAGGTGTCATTACGGAAAGTGCCGCCAAACCTTGTACACCTGCTTGCCCCATGATGGCGTGATAAGCAAACAGCCCACCAGCCCACGCCAAGAAGTTAAATGTGGTTGGCAAAGAGAGGCTCAAGAAACGCGTAATTTTATCTAAGACCAATCCTGCGCGTATATCATCCCAACCAAATGCGATTATGTGTTTTTTCAACCATAGATAACCAAACAAGCAACCTACTTCGATCGCGCCACTGATTACCGTTGCGATCGCTGCTCCCGTAATACCCAGAGCAGGAAAGCCTAATTGACCAAAAATTAAAACCCAGTTAAGAAACACATTAGATAAAATGCCTATACCACTAAAAAAAGTGCTTAGGCCTGGTTGGTGCATCGCCCTTAGGCCCACCGACATACTGGCCACACATGCAACAGCAAACATGCTAACCGACGAAATAATGAGATAGCTGGCCCCTAGCTCAATCACTTCTTGTGAATCGGTAGTCAAACTCATGATGGGCTGTGGAAAAACAACAAACAAAGCAACAGCAATCGCAGCAAACATCATTGCGATCATCCATGTTAAAGCGGTACTGCGACGCACCCCAACTTTATCGCCAGCCCCCCAATATTGAGCGGTTAACAACGCACCGCCCGTTGTCACCCCAACTAACATGATGGTGGTGACGAAAGTCGCGCGCGCAGCAACTCCAACAGCGGCAATTTCAGCTTCACCAAGTTGACCAAGCATAAGAACATCGACGAGGCTTCTGCTAGAAAACATCATGCTTTGCAGTGTAATTGGTAACGCGATTGCAAATAAACGACGTAAGAATGCTTTATCTGCGTGTATTGAGAGTTGAGAAAGAAAAGTCACAAGCGCTCCAACGACAACTTATTGATAGAATGGGGAAAGTGTCTCATGATTATACTCTGTGGTGTTTATTCCACCAACGATAAAAGGACAGATAATGAAAAAGGTGTTGGTGCTAGGCGCCTCGGGTTACATTGGCTCTCAACTTCTTCCGTTACTTTTAGATAAAGGTTACGCCGTCACAGCAGCGGCGCGACATATTGATTATTTAGAGTCAAGAACTCAGCCTCACCCTAATTTAACGTTAAGGTATCTCGACTTGGCTGACGCAGAGACCACGAAGGCTGTAGTGAACGATTTTGATTTAGTCTTTTTTCTCGTGCACGGGATGGCTCAAGGTGATGACTTTGTTGAGTACGAACTAAACCTTGCTTTGAACTTCAAATATGCGTTGGAACAAAGCTCCGTCGAGCATGTTGTATATTTGAGTGCCATTCAACCTCAAACCGGAAACTCTCGCCATTTAGCCGCTCGTAAAGCCACGGGAAAAATAATTCGACAGTCTGGTGTTCCAGTAACTGAATTGCGTGCTGGCGTTATCATCGGTCCCGGCTCTGCCGCTTTCGAAATCATGCGTGACTTTGTCTACAACTTACCTATTTTGATCGCGCCTAAATGGGTCGACTCAAAAGCGAACCCTATCGCCTTGCCCAATCTCAACCACTATTTGTTGAAGTTAGCAGAAGCTCCCTATCCAGAAGAAAGTGAAATTTATGAAGTTGGAGGGCCAGATACACTTAGCTACCGCGAGCAGTTCAAAGTCATTTGCCGAATCACGAACAAGCCGTATCGGCTGTGGTCGACCCCGCTACTTACTCCGAAAATGGCATCGTACTGGCTAGGTTTAGTTACCTCAGTGCCAACTAGTATCGGTAAAGCATTACTTGCGGGCTTAGAGCACAACTACATTGCAGACTCCAAAGCGATTGAAGAACGATTTCCTCAAACGCTGATCAGCTACGAGCAAGCGGTAACTGATACCATTCAAGATGAAGGCACATTTGTACGCAGTAATGTCTGGGGGTTTGAACCCGCAGCGCTTCGTCGATGGCAACCAGGATATGGCTATTACCCAAAACAAGCTGGAGCGAGCATTAAAACTCATGCCTCCGCTGCGGCATTATGGAAAGTGGCGCAAAAGATCGGGAGTCGCGAAAAAGGCTATTACTTTGCCAACATCTTGTGGCGTACACGTGAATGGCTCGATATCTTTTTTGGTGGCGGAAAACCGATTCGCGTTTCTCCTCCTGGACCAGAGCTTAAAGTCGGTGATTTTATTGACTCTTGGAAAGTGATTCGCTGCGATAATAATCAGTTTCTTTCACTGTTTTTTGGTATGAAAGGCCCAGGCCTTGGGCGTTTAGAAATTACCATCAAAGATCTCGGTGACGAACGAGAGCTGGATATTACCGCCTGGTGGCACCCGCAAGGGTTTCTTGGGCTGCTTTATTGGTTTGCAATGATGCCAGCCCATCTTTTCATATTTAAAGGCATGGTCAAAGCCATCGCGAAAGAAGCAAACCGTTTAGAAAACAAAAAGCCCCAATAACAGGGGCTTCTAAACACTCAAAATGTCACTTTAGTCAGCTTTGAACGAGAGTGGAATTTCGGCTAACTGGTTGCCTTCGTTTGCTGGAAAAATAAGGTACTCGCCATGGTATTTCACCATCGATTTGTAGTCTGTTACCTTATGTACCATAAAGCCCGCTTGCGCTGCTTTCTCAACAAACTCAGCATGATTGCCACGTACAAACCAACTCATTGGCTTTACGAGCAACTCGCCATCAAAACAGCTTTCGCATTGGTCTGCACATAACGCTAAAGAGTTTTGACCTTCAGTGAAGATTTGTACTTTGCCGCACCCAATCAGTTGCTCAGACGTCGAGACTTCCCAGCCTGCTTGCTCCATCAAATCAAGAAAAGACTCAATATCTGAATCTTTGAACACTTTGGAGTCTTCACCTTCAGGGAAGAATTGCGCATAAAAAGCAGAAATACGCTTGAAGATAAACAACAAACCAGCATCGTTCCCCTTTGAGCGACCTGCTTTTTGCCAACGCGTTAAGTCATCGCCTACCGTACGTCCGAAACGTTGTGATTTTAGCGCCTTTGTTACCCAACGCACTAAATAATGGTTATTCGCAACAGGGGCATTGGCTAACTTACCTGAGCGATGCTCTTGATCTAACTCTTCAAGTGCTGAGTTAACCAAGTTTTGAATTTCTTTGGTGTAATTCGACATTACGCCTTTCTTCCTAAAGTCCAATAAAACAGTGCTGAAAGCACAGAACAAGCAAACATTACGATGATCATCGGCCAAGCAACATTCCCGGGCAGTGATGCCACCAGCGCACCAACCAATGAACCGATACCGAATCTTAATGTCCCCGCTAGAGACGACGCCGTACCCGCCATTGATGGGTAACCACTTAAAAGCAGCGCCATCGCGTTACTACCTATCGTCGACAATGTACCGATAAACAGCACAACAAAAGGTACAATGCCCCATAATCCGAAGTCCATTAACCAACTTACGAATAAACCAATCCCCGCCAAAAGTTGCACGAACAACCCAAAACGAAGCATGGCATGGGAACCAACTTTCTTCACCAAGCGACCATTAATACTGGTCATGATGATCATCGCCACAATGTTCAAACCAAATAGGTAACCAAAGTGGTCTGGTCGAACACCATATAAATCAATATAAACAAACGAACCCGCCGTCAAAAATGCAAACATTCCGGAAAATGAAAACGCACCTGAGAGCATCAAACCGATCGCTTCAGGATTGGAGCATAATCTGGCGTAGTTTCTCAGCGTCGTGCGGAAACGAAGAGGCTGACGATTTTCAGGCTGTAACGTTTCAGGGATTTTCCAAAGTACGAGAAAAATCACAACTACAGCGAAAATAGCTAGTACCCAAAAAATGGAACGCCAACCAAACCAAATCGCGAGATGGCCACCGATCATCGGTGCCACCAACGGCGCAATAGTAATGACCAGAGTAACGAAGGACATTGCGCGTGCAAAGTCTTCACGGTCAAACATGTCACGCACGACGGCTTGGATAATGACCGCCGCTGCCGCGCCAGCAAAACCTTGTGCCGTACGTACATAGGTCAGCGCATCAATGCCATTTGTTGTCGCACTCACAACGGCAGCCAAGCCGAAGAAAAGTACGCCTAAAATCAACACAGGTCTGCGACCAAAGCTATCGGCGAGCGGCCCGTGAATTAACTGGCCGATCGCAAAACCCGCGGTATAAGCCGTCAACGTAATCTGAACCGCGCCAGGCGCGACCCCCAAATCTTTCGCAATTGTCGGCATCGCAGGCAAATACATATCGATCGCCAAAGGCGTCAAAGCACCAATCGCTCCTAGTACCAGAAACAATAGAAAACTGATTTGGGATTGCGGAGCACTTTGAGCTTTTTCTGTCATTCTTTTACCTCTTGTTGGAGCCCTACCGTCAATACTTGCAGAACAAAGTGAAAATAACGGACAGTTCTCATATCGCTGAATGTAGAAGCCAAAAACCTGTTCTATCCAACGTTCGAGAATCATAAGGGCAAATATGTACCAAGGTGTGACCTTGACGAACTCGACATAGAAAAGCATGTGAAAGCGAAATGTGTTTATGGGAAACAAACACAATGCAGTAAAAATGATGGCGTTGACACCATCATTCCATTCACCGTAGCCGAAGGCTTTGCAATAAGAGTATGCATGCCTCAGCTAAATGCAAAGGCGTATCACTGAGATGAGTAAGCACACCGGAATTGTCTAGGCACTAATTTTGGTAGGAAAATTTATTTTGAGCCAATTCCTACCAAAAGACTAGTTCCTATTAGGAACTAAAGAATTTCCCATGCCGACAATTAATTCCAAATAGAATCAATTTCTTCTTGCGTGAGGTAGCGATAATCACCTGGTTCTAGTGCCTCATCAAGTTCGATAGAACCAATACGCTCACGATGTAAGTACTCAACTTTATTTCCTAACGCCGCGAACATACGTTTCACTTGGTGATACTTACCTTCCACGATAGTTAACAATACTTCATTCTCGGCCTCGTTCACGATTTCCAAACGAGCAGGCAATGTTGCTTCTGATTCATTGCGCAAAATGATGCCTTGTTCGAGCTTTTCCGCATAATCAGGCTGAATAGCATCGACGAGCCAAACACGGTACGTTTTCTCACACTTATGCTTAGGTGAGGTAATACGGTGAGACCACTTACCATCATCCGTAATCAACACTAAACCAGTTGTGTCGACATCTAATCGGCCCGCAAAGTGAAGGTTTTCAATTTTAGGCTCATCAAGCAATGCGAATGCAGTTTGGTTGTAGCCATCTTCATGTGAACAAACAAAGTCAGCAGGCTTATACAACATAATGTAACGAGGACCAGGAGCACCAATAACACGGTCTTCCCACATCACTTCCGCACCTTTAGGTACTTTAAATGCACCACTTTTTTGAACCTCACCGTCAACAGTGATGTCTCCACTTTTGATGATCTTTGTTGCCTGTTTGCGTGTTGCACCCAGAGCGTCACACAAATATTTATCTAAACGCATGAATACCTCATTGAATTATACCCAAGTGATCTCTAAATCTTGGTTTAAAGGTCACTTGGGTATAAAAGTCAGGTATTATAGCGTTCCTCGTTCGAATAGTTGAGCAATTTCACATATTTTCATGTACACACTTCGTCCTTATCAAGCCGACTCGGTTAAAGCCGTTATTCATTACTTTCGTAAACACTCGACACCAGCAGTGATCGTGCTGCCAACCGGTGCAGGAAAAAGCTTGGTGATCGCAGAACTTGCTCGCCTTGCGAAAGGACGAGTGTTAGTCCTCGCCCACGTAAAAGAACTGGTCGAGCAAAACCACGCAAAGTATGAAGGTTATGGTTTAAAAGGTTCCATCTTCTCAGCAGGATTGGGACGAAAAGAAACTGACCAGCAAGTCGTGTTTGCTTCGGTTCAATCGGTCGTACGTAACTTAGATTCGTTCAAAAACCAGTTTTCTCTGCTCGTTATTGATGAGTGCCATCGTGTGCCAGATGACAAAAACAGCAGCTACCAAAAAGTTATTACTCACTTACGAGAACTGAACCCTGGCATTAAGGTGCTAGGACTAACTGCAACGCCCTATCGTTTAGGAATGGGCTGGATTTATCAGTATCACACCCGAGGTCAAGTGCGAACCGAAGAGCCTCGATTCTTCCGCGATTGTATTTTCGAACTGCCGATCCGTTACTTGCTCGACGAAAACTTCCTCACTCCAGCCCGCATGATGGATGCGCCCGTTTTGTCTTACGACTTCTCTCAGCTGAAGCCCGCTAACACCGGACGCTACAAAGAAGCAGAAATGGATATGGTGATCGATAAAGCCAAACGTGCGACTCCACAAATTGTTGAGCAAATCATGCAATATGCGAAAGAGCGTCAAGGTGTCATGATCTTCGCTGCAACTGTTCGACACGCACAGGAGATACACAGTTTATTGCCAGAAGGCGAAACTGAAATCGTCATTGGTGATACACCTACGCCGGAGCGCGATGCGATCATCCAAGCGTTCAAGAATCGTCAAATAAAATACTTAGTCAATGTTTCGGTACTGACAACCGGGTTTGATGCGCCGCATGTCGATTTAATCGCGATTTTGCGACCAACAGAGTCAGTCAGTCTGTACCAACAGATAGTAGGACGAGGATTACGCTTATCAGACGGAAAATCAGAATGTTTAGTGCTTGATTACGCAGGCAACAGCTACGATTTATACCAACCTGAAGTCGGTGATCCCAAACCAGACTCTGACAGTGAAATTATCACGATTCCTTGCCCGGCTTGCGGATTCAATAACAATTTCTGGGGTAAGTTGGATAGTAACGGTTTCTTGGTTGAACATTTTGGCAGACGTTGCCAAGGTTACTTTGAAGATGAAGACACTGGCGAACGTAAACACTGTGGCTACCGTTTTCGCGCCAAATACTGCGGTGAATGTGGTGCGGACAACGATATCGCTGCACGAATTTGTCATGAGTGTGACGCGACGCTCGTTGACCCAGATAAAAAGCTAAAAGAAGCCCTTAATCTCAAAGATGCATTGATCTTTGAATGCACAGAAATGGACCTATCTGTATTTAAGTCCAGTGATGGTAAATCTCAGCTAAAGGTGACGTATTCTGGTGAACCATACCAAGGCGAAGGCAATGCGTTAGTTCATGAGTTTTGGACATTGAGTACCAAAAAACAAAAACAAACGTTTAAAGATCAGTTCGTACGCCCCCACTTAGCAGACAAGCATCGCCCTTTTGAAGAGGCTTCACCGACACGCGTTGTCGCTAATCAACATCGTTTCCGTTTGCCTCAGTTTGTTGTTGCTAGAAAATCTGGTCGCTTTTGGAAGCTGCGAGATAAGATTTTTGAAGATGAGTTGAAATAACATCGACAACACATGGCAAAACTTAATTAGCTGATTCACTCTCTGTTCATCTATCTCCGATATACTGCGGCTAACGCTCCAGAAAAGGTTTGACTATGTATAAAGCAACGACTTCTCTACATTCTGCGTTACTTTTCGGCCTTATCACGACATTCATGTGTGCACCAAGTTTTGCCAAGCATGGCAACGAGTACACATCACAAAATGGCCACGCCATCGTGCAAGATGTCGAAAAGCCAGGAACACGCATCGAATTCGATGAAGATCAAGATGAGGTCTATCGCGCGGTTCAACAAGGATATATACGACCATTTTCGGAACTTTACGCCGCAGTAGAAAACGACCTATACGGCCGCATCATCAAGGTCGAGCTTGAAGAAGATGAAGGTGCTTGGGTGTATGAATTGAAAATTCTGTACAACAATAGCGTCCTGAAAGTTGAGTACGACGCCGCCACGCTGGAAATGCTTGAGATCAAAGGTCGCAGCTTTAACAAAGCGTTAAAGCCGCAAAACAACTAAACTTGTCTAATGCGTAATCCAGACACGATGCGTAACTTACTTCGATAAAAATCCAAACATAATAAGAATCATCAATATGAAAATACTTGTTGTTGAAGATGATCCTCGTTTAGGCGAGCAAATCATCGAAACATTAGAAAGTACCGGCTGGGTACCAGAATTGTCCCAAGATGGCATAGACGCTCTGTATCGCGCGACTTCGGAAGAATGGGACGCCATTGTTCTCGACCTCGGCTTGCCAAAACTGGATGGTCTTACCGTCCTAAAAGGCATCAGAGATGAAAACATTAATACTCCTGTCGTGATTCTAAGCGCTCGCGACACCCTAACGCAGCGAGTTGAAGGCTTAAACGCAGGTGCAGACGATTACCTAACTAAGCCGTTTGAAATGGTTGAGCTTATCGCTCGTATTCGCGCACAACTGCGAAGAGCATCAGGTAACGCCTCTCCTGTGATGCAAATTGGCGACTTGAGCTTGGATACGCGCACTTCTAAAGTCATGTGGCAAGGGCAAGCAGTAAGCTTAACGGCGCTGGAGTATAAAGTGGTCGCTTACTTTATGCATAACCCAGAAAAAGTAATTTCTCGAACCGAACTCGTCGAGCACATTTACAAACAAGACTTTGATCGTGACTCCAACACAATCGAAGTTTTTATCGGCCGAATTCGTAAAAAAATCGCACCAAAGATCATCAAAACTGTCCGAGGGTTGGGATACCAATTAAATGCCGAATAGAAACAGGCTACCGTTAAACGCAATAAAACGACTGAGTATCAAAAGTCGCCTCGTTTTAGCGGCGATCGTTTGGTTAACGGCAATGATCCTCGCCGCTGGTGTGACGATACCGACGCAGGTCTACAACTATATGGTTGATGACACTCGCTCACAGCTCAGCATTTTTATGGATGAAGTCGCCGCACAGTTAGAAGTCGATAACACCGGGCATCTTTCACTCACAGCTCAGCTATCAGACCCTCGATTTAACCGACCTTACAGTGGTTTGTATTGGAGTGCCTCTACAGAGGCAAGCCTCGAACGTTCTCGTTCTTTGTGGGACAAAAAAATCGAATACAAAGGTTTGGATAAAGATGCGTATGGAGCAAGAGGCGAAAAACTAATTACGCTAGAAAAAGCGCTGTATCTTCCTGATTACGATGGTCCTATTCACATTATTATTGGTATTGACGAAGAGCCCATTAAAAATACCCTTCAGACGTTAATCGGCCAACTTTGGCTTATTTTGGGTTTATTATTCGCGGGCGTACTTACCGTCATTTTACTGCAAATTGCTTGGTCATTGAGTCCGCTTACAAAGCTACAAAAAGAATTAGCCGAGCTGAAGTCTGGTAATAAAAAGAGTCTAGAAGAAACCTACCCAAAAGAGATTTCTCCTCTAATCTTCGACCTCAATGCTCTGCTGTTCCATTACCAAGAATTGCTAGAGAGAGCTCGCAATCATGCAGGTAACCTATCTCATGCACTTAAAACGCCACTTTCTGTTCTAAAAAATGAAGTTCAGACATTAGAACCTGAGGCACAATCCCGTCTCCGAGCTCCAATCAATCAAATACAAGACCATATCGATTACCATTTGGGTCGTGCCCGTATGGCCGGATCGATGAACATATTATCAGTGAAGTCGAACCCAGCAGATCGTGTGGATGCTATCTCAATGGCGTTTGATAAAGTGTATGCGAGCCGAAGCATTACCTTAATTAATGAACTTGATTCAGAGCTGAATGTAGCAGTAGAGCAGACCGATCTCGATGAAATGCTAGGTAACTTGCTAGAAAATGGCTATAAGTGGGCCAACAGCATGATTCGTGTGCACTCCTCTCAGGATAAGGAAAATATACACATCATTATTGAAGATGATGGGCCAGGCATCCCTAAAGAGAAACTGAGTCAAGTAATCAAGAGAGGAGTTAGATTGGATGAAACAACCCCTGGCTCAGGTCTTGGTCTAAACATAGTCAGTGAAATGGCACACAGTTACCGAGGTCAATTAACATTGGATACAAGCGCTTTGGGTGGATTAAAAGCATCTTTAGTCTTACATCTCAGCCGAACATAAAGCATATAACAGTAAACTTTGTTCTTCGGACCTTGATCAGTAAACCGATGAAAATGAAGTCGATGTGAACAAAATCCAAGCAAAGCGTTAAAAGGGATAGCCTTCCACCCCGCTAAATCATACCTTTTTGTTGATTTGGATACGATTTGGGTTGCCCATTTATAAGTGGAATGATAGTATCCGCGCTCGCTTGAACAGTTCCTGTTTCAAGCTTTACCACGAACAACAAGGTCGCATTGTTGATTGTGAACATTTGATTTTTACTAATTTGAGAGTAAATACTATGAAATTCGAAGCAGTAGTACGTACTGAACTAGGTAAAGGTGCGAGCCGCCGCCTACGTCACGCTGGCAAATTCCCTGCAGTTGTATACGGCGGTGAAGAAGCAGCAGTAGCTATCGTTCTTAACCACGACGACATCGTAAACCAAATGGACAAGCCTGAATTCTACGAAGGCATCGTTCTAGTTATCGATGGCAAAGAAGTTAAAGTTAAGCCACAAGACGTTCAACGTCACGCGTTCAAGCCAAAAGTTGAACACATGGACTTCATCCGTATCTAATTCCCTACCAAGGAATTAATCGGATTAAATCCAAACCTTTTGCATAAAAGATAATCGGACTTACCAACCGAGACATCTACAAAATTTCAAAACCCCGGAGTCTTACCACCTCCGGGGTTTTACTATATTTGGCATATAGCATTTGATTTATGAACGGGCAATATACTTCACTAAAGTGAGATCGGTCAGCGTCATACTCTCAATCACTTCCGACTCTTCCTCTCCAGTACGCACAAAACCACACTTCTTGTAAAAGTTAAGCCCCTGTTGATTAGTATCCAGTGCTTTCAAACTGATCTGCATAACTGACGTAGAGAGCAAACGTGTCTCTAACTCATCTAACAGTGCACTTCCTGCTCCTTGCCCATAATGTAGCGGCGTAACGTAGCAACATGTCACTAATGCCGTTTTATCTTCGCTGGTGTGGTTAGGTAACTCGTAACTTAAAAAGCCAACAATTTCTCCTTGCCTCTCAACTACGATCAATTGGGCCAGTTGCTCCGTCATCACTCGCGCCCACATCCTTTCTCGACGCTCAATCGTAAACTGCTCTATGTAGCTCTTTGGCATTAATCCTTTATACGCCACCTGCCAAGAATCAACGTGTATCTTGGCGATTTGGGCTGCTTCCTTTTTGAGTGCGTCCCTTACTGTGTATCTCATAAGCATCCTTTATTAGCGTTCACCACTTACAAATTCTTTTAACCCTACCCTTTAAACCAAAGCTCAAAGATAACAGCTACAGTCGCAACGCTTTACATTAATCCATTTCATTTTCATTAATTAAATGATAGTTCACATCATAATATTCGAAGAAGAATGATCCATTATTTACTTTTCATTTTGACTCATTAGGTTGAATCTATTTGTTTAAACATTCGAGTGTCAAATGCGGAATAAGCACGATAAGGTATCGGATGAGGATAAATAAACGATGCTTAAAGCATAAGGTTTCTAAACGATCGCAATTATAGTAAAGAGATAAATACAATTTTTGATAGAGTTTGGCAGAATAAAGCCATGATCAAATGAGTTTAAGCTCTGTGCTGTTCATTATGCATACAAACCGCCACCCCTCATCATCAGAGCGAAAATTTATAACGATTTGTGTCATACCTATTAGGAAAAACATAAACTTGGCAAAATAATCACCAAAATCAGCGTAATACTTCGCAAAAATGCGCATTGATTCACACAAACAACACACATTCAATTAACTACCTCACAAAAAATAGAGCTAGCTATATAAAATAAATACTAAATACCAATTCTGTTTATTTATAGACGTAGTTTGCAGGCTTATTAATTCATTTCTCCGATAGAAGTATAAATAAGAGATAGATCACTAAAGTTTCACATTAATTCCGTATATTTCACGCCGTAACAATAACAAAATCACAAAGAAAGGATCCCTTATGAAGTTTTCCAAATCTCTTTTGGTAGTGGCAGTGGGCGCTGCGCTAGCAGGATGCGGCTCAGACAGCGACAATTCTCCAGTAACCTGCGAGACTGCAGATTCTTGTACAAAGTTCACCGTTCTCCACACTAACGATAACCATGGTCGCTTTTGGCATAACAGCGACGGCGAATACGGCATGGCTGCGCGTCACACTTTAATCGAATCTATCCGCGCAGAAGTCGAAGCAAAAGGCGGTGAAACCATTCTGCTATCTGGCGGTGATATTAATACCGGTGTACCAGAATCAGACATGCAAGATGCGGTTCCAGACTTCGTAGGGATGAACCTACTTGGTTACGATGCAATGGCTGTCGGTAACCACGAATTTGATAACTCACTAGATATTCTCGATATGCAAGCCGAGCTAGCTGACTTCCCTATGCTGGCTGCGAATATCTATAAAAAAGATACAAACGAGCGTTACTTCGACCCTTACAAAGTATTTACTATCAACGGCCTTAAGATCGCTGTTATTGGTCTAACAACGCAAGACACTGCGAAGCTAGTCAATCCAGACAACGTATCAAACATCCACTTCGAAGACCCTCAAGTAGAAATCAAAAAGGTACTGAAGGAAATCGAAGAGAACGAAAAGGTAGACCTAGTATTTGCAACGACGCACATGGGTCACTACGAAGACGGCAAAAACGGTAGTGAAGCACCAGGTGACGTTAAACTCGCTCGCTCTCTTGAAGAAGGACAGCTAAACGCTATCATCGGTGGTCACTCGCAAAACCCTGTATGTATGGAACCAGGTACCAATGAGTATGCTGATTTCAAACCTGGGGATGATTGTGCCCCAGACCAACAAAAAGGCACTTGGATTATGCAAGCGCATGAGTGGGGTAAATATGTGGGTCGTGCAGACTTCGAATACTACGACGGCAAGCTTCACTTAGCGAACTACGCACTGATTCCTGTAAACCTTCTAGACGAAAACGATGAAGTTATCGGTGAACGAATTCAACAAGATGCAACAGTAAAAGCGTTACTACTGCCATACCAACAACAAGGTCAAGAGTTATTAGATGAGAAGATTTCTAATACGACGGGTAAGTTAGAAGGTGATCGTAACGTAGTTCGCTCTCAACAAACTAACCTAGGTCACCTACTCGGCGAGGCATACCGTACTTACAAAACGGTAAATGCTGACTTTGGTGTGATGAACTCTGGCGGCGTGCGTGATTCAATCCAAGATGGTGATATCACTTACCGTGACGTACTAACGGTTCAGCCATTTGGTAACTTCGTGACTAAAGCAACTATGACAGGTAAAGAAGTTAAAGAATACCTAGACGTGGTTGCGACGAAATCTGCAGGGTCTGGTGCTTACGCTCAACTAGATAACATCACTTTAGATGTAAACTGTGATGCTGGCTCAGTAACCATTACCGATATTAACAATAAAGGCTTCGATCTAAACGAAACGTACACATTCTCTGTAATCAGCTTCAGTGCTGCTGGTGGCGATAACTATCCAATCATCGATGTTCAATCTACACAGCTAACCGATGCATACGTTTTGCGCGAGTTCTTCGTAAACAACCCACAAATCTCTGCGGATAACTACAACAAGAACTTAGAGAACGTCAAGTACTTCAGTAATGGCCAACCAGTAAAAGGTTGTCCTGCAACTGGTAGCTAATACTCAACACCTTACCCCTGGCGCTAAGAGCTTTTACAAGCAATTTCGTCAGGGCTTTCCTTAAAACCGAAGCTTTGTGCTTCGGTTTTTTATTTTCGATAAATTACTGAAAACTCTCCACCTTCACAATATGTTCAAAAATTGTTCATTTGTGTTATTGACGCCCCTGTGTTGGGCTTCTATGTTTGATAAGGTCTTTTAAATATGCAGGTTCATCGGCTAAATTTCGCGAAACATTTTCAATCGCACAGTCAATGATTCTGAGAAAGATGTGAATGGCGTTACAAACACTGCTCTCAAACAATTTGTCTTTGGACTTCAAACGATGGTGATGTGCCTCCACGCGCACACTAATGAGCAGCGATCTGGACGTCAATGTGTTCAAACTGCTGCCATCGAGTTCTGGAGGTCAAAAATGAAACGAGCCAGCAATAGCTACAGACTCCAAATGATCAAAGAAGTAGTTACCCGTAGAGAGCGTGAAGCTTGTACGGATCCTATGGCGAGATACATTCATCAACTCATGGATGAACGCCCAACAAGTAAATTAGATGTTGAATTCAATCATCGATTTTCAGGAAATCACTTCGACGAACAAGCGGGAGGCTGGGTTAGCGACCGTTGGTCGATGAAATAACGCCAATTACCGCTTTATAGGGAAAATGGATAGGAGATTCCCGGTTCTTAAAGGACACCTTGCCGGACCGGGAATATGTAAAAGCCTAATCAGAACCGAAAGCGAAGGCGTAACCCACAGACTGAACAAGAGTTCTAGAATAAGTCTTGTTGAGGCGATGACTCATCTTGAAGCTGTTCTGGCTTCGTCTTCCCTGCCAACATCTTTCTTCTGTACCTTTGACGACACAACTTAATAACGTGCAACTGCTGAGCGGGGGTTAAGTTAAGCCAATTAAACCTTTCCTCTCTCTTTCTCATACACCCCTTGCAATACCCTTTTTCATCGGAGGTACATACTCCAACACAAGGGCTTGGGACAGTAAAAAACTCCAGTTGCTCCATACTAAAACCGCTCTTTCCATATTAGGGCGTATTGGCCTAGTTTAAATAATGAGAAGATTAGTCAGCAACAAAACTTGCTATATACTTCGTTATGTCAAAAACATACGAAACCATAACCTTATGCTGACAAAAACAGTGTTTTATTACTTATACTTACCGCGTTTATAAAAACGGAGTCTATAAAATGAAGCTTAGCCTAAAAACGTTAGTTACAGCAATCTCTCTCCCTGTTCTTATGACTGCTTGTGCTAGCAACGGTGATGATGTGAAAGAAATAACGGCTCAAGATTTGCAGCACCACAACTGGGAACTTGTTCAAGTTGATGGCAAAAATATCGTTCTAGACGAACACCAAAAAGCGGCTCGCCTAGAAATCGGTGAAAATCTAACCGCAAACGGCAACGCAGGTTGTAACAACTTCTTCGGTCAAGCCGAGCTGAAAAACAACCAACTACGCATCGAAAAAATGGGCATGACCATGAAGATGTGTATGGAAGATCAAATGAAGATCGAAAACGCAATGACACAAACACTATCTAACTGGAGCGATATCACGCTAACTAAAGATGGTCTTGTTCTGAAAAGTGCCGATCACGAATTGACGTTTACACTACGTGACTGGGTAAACTAATCCCAACTAAGTAAACCAGATAGTATCTTAAAGCAGCCAAACGGCTGCTTTTTTTATATCGATGAATCGTTAGTCATGCATGCTAAAGTCATTTAAATGGCCAACTTTCTTTCTCTTTTCGCCCTCAATTCCATGCTTTAGACATCAATTTTGCTCTGTAAAACAACCTATTCATATCTCTGGGGACAATAATTTTCAATTACTTGAAAGAATATCCTCAAACAAACGGTCCGCTCCTAAAATGACACCAAATTTGTCCTTTATTCGTTTTGCTTCACATTGAGAGTAATTCTTTGAATCAATGAGTGATTCCGTTTGGGATTGGCATTGATAATAGAGAGAGATGAATTACTATCCTTGTAACAGAGCGGAACGACTTGCGAAAACGTCAATAGAAACGAAAGCAAGAACCAAAAGACATAACACGGAATAGATATGAAAAAGCTACTCAGCAGCATTGGCATTTTAGCCACGACTTTTGCGACACCTTCTTTTGCCGATTCATCAGTGAATAGCGAATGGCAAAAAATCGAACAGCAAGCCGACGGGCAATCCGTCTACTTTCATGCTTGGGGCGGGAGCCAAGAAATTAATCGCTACATACAGTGGGCGAGTAGAGAGCTAAAATCACGTTATAACGTGACGCTAAACCACGTTAAAGTAACTGATATTTCTGAGACCACTACTCGACTTATCGCAGAAAAAGCGGCAGGCAAAAACAGCGGTGGTAGTGTTGATATGGTTTGGATCAATGGCGAAAACTTCAAATCAATGAAGGATAACCAATTGCTATTTGGTCCTTTTGTCGAAGGTTTGCCAAGCTGGCAATATGTGGATAAATCTCTACCAATTGATGTGGACTTCTCCGAGCCAACAGAAGGTCTAGAAGCACCTTGGGGAGTAGGACAATTAGTGTTTATCCATGACGAGCAAACCCTCCATAACCCTCCAAAATCATTCTCAGAAATGCTGAGCTATGCAAAAGCGTTCCCGAATCGCCTGACTTACCCTCGACCACCAGAGTTTCATGGCACAAGCTTTATCAAAGCATTACTCATTGAACTGTCTAACAACGCCCCTGAGCTGCAACAACCAATTACCGATGACACGTTTGAACAAGTCACTCAACCGCTGTGGTCTTATCTAGATGAGTTCCATAAAGTCGCTTGGCGCGGTGGTAAGCAGTTTCCAGGCGGTACAGCAGAAACCCTTCAGCTACTAGATGATGGTCAGACTGACCTGGCGATTACCTTTAACCCGAACGCGGTTTTCTCTGCGCAGTCGAGCGGTAATCTTGCAGAGAGCACCAAAGCGTACGCAATGGACGCAGGAGCACTCTCAAATATCCACTTTTTAGCGATTCCTTGGAACGCAAATGCCAGTGCTGGTGCACAAGTTGCGATAAACTTTTTATTGAGCCCTGAAGCACAGTCTCGCAAAGGTAACCTAAACATCTGGGGCGACCCTTCGGTACTAAGCAACCAATACCTAACTGGTTCGGCCAAAAACACTCAACAATTCAAATCCATCGCTGAGCCACATCCAAGTTGGCAAGCGGCGTTGGAAAAAGAATGGTTGAAACGCTACGGGAATTAGTAAGAATCCATGTTAAGAGCGCTGTATTTAGTCATTATCGCAGTTTGTATTTTGCCTACCATTCCGGGACTACTTGGAGTGGTGGTCTCTGCGCTCGGTTATGTACCTCCTATCGGTCTACACCACTTTTCTTTTGATGGCTTCAATGCCGTCTTTGATTGGGAAGGTGTTTGGACATCCATCGGGCTTACTTTCTACTCCGCCATTTTCAGTAGCTACTTGGCTTGCTTCATCACGTTTGCCATTCTACAGGCGTCTTGGGGCAGCAAGTTTTGGCGAAAAATTGAAGTTAGCCTTTCCCCACTTCTCGCGATGCCGCACGTCGCGTTTGCAATTGGCTTTGCGTTCTTGTTTGCCCCAACTGGTATGGGCGTTCGTGTTCTCAACCAACTGTTTGGTTACGACCCGAATGCACAAACGGTGAATGACTTAGCATTGTTGATTAAAGACCCACATGCACTCGGTTTGGTCATCATGCTTGCGATTAAAGAAGTGCCGTTTTTATTGTTGATGAGTATTCCGATCCTTCAGCAATTGAAAGTCGATAAGGTTGAAAAAGTCAGTCACTCGATGGGCTATAGTTCGGCGCAAGCGTGGTGGAAATGCGTATTTCCGCAATGGTTAGCAAAACTTCGTTTCCCAATGCTGGCGGTATTGGCTTACAGTTTGTCCGTTGTCGATGTCGCCCTGATTATTGGCCCTACCAACCCGCCGACGTTTGCGGTTTTGGTATGGCAATGGTTTAACGATCCAGATTTATCGCTCCTACCAAGAGCGGCCGCTGGCGCAGTAATACTGTTTGTGATGGCTAGTCTTTTGATTGGTTTCGCTCGATTGGTGGAATGGTTAACGACCAAAGGCTTCAAACGCTGGCAGTACTCTGGTCGAAACGGGTTTCGTTTACCCGGTAAAACCCTATTTTCACTGATTGCGCTACTTGCACTTCTAATGATTCCACTCATGGTGCTGTGGAGCTTTGCTCAACGTTGGCGCTTTCCAGATTTGCTCCCAAGCCGTTACAGCCTGCGTTTTTGGGAATACGAATGGCACAGTATTCTAGGGACTCTAGAGCAAAGTATGTCAATCGCCCTGATCAGCGCGACTATCGCGCTAGTTCTTGCTTTAATAGCACATGAGTATCGCCTTCGTTATCGCTGGCAGATACCCGGTTACATCATCGCCATCCCGATGCTGATTCCTCAATTATCGGTGCTATTCGGTATGCAAGTGGTAACACTGTACTTAAACAGTAACGCGTATTTCTTTTGGGTATGCTGGGCGCATGTGTTCTTCGCATTCCCATTTATTTACCTCTCGCTAGACGGGCCGTGGCGCAGCTTCGATAACAGCTTAACTCGCGTCGCACTCAGCTTGGGTAAAACACCGATGCAAGCTTGGTTAAAAGTGAAACTGCCAATCCTCCTACCTGCGATTGCATTCGCGTGGGCTGTCGGTATTAGTGTCAGCCTAGCGCAATACCTACCTACATTAGTGCTAGGGGCTGGGCGCATTAGCACCATCACAACCGAAGCCGTTGCACTATCCAGTGGTTTTGACCGACGTGTCACCGCTATTTACGCCATTTGGCAAGCTCTGCTGCCATTCATGTTCTTCTCTTTTGCGATACTGCTTAGCCACTTGCACAGGACGTATCGCCGCTTGTCTATAAAAGGTTTACTACTGAATGAGTCTTTGTCTCGAAAACCTCGCCATCCGTAAAACCAATGGCGACGCGCTTTTCTCGGCGTTTAATATGACCGTAGAAAAAGGTGAAATCGTTACCCTGATGGGGCCTAGCGGTTGTGGTAAATCCACTTTGTTGGATGCCATTGCCGGGCACCTATCCGCCGAGTTCAATTACTCTGGAGCCATTACGCTTGATAACGAAAAGTTGGATGCCCTCCCTGCCCATAAGCGTCAGGTCGGTATTCTGTTCCAAGAAGATTTGCTCTTCCCTCATTTAACGGTGTGGGAGAACCTTGCCTTCGCGCTACCAAACTCAATCAAAGGTGAAGAGCGTAAAGCTCACGCCATGCAAGCACTGAAGAACATTTCATTGACCAAGCTAGCAGAGTCCTTTCCTGACCAAATCTCGGGAGGGCAACGCGCCCGTATCTCATTGACTCGTATGCTGCTAGCAAAGCCGAAAGTTGCGCTACTTGATGAGCCCTATAGCAAGTTGGATAAAGACCTGCGTGTACAATTTCGCAATTGGGTGGTCGAACAATTGCAGCAAGCGAACATCCCTACTTTGATGGTAACGCACGATGAAGACGATATTCCTGATGGCAGCCGCTGCATAAACTGGCCGTGGGAGACAAATCATGCTTGATAGCCTGAGTATAAAGCTCATCCGCAAACCGCTGGCACTCAGTGCGACATATATCGATAAATGTGGTATCACTGCAAATCAGACGACAGTATTTGGTTTTGTGCTTGGCTGTTTTGCCCTGCCTGCTTTGCTCGCCGAACAGTACTTGTTGGCGTTGCTGTTTATTTTGCTGAACAGAATCTGTGATGGGTTAGACGGAGCACTGGCAAGGATTCTGGGCATTACCGATGCGGGTGGTTTTCTTGATATCAGCTTAGATTTTTTGTTCTATTCGTTGATTCCTTTTGGCTTTGTGCTTGCCAACCCAGAGCACAATGCCGTTGCAGGCGCATTTTTGATTTTTTCCTTCATCGGCACTGGTAGTAGCTTTTTGGCTTTTGCCATCATGGCAGGAAAACAAGGCATCGATAATCCGGTATATAAAAACAAATCGCTTTACTACATGAGCGGCTTAACCGAAGGTACAGAAACCATTGGCTGCTTGATTTTATTTTGTTTGCTACCGCAACACTTTGCCGTCATCGCGTATATCTTTGGCGCGGCATGCTGGTTTACTACTTTTACACGTATTTATTCAGGGTTTCATACGCTTAACGATCATTAATACTGCTTAGACAATCGCGTTTCCTTAAGGGACAGGCCGCTAAGCCACTGTTTTATAAAGCACCAAAACGCAGGTTAAATTGGGGTATATACTCTTTGAATGAAGAAACCATTCGGAGGCTATATGAAAAAACAGATCAATTTAGGCATGTTGCTCACCATTACTTGTGCGCTCGTGCTTGGCGGCTGTAGCTCACCTAACCCGTACGGAGATGCATACGGCTCATCCGACACTCGCAAAGTTCAGCAGGTTTACTACGGCACAGTAGAAAAAGTAGAACCCGTAACCATTGATGCCTCTACCCAATCCAATGCCATTGGCACCATCGCTGGTGCTGCCGTGGGCGGGATCTTAGGCTCAAAAGTTGGGGGCGGTTCTGGCTCGGATATCGCTGCCATTGGTGGTGGTCTATTGGGTGGCTATGCAGGCAGCAAAGCGGCTGAAGCAACCGCGAAAAGAAATGGCGTGAATCTGACCATTCGTTTAGAGGACGGAAAGATTATCTCTATTGTTCAAGAAGCAAATCCAAACATGATTTTCCAACCAGGCCAAGCGGTCCAAATCAATGTTTCTGGTAATGACGCCAGAGTCGTTCCTCGTTAATTCGGACGAACCAAACCTTTGGCCTGCTTTGATTCAAACACCTAACCCGCGCAAGCTTACATCACTGGCTTGTTAACTTGCGCGTTTCTTTTCGTATCAAACTTGATCGTCGTCAATGGAACATCAATCTCCCACACCTTTCGATGTTCAAATGACATCAAGTTGCTAGCATGAGCCCATTCCAGATAACTTTGGGCTTGTTATGACTCCGACTGTTGACCACGTACTCCTTAATATCGCGCTAAACCTCAGCTCAAATCGCTCTCACGAGCAGCAATATCAAAATCTCATTGATGGGGTCGCGCAAGTATTCCCATGTGATGCGAGCTGCCTGTTTATCTTCGATGAGGATGGTTTTCTAACTCCTGTCGCGGTAAAAGGCTTATCCAGCTCGGTCTTAGGTCGTCGCTATTTCCCCAAGGCGCACCCTCGCTTAGATGCCATTATTCATAGCCGTGAACCGGTGCGTTTCGATGCCGATTGTTCACTGCCGGATCCTTTCGACGGCACACTATTAACTGAAGACCAATGTATTGATGTTCACGATTGCATGGGCTTTAGCTTGTATGTCGAAGGCCAACTTGTTGGCGCACTAACGATGGATGCACTAACGGTGGGCGCGTTTGATGGCATCGATCCTGTCGCTATCGAAACCTTTGCGGCTTTGACCGCTGCGACATTGCGTAACATTGCTCAGTTAAAAGCGCTCAAAGCGCAAAACCAGAAGCAAAAAAGCGTCACTCAAACCCTTATCCAGCAAGCCCGTTCTCAACATGGCGAAATGGTGGGTTTGAGTCCACAGATCAACCAGTTACGAAACAACATTGCGACTGTTGCTCAATCAGATTACGCAGTACTTATCACAGGAGAGACCGGTACTGGTAAAGAACTGGTCGCGCACTCGGTACACGCGCAATCTCATCGTAGCGATAAGCCGATGATTTACGTCAACTGTGCGGCCCTGCCTGAAGGTCTGGCTGAGAGTGAACTGTTTGGCCATGTCAAAGGCGCATTTACAGGTGCTAATAGCCACCGTGCCGGTAAGTTTGAACTGGCAGACGGTGGAACGATTTTCCTTGATGAAGTGGGCGAACTGCCTATGATTTTGCAAGCAAAATTGCTGCGCGTAATTCAGCAAGGCGAGCTGCAACGTGTGGGTAGCGATCAGCATTTGATGGTCAATGTGCGCATCATCGCCGCGACCAATCGACAATTAGAAAAAGAGGTCGAAGCTGGCACGTTTCGAGCAGACCTTTTCCACCGTTTAAACGTGTTCCCAATCCAAGTCCCCCCACTGCGTGCCCGTGACGGGGATATGCCCGTTTTAGCAGGATACCTGTTAGAAAAAGTACGCCAACAATTTAATGCGCCCAACCTGCACGTTCACCCTAAGGTGTTGGCTCAACTGGAGTCTTCACCTTGGTACGGAAACGTACGCGAGCTCGAACATACGTTAACTCGCGCGGCTTTACACGCCATTCAACAAGGCGCAAGCACGATCATGCTTAACCATTTCGACACCTCATTGGCTCTCGATGATGTAAAAAACACATCGCATTATTTACCCAAAGAAAGCCAGCCAATGCGAGAGCTAATAGAAAGCTATCAACGTGATTTAATTGAACATGCTTTGAGCCAAACTGGTGGCGTTTGGGCAAAAGCAGCGGAGTTTTTACAAATGGATCGCGGGAACTTATATCGGATGGGTAAAAAGCTCGGGATCAATAAATAACCGACCACAAGAAGCTGATGTAATTAAGACATCATTTACGTTGTCTTAATTACATCACTCGCCCTATCAAAAACAAATAACATCATTAAAAATCAACAAGATAATAATTGGCACGCATTCTGCTCTCTAGTGGTCAACATCACGACTATTAAAACAATCACTGGAGAACCCAATATGTTCTGTATTCAATGTGAACAGACAATTCAAACCCCTGCTGTTAAAGGTTGTTCTTTTGCACAAGGTATGTGTGGTAAAACTTCTGAAGTATCTGACCTGCAAGACGTGTTGGTTTACACACTGCAAGGGGTTTCTTTTTGGGCATCAAAAGCACTTGAATTCAACATCATTAACGATGAAATCAACCAATGGGCACCCAAGGCATTTTTCTCTACATTGACGAACGTTAACTTCGACCCTGAACGCATCCTAGAGTTAACTTCTCAAGCCGCAACGTACAAAGCATTGTTAAAAGAGCAAGTAATGTCTGCTGCGACTTTGTCAAACACCAACCTTACTGACATTCCTGCCGTTGCCAACTTCGAGCTACCAAACAGCGCAGAAGCGACCTTAACTTTTGCTCCTCAAGTCGCGGTGAACCGTGGTAAGGACCAAGTACATGAAGATGTTATTGGCCTACGCCTACTTTGCCTATACGGACTTAAAGGTGCAGCCGCGTACATGGAGCACGCACGTGTTCTTGAGCAAACCAACAACGATATCTATGCCGAATACCATGAAATCATGGCGTGGTTGGGCACAGACCCTGAAGATCTCGGCGAACTACTTGATTGCTCAATGCGCATCGGCCTGATGAACTACAAAGTGATGGAAATGCTCGACCAAGGTGAAACAACGACCTTCGGCCATCCAGAACCAACCACGGTGAACGTCAAGCCAGTAAAAGGTAAATGTATTCTTGTTTCTGGCCATGATTTGCATGACCTAGAAAAAATCCTGCAACAGACCGAAGGCAAAGGCATTAACGTTTACACCAATGGTGAAATGCTGCCTGCACACGGCTACCCTGAGCTGAAGAAATATCCTCATCTTGTCGGCAACTACGGCAGCGCATGGCAAAACCAACAGAAAGAATTCGCAAACTTCCCTGGCGCAATCGTAATGACGTCAAACTGCTTGTTGAATCCAAATGTGGGTCAATACGCAGACCGTTTATTCACTCGTAGTATTGTTGGCTGGCCTGGTGTGGCTCACATCGAAGGCGATGATTTTAGCCAAGTGATTGAATGTGCTCTAGCGCAAGATGGTTTCCAACACGATGAAATCGAACACCACATCACGGTTGGTTTTGGTCGAAATGCACTGATGAACGCCGCCCCTGCGGTTATCTACCAAGTGAAGCAAGGCAACATCAAGCACTTCTTCCTAGTCGGCGGTTGTGACGGCGATAAAGCGGAACGTAGCTACTACACCGATTTTACGGCTGAAGCACCAGAAGACACGCTAATCCTGACCTTGGCGTGTGGTAAGTTCCGCTTCAACAAGAATACGTTTGGCGATATCAACGGCATTCCTCGCCTATTGGATGTGGGCCAATGTAACGATGCTTACTCTGCAATCCAGCTTGCACTTGCACTGGCGAAAGAGTTTGACTGTGACATCAATGAACTGCCACTCACGCTTGTGCTTTCTTGGTTCGAGCAAAAAGCGATCGTTATCTTGCTAACGCTATTTGCATTGGGCGTGAAAGGCATTTACACAGGCCCCACTGCACCGGCATTCCTAACGCCAAACCTAATCGCCATCATCCAAGAGAAGTTCGATATGCGCAGTATTGGCAATGTTCAGGATGATCTAAAAGCCATCCTAGCAGCCTAATAAACCTGCTTGTTCGCGCCTCCTTACGTGGAGGCGCTATCTATTTCGAACTAAAAATAGCCACAACCAAAGAGATTGTTATGTTTTTTGAATGGCAAGGTAACCAACCCGTCACACTCCGTTGCATCGACAAATACTTCGAAACACACGACACCGTCAGCATAAAATTGGCCGAACTAACCGAATCACTTCTGTTTCAGTTTAAGCCAGGCCAGTTTATTAACTTAGGCGTCGAAATTGATGGAAAAATGGAGTTTCGTGCCTATTCAATCAGCTCAATCAATGAAGACGATCACCTTCAACTCACCATCAAACGAGTATCTGGCGGTAAAGTATCGAACTACATCGTTGACTCGCTGCTGCTCGGTGATACCGTTCAAGCATTACCACCAGCGGGCGAGTTTAACTGCATTGACCACCCACCCGTTTTACGTAATGGCGAAACAAAAGCCTTGCTTATCAGTGCAGGTTGCGGCGTCACGCCCGTATTTTCGATGGCAAAACACTGGCTGAGTAATCAAGATGAAAACGACAACGATGTGGACATCGCATTTCTTCATATTGCACGCAGCCCAGAAGAGACGATTTACTACGACCAGCTAGAAACGTTCGACGCTGTGTATCCCAACTTCCATTTAAAGCTGTTGCTGAAAAACCGAGAAGGAACATCGCACCCACAAGGTCGTTTGAATGCCGACTGGCTTAAAGAGCTTGTTCCTGATTTCAAACAGCGCACCGTTTACCTGTGTGGTCCAAGCCAGTTTATGCAAGATGTTCGCGGCTATTTGAATGACCTTGGTTTTGACATGATGAACTTCTACCAAGAGAGTTTTACGCCAGCGACTGGCGCAGAAACATCGGTCTCCGATGAGACGGTTAACATTTTTGTTCCTGATTTTGCTCAAACCATTGATGCGCAAAAAGGTCAGGTACTGGCCGATGCGCTCGAAGGCGCAGGTTTACCATTAATCGTCGCTTGTCGAAGCGGGATTTGTGGCTCGTGTAAATGCAAGGTTCGTAAAGGCAACGTCTCTTCCACCAGCCTAGAAACATTGACGCAAGAAGAAATTGAACAAGGCTATGTGCTCGCCTGCTCATCAACCATCGAAGCGGATCTTGAAGTGCAGATCGGTTAATGCTGCTGGTATCGATCTTTTATTGTTTCCCGTCATTGCGACGAGCCTAGGCGAGGTCAGGAATCTAATATCAGCGTGTTAGGAATAACTCACTCTGATAATAGACTCTGAATCACACTCGCGTCTCGCTATTCAGATTGACGGGGTATCGCGGAGATGCCAGCCGTACTCAAACGGCTGGTATTATAGATAGGTACAACTTTCGTTTCGTCGTCATTGCTTCTCGCTAAACAGCAACACTTTCAATGCTGCTTCGCTGTCTACGTCCATAAACTCTGGTGGGTTATCCAGACGCTCACGGAATGTCAACTCTGGCGCTTCTTCTTTCATGCTTTCAATCAAGAAGTCGCTTGTCACAGATGGTGAGTTCACACATGCCATCACTTGACCGCCTTCTGCCAACAAATCCGGCAATCGACGTAGAATCTTTTTGTAGTCTTTAGTCAGCGCAAAGCTGCCTTTCTGGAATGAAGGCGGATCGATAATGATCAAATCATACTGACCAGATTTCTTAATCTTACCCCAAGATTTAAAGATATCGTGTCCCATAAAGCTTACCTGGTTGATGTTATGACCATTTAGCTTGTGGTTCTCACGACCTTTAGACAGCGACGCTTTCGCCATGTCGACGTTAACCACTTTATCTGCGCCACCTGCAATGGCAGCGACAGAAAAGCCACACGTGTAAGCAAACAAGTTAAGCACGTTTTTATGCTTCGCATTTTCCCGTACCCAATCACGACCGTAGCGCATGTCCAAAAACAGACCGAAGTTTTGGTTGCGGCCAATATCCAATTGGTATTTCAAACCGCTTTCTTCAACGACAGGGCGAGCGTCTAATTCACCGACAAGCACTTCTGAAGGCGCACCATCGGCATAACGGTGCTGAAGAACCATAGTACGACCTTGCTTGTCTGCCCACAGTGGTGATAGTGCCAACGCATTGAGGCCGCTTTTCAGCTCAGCGAGAAACGCGTCGTCGACTTCTTTAAACAAGTTGATGATCAACTGACCTTGTAACCAATCACAGGTAATTTGCTCTAAGCCCTCAAAACGACGGCCACGACCATGAAACAGTCGACGAATTTCGTTCGGAGCTTGCGCGAGCTCGGTTTCTAGATGCTGAAAAAACAGCGGAAGTTGTGATGCTTGCATCGAGTTCTCTTATTAGTTTTCTTTGTGACGGTTATTTGATCGTAGGCCAGTTCAGTTCCCAAGGGGAAAGCCAAGTATCCAAACCCTGAGAGACGATTTCACTGTGCCATTTGTTACCCAGCACTTGGTATTCTCGTGGGTCGCAAACAAAGCGATATTGCTCATCTCGGTATTGGAAGCAAAGTGAAAATGCATGCAGATAACCGCGATCAGCCTCATTGCCTGCATTGTAAATCGGGTCGCCAACAATACCTGAGCCAACCGATTTTAATGCCACGCGGATTTGATGCGTTTTACCAGTGTGTGGCTTACATAAAAATAGGCGCTCTCCGGGCTCTGCCGCAAGAGAGAAAAACTGGGTGACGGCTGGGTTATTTTTGCTGTTGACCAGCTTCCATGATGAACGGCGCGAACGCTCCATATCACCAACGACCAAACCTTGTTTCTTTTTCGGCTTTTTAGAGCCAATCGCCAGATAGAACTTTTCCACTTGGCGGTCAGCAAAAGCTTGCGATAACGCACTGGCCGCTTTGGCGTTGCGTCCGAGGAGCAGAATACCCGATGTCATTTTATCCAAGCGATGGATAAGATAGAGCTGCTGATCACCACTCTGCTTAGCCACTTCTTGCAGCAGCATTGTGTCGCCATCGTCTTTATGAACAGAGACGTTGGGATGCTTATTGATGATCAGAAAATCGGGATGGGTATGTAGAATATCGAACATAAAAAACTGGCTCCACGTTTGGAGCCAGCAGTATACATAAGTTATCGGACAAAGCTATCGAGGCTTGCCCCCAAGGTATTTGCTAAAGCTTCTTCGAGAAAATGCCAGCAAGACCAATGATTGCGATACCCAGCAGCATGATTTCACCTTTGCCACTATCAAAGCCAGACTTAATCCCCATGAAGGCAACAATAGCAATCGCAACAGGAATCAGGTATTTAACTAGGTTGTACCACAATCCAAATAGCGGGAAGGATACTTCGCCGTCATTAGTGATCTCTTTTTCTAGCTCAGCACGGCTTAGGCGCCATCCTGCAAAGATACAAACCAACATACCACCAACCGCTAAGAAGATTTTGTCCGTTAGCAAGTCGAAGATATCAAAGGCACCGGTACCAAACAGCGTTGGTCCCATTCCACCTAACGATAGTGACGCAAAAATACATAATGCCGCCATAACTGCACTTGCAGACAGAACTGCGTTAGAGCGCTTCATGCCTTTCTCGTCAATTAGGTAAGACACGACAACTTCCAATAGTGATACTGAAGAAGTTAATGCCGCCACCGTCAAACCGATGAAAAATAACAACGCGAATAGCAACCCAATCACACCGCCCATTTCAGCAAATAGCTGAGGAACGACAACGAATACAAGACCAGGGCCTGCCGCAGGCTCCATGCCAAAGGCAAACATTGCTGGGAACATAGCAACACCAGCAAGAATCGCGACACCAGTATCCATCGCTGTAACCATACCGGTTGTTTGAACTAGGTTCTCTTTCTTCTTCAGGTAAGAACCGTACGTCATCATACAACCCATACCTAAGCTAAGTGAGAAGAACGCTTGTCCTAGTGCAGCAAGAACCACGTTGCTGTCGACTTTAGAAAAGTCCGGCATGAATAAGAACTCAAGGCCAGCCATTGCACCTGGCAGCATCAAGCCTTTAACAGAAACAACGATTAGGATTAAGAACAGAAGCGGCATCAGAACCTTACCGGCTTTCTCAATACCACCCGAAATCCCTTTCATCACAATCATGACGTTAAGGAACAGGTAAACACCCATCCACATTAAAGGTTGAATCGGATCTGAGATGAAACCGCCAAAGCTGTCGCCAATTGCTTCTGGCGCGCTGAGTAGACCACCACCCACTTTAAAGATGTAGGCCAATGCCCAACCACCAACCACAGGGTAGAAGCCCATGATCAAAAGACCACTGAAGACTCCCATAACGCCAGTAAACGTCCAGCGTCGGTCAGTTGTTTTGAATGCACCTACGGCAGAAAGACCTGTCTTACGACCAATAGCGAACTCTGTCAGCATCACGCTAAAGCCGATAAAAATTACAAAGATAAGATAGATAGCAACGAATGCACCGCCGCCACTCTCACCTGCTGTGTAAGGGAATTTCCATATATTGCCTAAACCGACAGCGGAACCCGCTGCTGCCATTACGAAGCCTAGTTTAGACCCCCACGTATCACGTGGTGCTGCTGTATTAGTTGTAGCCACGCTTTTTCTCCAAAATTAGTTTGTTGTGTATGCATAGAGATAGGCGTCTAAAAAGTTTATGTAAAAATTATTGTACACTTATAAAATAAGCGTTCGACGCACTATGTCTAGAAAGTAAAGCAGCTCCCCTTTAAAATTGGAACCCCAAAAAAGTACATTTATCGCACAAGTGTCGAGTTACGCAGGTTAAATGCTGCTTTTTTGTTCAAAAGTTAAAGAATGACCTTATTTTTCACATTAAAATAACAGAATCAGCTGTTATGAAATTCGTTCCTCATATAAGGTCAATCCCACGTCTAAATGGGAAATCTATTCCCCCAACCCACTTTTATGCTTAATATCCTAGAAGGGCATATTACTCTGAGCGTATATGGACAAGTTTTATCACTTTCTTACTTTAGCTGGCATTGGGCTATATTGGTTACTGGTCGCAGGTGTGACCATTCGTGTCGTTTTAAAGCGCCGTGCAGTGAGCGTGTCTTTAGCTTGGCTAATGATCATTTATATCCTTCCCGTTCTGGGTGTCGCATGTTATTTCCTCTTCGGTGAACTGAACTTAGGCAGAAAACGAGCCGAACGTGCGAAAGAGATGTTTACACCATTCGAGAAGTGGTTCAGTCAACTTAACGACTGTAACGCGCACAACCCAGAAACGATGGGAAGGCACATCTACCGAATCGATGAACTTTGTAACAACCGCCTTGGTCTTCCCGCATTGAGCGGCAATACATTGTCGCTGCAACAGTCACCTAATGAGATTTTGCATTCCATTATTGAAGACATCGAAAACGCGCAGAGCAGTATTCGAATGGTATTCTACATTTGGCATCCGGGTGGTTTGGCTGACTCTGTCGCTTCTGCACTTATCCAAGCGGCTAAACGCGGCGTAGATGTCAAACTATTGCTCGATTCAGCAGGTAGCCCGCGTTTTTTCAGAAGTCCTTGGTATCGAATGATGCAGGATGCTGGAATTGAAGTTATTCAAGCGCTAGAAGTGAAGATGTGGCGTATTTTCTTACGTCGTCTTGATCTTCGCCAACATCGCAAGATCATCGTAATTGATGATGAAATTGCTTATACAGGTTCAATGAACTTGGTTGACCCGGCTTACTTCAAGCAAAACAGTGGCGTCGGGCATTGGGTGGACATCATGGTTCGCATTACGGGACCAACGGTAAACGTATTGAGTGCCATCCACTGTTGGGATTGGGAAGTCGAAACTGGCGAACGTCATTTACCGAGACTACCTGAATGCAAGATCGATGAGAGTGAATTCCAACACCCTATTCAGGTTGTGCCTTCTGGCCCAGGTATGCCGGAATATCTGATCTATCAAGTATTAACATTGGCAATAAACCAAGCCAATCGCTCGGTACGAATCACAACACCATATTTCGTGCCCAATGCTGATTTACTCGAAACGTTAAAGATGACAGCACAACGAGGCATTGACGTTGAACTCATTATTCCCCATAAAAATGACTCTATGATGGTACAATGGGCGTCACGCGCTTTTTATAGTGAGCTCTTGAGTGCAGGGGTCAAGATTTATGAGTTTTATGGTGGTTTGCTGCATACAAAATCTGTCGTAATTGACGACCAATTCTGTTTAGTTGGCACCGTAAACATGGATATGCGCAGCTTGTGGCTGAACTTCGAAGTGACCCTCGCCGTTGATGACGAAGAGTTCACCAAGCAAATGTCTTGGTTACAAGATAGCTATATTAAGCAATCTCACACTGTTGTATTGGAAGAATGGGAGAAAAGGAGCCTATTTTCTCGGTTCTTAGAGCGAGTGTTCTATCTCTTCAATCCACTCCTTTAATACCTCAAATACACCGACTAAAAAACCTCCAGCGCTACATGCATCCTGCTGGAGGTTTGTTCTTTTAGCTCCCTATCTACACGATACCTCTCGACATCATTACCTGTTCATCTTGGCTGTTATTGGCTGATAGCTGACTTTTCCCTTGCATAACCTACGTCGTCCATGTTTTAAATATTCCAAACCGCAATCTTTAAGACAGGGAACTTTTATGTCAGAGGGAAAAAAAACCAAACTCATTACCGCTGGCCGCGATAAAAAGTGGACAAATGGTGTTGTAAACCCACCCGTTCAACGCGCTTCAACTGTGGTATTCAATACAGTTGCAGAAAAGAACCAAGCCACCATTAATCGTGCAAACAAAACGTTGTTTTATGGTCGCCGAGGCACCAACACGCACTTTGCTTTCCAAGACGCAATGGTTGAGATTGAAGGTGGAGCTGGTTGCGCGCTTTACCCTTGTGGAACGGCAGCAATTTCAAACGCCATCCTCTCTTTCGTTGAAACTGGCGATCACATTCTAATGGTGGACACTTGTTACGAACCAACTCGTGACTTTTGTAACACCATCATGAAGAAAATGGGCATCGAAACCACCTATTATGACCCAATGATCGGTGAAGGTATCCGAGACTTGATTCAGCCGAATACCAAAGTCCTTTTCTTAGAATCTCCTGGTTCAATAACCATGGAAGTCCAAGATGTACCTACATTAGCGCGCATTGCCCACGAGCAAGATATCATTGTGATGCTTGACAACACATGGGGAGCTGGCGTGAACTTCTCTCCTTTCGAGCATGGCGTAGACATTTCCATTCAAGCGGCGACTAAGTATATCGTTGGACATTCAGATGTCATGCTAGGTACTGCTGTGGCTTCTGAAAAGTATTGGGATCAGCTTCGTGAACAAAGCTACCTGATGGGTCAGTGCGTTTCTCCTGACGACGCATACCTAGGTCTTCGAGGTATTCGCACGTTGGATGTTCGCCTAAGACAGCACGCAGAAAGCAGTTTAAAAGTCGCTCAGTGGCTCGCTTCTCGCCCAGAAGTTGATCATGTCCGCCATCCAGCTTTAGAAACAAGCCCTGGCCATGAGTTTTTCAAACGAGACTTCACAGGTGGAAACGGCTTGTTTTCATTTGTTCTCAAAACGTCTTATCCAAAAGCGACGACGGCTCTGCTTGATGGTATGAAACACTTCAGTATGGGTTACTCTTGGGGCGGTTATGAAAGCCTCATTCTAGCTAACGAACCTAAGAGCTTTAACAGCCTGAGAACCGTAGCTCACCCACACTTTGAAGGTACTTTGGTTCGTATTCATATTGGCTTAGAAGACGTAAATGACTTGATCGCTGATTTAGAGGCTGGTTTTGCGCGTTATAACGCCTTAATGCTTGAAAAAGAAGTCTCCCTATAACAATGATTGAATCGCCCTGCATTGCGGGGCGTTTTTATAAACCCCTGACTTAATTAGAATTAACTAACATTCACTCGAACCATTAATTGATGTTAATCATTTGTGTTGTTTTTCAATTGAGCAGTCACAGAATGAAATAATGTGCCATAAATAGGCTTTTCAAATTTAGAGTTTCTCTCCTACTTTTTATCATTCATAAGAGGTCATACCACAAGGAGATAGTTTTGAAACTCAAATTTATAGCGCTAATGCTTTTTACCTTAGTTACCGTCCCAATAACCTCCGTATACGCTGCAACAGGTTATACCCAAACCAAGTATCCGATTGTTCTGGTTCACGGTTTGTTTGGTTTTGATACCCTGGCAGGCGTTGATTACTTTTTCGGAATACCACATTCCTTAACAAAAGATGGCGCTACGGTTTATGTTGCACAGGTATCCGCGACCAATAGCAGCGAAGTTCGAGGGGAGCAACTGCTTGCTCAAGTAGAAACCTTACTTGCAGCAATAGGCGCAGAGAAAGTCAATCTCATTGGTCACAGTCATGGTGGTCCAACAACGCGCTATGTTGCCTCTGTCCGTCCTGACCTAGTCGCATCAGTTACGAGTATAGGAGGCGTTAATAAAGGGTCTAAAGTGGCAGATTTAGTTCGTGGCACCGTATCTGAGGGTTCGGGTAGTGAGCAGCTCGCGGTAAAACTGGCGCAAGGCTTAACTACTCTTATTAATCTTCTATCAGGTGGTTCTGATCTCGACCAAGACCCTTTAGCCTCACTAGCAGCATTAACCACGGAAGGATCATTAGCGTTTAACCAACACTACCCGGAGGGAGTCCCTACCAGTGAATGTGGTAATGGTGACTTGCTGGCTTCAAATGGCGTTTATTACTACTCATGGACCGGATCATCCACTTTTACAAACGTTTTCGATCCGACCGATGCTGCCATGATGGTACTTGGCTTAGCCTTTGATGGGCCAAATGATGGCTTAGTTGGTGCGTGCAGCACACATTTGGGCAAAGTCATACGTGATGATTATCAAATGAACCATTTGGATGAAATTAACGGCCTACTCGGTATTCATCATCTTTTTGAAACCGATCCAGTCACGCTTTATCGCCAACATGCAAATCGTCTCAAACTTCAAGGTTTATAAGAGGTCATCACAATGAAGAAAGTCGCTCTCACCACTTTTATCCTGCTCTCGATATTTGGCGTGGGAGCGCTTTCTCTGTTGCAAAGCGACAAACAACAAGAGATAACCTCTAACCATTCGCAATCTCAGCAAGATATAGCCGCCGATGTCTCTTCCCCAAAAGACTTCTTCGAATATTCTCTTAGCCGGCTGGGCGAAGAAGATCTCGATACGATCAAAGCGGAAGTTAATGATGACACTTTAGCAAAGCAAACTCTGAATATTGATGCCAAACTTTTTCAAACCTACCTTTCCTACAAGCAAGCACTCTCTGCATTAGAGCCTTTTGAGCACAACCACCTAACGCTTGAACAGTTAACCATGCTGAATGAAGCAATACTGAACTTACAGCTTCAATACTTTAACGAGGTGCAGATAACCCAATTGTTTGACGAAGAAAACCGACTTCGCCAACTTGCTTTAGAAAAGCTGACGATTAAAACACAGGCATCGGATAGCGAGAGTCAAGAACACCTTCTCAATCAAGCGTTATCAGAACAACCGGATTACATACGAGAAAGTGAACGCAATAACGCATTAGCAAAGCAGCTCGAGCAAGCTTCTCAGCTTGATTCACAAGACAAGTACATCGCCCGTGTTGCTCTGGTAGGAGATGCCGGAGCGCAGAGGCTCCAAAAGCTTGATGAGCAAAGAGCATCATTTGAGACTCAACTCGCCACTTACTTAAAGCAGCGTCAAAATATTCTGAATAGAGATTTTCTAGGGCAAGACGAAAAACAGGCAGAAATCATTGCTTTAAGAAAACAAAGCTTCGATACCACTCAATGGCGTCGAATCGAAGCTTTGGAACGTATTCATGATAGCCAGAACTAACAACATTAGCTTAATCGCCAAACGTTACTTATTCTGCTTTTTAGGACATCCAACGATATGGTCATCCACCATGCCGACGGCTTGCATGAAAGCATAACAGATGGTTTCACCGACAAACTTGAAGCCTTTCTTTTTTAGGAATTTACTCATGGCTTTGGATTGCTCTGTCGAAGCTGGTACGTCACTCATATGTTGCCATTGATTGACGATTGGTTCACCGTCCACGAACTGCCACAACGCGTCTGATAAACTCCCGTATTCAGCAATTAACGCTTTAGCCGCTTTGGCATTACTAAATACCGAGTTAATCTTTCCGCGATGTCTCACAACATCGAAGTTTTCCACGATGTATTCAGCGCGTTCTTCATTTCTTTGTTCCAACGCATCTAGGTCGTAGTTCTCGAACGCTTCTCTGTAACCTTCGCGTTTTTTAAGGATGGTGATCCAGCTAAGCCCAGCTTGCGCACCTTCCAAAGTAATAAATTCAAACAGGACTTGGTCGTCATATACTGGCACGCCCCATTCGGAATCATGATATTCGCGTTCTAATGGGTGATTCATCGCCCACGCACACGTTTTTTGTTCTGTCATTATTCTTCCTTAAAAAGCGCCTCTAACTGATGAGCTAGAGGCGCGATATTTTTCATCGTTATATCAGTAGCACTAAGCCTGTTTCGGTACTGCCACTTTATGGAACAAACGATACAACACTGGCACGACAATCAGTGTCAGGACTGTCGCAAAACCCAAACCAAACATAATCGTAACCGCCATTGGTTTGAAGAAAATATCTGGCAACAGTGGGATCATACCAAGGATCGTCGTGATAGCAGCCATACAAACGGGACGGACGCGACTTACCGCAGCATCAACGACCGCGTCATAAGCCTCTTTACCGGACTTCATTTCAATTTCAATTTGGTCCAGTAATACGATGCCATTTTTGAGCACCATTCCCGATAAGCTTAAGAAGCCGAGCAATGCCATAAAACCAAACGGCGTGTTGAGCGCCAACAAACCGGTGGTGACACCAATTAACGCCAGTGGCACGGTAAGCCAAACAATGAGTGGCTCTTTGATAGAGTTAAATAGGAATACAGTGATCAAGAACATGAACAAGTACCCCATTGGCATGGTAGTAAACAGCGACTCTTGAGCATCACCAGAAGATTCGTATTCACCACCCCACTCTAGTGAATAGCCAGGAGGCATTTGAATCGCTTCGATTTGGGGCTGTAAACGTTTTTGCAACGTCGATGCGGTTTCTTCACCTAGAATATCAGGGTCTGCCATCACAGTGAGCATACGCTTACGGTTCTTACGCACAATAATAGGATCCTCCCAACGCATGTCGTAACCCATTGTGACTTGTTGAAGTGGAATAAACTCACTCTGTGCTGGACTCCATATTTTCATGCCTTCGATGTTACGAATATCAATACGTTCATCTTCAGGTAAGCGAGCCACGATAGGCATGAGCGTCGTGCCGTCTCGGTAAAGGCCTATCGTCATTCCAGAGAATGACATAGACAAGAAGTCATCGACATCTGATTTTGTAATGCCATAGCGACGTGCCTGACTCTCGTTAAACTGCGGTTCAAGAACTTGGGTTCGTTCACGCCAATCATGCCTGATATTTGTTGCCTGAGGATCGGCATACATGATGTCCTTGACCTGAGCGGCTATCGTACGAAGGACGGTTGGATCTGAACCAATAATGCGCGCTTCAATTTTTGCACCACCACCAGGGCCTAATTCAATCTGTTTGAGCTTGTAATTGATTTCTGGGTAGTTGGCTTTTAAATACTCTCGAAACTTCGCCATTAATGGTTTTAACGCTTCGTAGTTTTCCATACGAGTGGTTATCTCACCATAAGCCGCATAACTTTTCTCTGGCGCGTACGTTAACATGAAGCGCTGTAAGCCTTTACCCGCGGTCGTCGTGATATGGTCAACATGCTCTTGCTTAGCTAACCAACTTTCTAACTCTTTAAGCGTTGTGTTAGTTGCTCGAATATCAGTTCCTTCTGGCATCCATACATCTAACTGAAAAATCGGCGTTGTCGAAGATGGGAAAAACGCTTGCTTCACAAAGGTGAACCCGTAAACACTTGCCGCTAATCCCGCAATCAGCACCACAACGGTAAACCAAGCACGACGCATACAAAACTGAAGAAACTTTTTATAAATAACGAAAATAACCCCGTTATATGGATCATTTTCTTCCCCTTCACCTTGTTTAATCTTCTGGCCTTTAAAGAAGATGTCAGCAAAGAATGGTGTCAACGAGATAGCGGTAAACCAGCTCAACATTAAAGAGATCAGCAGAACCGTAAATAAAGTGCCACAGTATTCGCCCGTCGAGTCTTCAGACAGTCCAATTGGCGCAAATGCAGTTACCGCAATCACAGTTGCCCCAAGTAATGGCCACTTTGTTTGGGTAACAATGTCGGTCGCTGCTTGGAGTCGAGTTCGCCCTTTTTGAGTACCAATCAAAATCCCCTCAACCACAACGATGGCATTGTCCACCAGCATACCCAATGCGATAACCAAGGCACCTAATGAAATCCGCTGTAAATCTATCGCGAGATACTTCATGAAAATGAACGTACCCAGCACCGTCAGCAGCAAGATTAAACCGATAAGTAGCCCAGAACGTAGCCCCATAAAGAACAGAAGTACGATAATGACGATACCGACAGCTTGAGCCAAGCTGACAACAAAACCGCTAACCGATTTATCCACCTCTTTAGGCTGACTGTAAATTTCCGAGATTTCGATACCAACAGGTTGTTGGTACTTTAGCTCTGCAAGGCGATGATCAAACGCTTTTCCGACTTCAACGACGTTGACGCCTTCAGCAAAAGAAACGCCGACGTTTAGTGCAAGACTTCCGTTAAAATTAATAATATTATTCGGGACTTCTACGTAACCACGTTTTATTTCCGCCACATCTTTCAAGAAGATGAGCCCCTGAGCACCCGACTCAGTAATCAACAAATCGCCTAGCTCATCCACACTCTGGAACTCGCCAGTCGGCTGAATTCTGATGTACTCATCACCAATTCTGATCGCTCCTGCGTCAGAAACTACGTTTTGCGTCGAAAGAAGATTAAACACGGTATCCGGAGCAAGACCTATACTGCTCAATTTTTTCATCGATACTTCGATGAACACTTGCTCTTGCTGTTGCCCAGATACCGAAACTTTACTCACGCCATCAACCAGTTCGAGCTCTCGGCGTAAGTAATCGACGTAATCCAGTAGCTCTTTATAGCTATAACCGTCGCCAGTCACCGCTAACAAAATCCCGTAAACATCACCAAAATCATCGATCACTTGAGGTTCATTCACACCTGGAGGCAACGTCCCTTTAAGGTCGTTCACTTTACGGCGCAACTCATCCCAAATTTGTGGTAGATCATCAGGGCCATAATTGTTCTTCATCGTGACCGTGATTTGAGATAAGCCTCGGCTAGAAATCGAATTTACTTCATCAACATAAGTAAGCTGCTGAATCGCTTTTTCGATTTGATACGTCACTTCTTCTTCGACTTGTTGCGGTGTCGCACCAGGGTAAGAGGTCACTACCATCGCATCTTTAATAGTAAAAGCAGGGTCCTCAAGACGCCCTAAACCAAAGAATGCGGCGATACCACCAATCAAAAATATCAGTGCGACCATCCAACTGATGACGCGATTTCGGATGAAGTACGCAGCAATACCGGTCACATCATCATCACTTTGAGGCGCTGATTTATTAAGATCGCTCATAGACCGGCCTCCTGCGTAGCCATTTCCTGTATCACTTCCACTTTCATGCCATCCCTTAATCGAGAAACACCGGCAATCACAACTTTGTCTTTGAGCATGAGACCATCAAGGATTTGAATGGACGTTTTAGATGCCTTACCTGCTCGCACCTGTTTGCGCGATACTGTATTGTTCTCATTTAACACCCAAACAAATTTATTTTCGCGTCCTAGCTCGTCACCGTCCGCATTAAAAATGGCTTCGATAGGGACATTAATTCCTAGGTTGAGATCAAGCCCAACATTCTCGTCTTTAGACGTTACCTCAACAGCCATACCATCTAGGATGTACTCTTCTTCCGGCATAGGAAGCGACAGTGTGACAGTAAACGTACCTGTTGTTGGATCGGGTTCGGTCGTAAATTCTTTTACCGTCGCGTTATATTCGTTACCGCTGGGCACGCGCACCAATGCTTTGATCGCTGTGAGTCTTTCTTCCGTTGGCGGTTGGTTCACATAGAGGCGGTCTGGAAGCTGAATCAACACTTCGACTCGCTCCAAGCTGTGAATATTAACGATATGCTGTCCGACTTGAACATTTTCGAATTGGTCGATATTAACTCGCGAAATAATCCCATCCACGGGCGCTTTTAAGGCAGTAAATGATAGACGAAGTTTGGCTAACTGAAGCTCTGCTAAGGCGATTTGTCGTTGTGCTGCAATTTCATCAAACTGAGACTTAGCTAATAGGCCTTTATCAACCAAAGGGCGTGAGCGGCGATACTGACTGTCGACAACAGAAAAACGCGCACTCGCATTATCTACATCCAATTCATAGTCCGTGGGATCTAGCGTTGCAATAACATCACCCTTCGTGACTTTGTCGCCCTCTTTTACCATGATGCGGCTGACTTCTCCTGCCACTCTGAAGCTCAAATGAGAGCGATCCGCTGCATTCGCAACCGCAGGGAAGTACAAGTTGTCGTCCACCTTGTTTCCCCGCTAATGACGTAACCCTAACTCGTGGCGTTTCGAGCTCTTTTTCTGGCGCCTTATCCCCACAGCCAACGAGAAAAAGCGTTGAAAGTAAAGTCGCTAGAGAGATGATTCCTTTCATATTACAACCCTCTTTCCTTAATCCACGCTCTTACCTTAATTCCGGGTTCAATTACACTGACACCCGAGATAATGATTTGGTCGCCATCGTTAAGCCCAGCTAACACTTGATTTTTGTCATTCATCTCAATTGCGGCTTTGGACACAATGCCTTGCTCATCGACACGCAAAACGTATGTTTTGCCGTTCTCTTCTAGCAACGCGGAGTTAGGAATCTTTGTCGCTCCTGCACTTTTGGACAGGAGGTAAGCATTGCCAGACATTCCCGGCAAAAGGCCTATTTCTGCTGGCCGCTCCATAACCATCGTGACTTTGTAACTGCCCGTTTTAGGGTCGGCTTCTGTATCGATTTCCTGAAAGGTTAAGTCAAAGGCTCGCTCGGGGAACGCATCAAATATCATTCTGGCAGAGACATCGCTCCCCTGGGTGTAACGATTTAGAAGATAGTCTGGGATTTGGAATATCACTTTGAGGAGTTGGTTGGACTGAATATTCATCACCCCTTCTTTCGCGGCAACATATTCATGGTTTTCTGCTGGAATGTACGAAATAGTGCCATCATATGGCGCGACAAGTTTGGTATATCTTAAGTTTGCCTTTGCTTGATTCCATTGAGCTTTTGCCGAGTTATGGTTCGCTTTTGCCTCATCAAAATCTTGCTCAGATACTACTTGGTCTTTACGTAGCTTTTGGTATCGCTTGTATTGCACATCTGCGAGCAAAAAATTTGCCCGAGCTTGCTGTTCGAGCAGAGAATATTCATCTGGGTTTAATGATGCCAAAACATCACCTTTACTGACGACTTGACCTTCATTCACTTCTATCGTTTGAAGAAGCCCTGGAACTCGAAATGTCAGTACTGCTCTATCGCCAGCTTCCGTCGTGGCAGGAAAATGTCGCTCAAACTGGGCATTGCCAACAGATACTGTAAATAGCTTCGCAGGGCGCGATTCAGGTTCAGGAACAGGAGGAAGTTCTTTACCGCACCCCGACAAGACAGCCGAGATGGCAATAGGAATGAGCAATTTTCTCATTACATTCATCCATAAAAATTGGGGGATTATTTTTAAAGTAGATGAATTTTGAACGAACTTCCAGAGCAGAAAAGATTAATAGTGCTTTAAAATTAGTAATTTGTGATAAAAAAGCAGGCTTTATGCCTGCTTCAGTTAAATCTTCTTTGGATACAAAATGCCTAGAGCTTACTGAATTCTCTGTTCACCCTATATGTATCAGACGTAACATACGCTTCCATGTTACGAATTTTGCCATCAAGACGGTCAAAATCCCTTTCCAACACACTGAGCAGTTGATCAGGGCTTTGCCCTTTCTGCCAAGGCTTACTTTTGAGCGTATGCTCTTGCTGCGCTCTGATATTTTCAGAATACGTTACTGGTTGCTTTTCTAACATAAACGCCATCGCGATGTACGCTAACAATACCAAAAACGTACCACCTAACAGCGCTGCAGAAATCACTACAATACGAATCAACCAAACTTCTGCACCAAAGTAGTTGGCAATTCCGGCGCAAACACCGGAGATTTTGCCATTTACTGGATCACGATACAGTTCTCGATTATTCATACTTGCGTCTCCATGTTGGTGACTCAGCATCCAAGATGCGCTCCAATGTATCAACTCGGGACTGCATCGCTTCCGCTTTTTCAGATAGTACCTGAAGGCGCTCTAAATCTTGGCTCGACAGTGCACTATCTGTTTTGCGTTTGCTGCGATAGTGTAAGAAGAGCCATAGTGGAGCGACAAAGATTAAAAAGACAATCACTGGTCCTGCTATAAAAAATGCCGACATAAATGGCTCCTTTCTTATTTATCTTTCGATGACATCTGTTCTTTCAGTTTTGCCAACTCTTTTTCAATTTCGTCTTGTGCCTGCAACTCTGCAAACTCTTGTTCTAGCGATTTAGCATTACCAGTTTGAGCATATAGGTCTGCTTCCGCTTCCATTTCATCCACTTTACGTGAGTACTGCTCAAATTTCGCCATCGCTTCATTAGTACGGCTAGTGTGCAGGTGTTTTTGCACATCACGACGGTTAGATGCAGTTTGGTTACGAATTGCTAGTGCTTGCTGTTTTGCGCGCGTTTCAGCAATTTTGCTTTCCAACTTACCAATCTCGCCAGTAAGCTTATCGATCGTTTCTTCCACTAAGGTTTGCTCAGTGTGGAGGCCTTTAATTACTTGCTCTAGCTTTTGCTTTTCAATTAATGCTGCACGAGCTAGATCTTCGCGCTCTTTAACTAATGCTAAGCTCGCTTTTTGACCCCATTCGCCAATTTGCTCTTCTAACGTTTCAACCTTACGAGCCAACTCTTTCTTGTCTGCAATCGCTTTAGCCGAGTTAGTACGCACTTCAACAAGTGTGTCTTCCATTTCTTGAATGATAAGACGGATCATTTTTTCAGGATCTTCCGCCTTGTCCAGTAATGCACTGATGTTTGAGTTAACGATATCTGCAAATCGAGAAAAAATACCCATAACGGAACTCCTCTTTTTTCCTATTAAAACTCGACAAGGTGGTGATTAACCTTGTGTCTCCCTGAATATATAACAAGTAACGTGCCAACTTATAATTTTCTTTTAAATCAGAGCGTTATTCATTTTGTTGTCGTTACACACTATTGTGCTATGATGTTTTTCACCAACTGTTGGTGAAATTTACCAACTCTATCTCTAAATCATGGCTCGGCTGTTAAATAAGAAGGACTTTATGAAGCAAAACCTGATTGGTGAATCACCTGCTTTTCTCGCTGTACTAGATAAAGTATCACAACTTGCACCCATTGAGCGCCCTGTCCTCATCATTGGTGAACGAGGTACGGGTAAAGAACTCATCGCTCAGCGTTTGCATTATTTATCAAGACGTTGGGATAAACCACTACTATCACTCAACTGTGCGACATTAAGCGAAGGGCTAATAGATTCCGAATTGTTTGGACATGAATCCGGCTCCTTCACGGGCTCTAAAGGTAAGCATAAAGGGCGTTTCGAGCGTGCCGAGGGCGGTACTTTGTTTCTTGACGAACTGGCAACCGCACCACTTTTGGTTCAAGAAAAGCTATTACGTGTCATTGAATATGGTGAATATGAGCGAGTTGGCGGTCATACCGCTCTCAATGCGGATGTTCGACTTGTTTGTGCAACCAATGCCGACCTACCAAAATTGGCAGAGCAAGGTGATTTTCGTGCGGATCTGCTCGACAGGCTAGCCTTCGATGTCATTATGTTACCGCCTCTTCGCGAGCGCAAAGAAGACATTCTCTCTTTAGCAGAGCACTACGCGATGAAAATGTGTCGTGAACTGCAACTGGAATACTTTGTCGGTTTTACCCCAAAAGCGCAGCAGTCGCTTATTGAATATGAATGGCCCGGTAACGTCCGCGAACTAAAAAACGTGATTGAACGTGCGATTTACCAACATGGTCTGAATGCTCACCCAATTGATGAACTGGTTTTCAATCCTTTTGAAACGGTTTGGCACAGCGCGCTTGGCCATAGTGCAAAACAAGCAGAACAACAAGAAGAGGAAGCATCAAGCAACACCATCCAATTCCCTCTAGACTATAAACAATGGCAAGAGGAACAAGATATCCATTTACTCAATCGTGCATTGGAAGAAGCCAAGTTTAATCAACGACAAGCAGCCGAGCTACTTGGCTTGAGCTATCACCAATTACGAGGGATGGTTAGAAAATATGGTTTGGTCGGACAAAGCTAACTTGACCGAGAGTACTCAATCAATACACGAGCTCGTGACTGCGCTCTAATTCGCATGCATTTATGGCATAACACCTTACAGTGTATGGATTTTATGTTTGGAGCGAGTTCACAAAGGTGATAAATTAGCGAGATCATTTTCGCTTGTTAGCTTTGAAAGAGTAAGATCAAACGAAACGAGCAAGATCCAATGAACATTTCATATTATGAATGCTTTTATAAGATTATCGCTGAGCCTTATTGGGATTAGCCTACTGACCGCTTGTGGCGATGAAATTGACCACAATGATATTCGCAAAGCTGGCTTTGTGTTTTGCGGACAAGGTAAGCCGACCACGTTTAACCCTCAGCTTATTGATAGCGGTATTACCGCAGAGGCTCTGAGCCCGCAGCTGTACGATACGCTGCTCACGCTCGATCCTAAATCACATCAGCCCGTGGCAAGCATCGCCGAGAGTTGGTCAGTAAATGAATCAGGGACGGAATACACGTTTAAGCTTAAACGTGGTGTTAAATTCCAAACCACGCCTTGGTTCACACCCACTCGCCCATTGAATGCAAAAGATGTGGTATTTAGCTTCAAGCGAATCATCGATGTAGACCATCCTTTTCACCAAGTAGGTGGTGGTTTTTATCCATGGTTTGCAGGGTTAGATTTTCAAAACCTACTCCAAGACGTGGTTGCAATAGATGAGCATACGGTAAGGTTTACGTTATCTCAGCCAAACTTTTCTTTCTTGGCCAATATTGCCACCAGCCATGCGGTTATCTTGTCTGCGGAGTATGGACAGCAATTGGCAGCAAAAGATCATAAAGAAGAAATCGACCAACTTCCTATCGGTACCGGCCCTTATCAATTAAAAGAGTACCAAGTGAACGATTTGATTCGATTAGAGCGTCATTCTAATTACTGGAAGTCACCAGCAAAAATGGAACAAGTGGTGTTCGATATCTCTCACAGAGGCACGGGTACATTAGCTAAACTTTTAAGAAACGAGTGTGACGTACTCTCTTCACCTATTTCGAGCCAAATACCTGTCATTCAAGAAAATGACAACCTTGAGCTGACGGCTACACCAGCTAACAACGTTTCCTTTATTGCGATAAACACAGAAACCACCGCGCTGAGTGATGCTCGAGTTCGCCAAGCACTTAACTTAGCGATCAACCGTCAAAATATTTTAGATTCGGTTTACTACGGAACTGGCTCCCAAGCTTATACCTTGCTACCACCAAATTCATGGGCTTATCAAAAAGACAGCGTAAAAATTCGTTATGACCGGAATTATGCATTGGCACTACTTCGAGATGCAGGCTACGAAGACGGCCTAGAATTGACCATGTGGGTACCACTTGAACCACGTGCTTTTAACCCAAGCCCTCGTAAGACTGCGGAGTTAATCCAAGCGAATTTTGCCGATATTGGGGTTAAATTAACGCTACTGACCGATGATAGGTTTGAACGTGTGGATTTGGAGAACATCAACGATATCGATTTACTTTTAACTGGTTGGATTGGTGATACCGGGGATCCTGACAACTTTTTCCGCCCTTTATTATCTTGCGAGTCTGACCGCGTTGGCCTTAACGTGTCCATGTGGTGTAACGATGACTTCGATTTCTTGCTCGATTTGGCGTTAGAAACTCAAGAACCGCGTTACCGTTTGAACCTATATCGCCAAGCACAGAACATTTTGAATCAAGAGTTCCCGGTTATTCCTCTGGCGCATGGCGTGCAGTTCCGTGTGCACGACAAATCGCTGACAGGCTTCAAATCAAGCCCTTTCAATGCCCAACCGTTTGATAGAGTTGAGAGAATTCACTGATGTTTTGGTATACCGTTCGACGCTTTAACCTATTTATCATCACTTTGATGATCCTTACATTAGTGGGTTTTTCTCTGCTTCGCCTTGACCCTCTCTCGCACTGGGCAAACGTTGATTTTTGGTCTGGTTGGCAAACTTACTTAATCAACCTTTCTCAGCTTGATTTTGGCATAAGTAAAAACGGCAACGCGATTTATGACGAGCTCGCCGTCGTATTCCCTGCCACTTTGGAACTGTGCTTTTTTGCCTTTTTGGTGTCCCTTTTGATCGGTATTCCACTTGGAACCGTGGCTGGGATGAAGCAAGGTAAATGGCTCGACACCAGCATTTCATTCATGTCGATGTCTGGTTATTCCGCCCCAATTTTTTGGGTAGCTCTGCTACTTATCATGGTCTTTTCATTGGAATACCAACTCTTTCCCGTTGCGGGACGGTATGATTTACTTTACGAAATTGATCATGTAACCGGGTTTGCCATTATCGACGCATTCATGGCGAAAGGCGAATACCGCGCTCACGCACTGCAAAGCGTTATTGAGCATATGGTACTGCCATGTTTGGTGCTCGCTTTGGCTCCAACCACCCAGGTTGTCGGACTAATGCGCTCCTCGGTAGCGGAAGTGATGAGCCAAAACTACATCCGTGCAGCGAGAATCAAAGGTCTTTCGAACCGCGAAATCGTAACTCAACATGTATTGCGGAATGCGATACCGCCTATCATTCCCAAAGTTGGTGTTCAACTTTCGAGTATGATTACCTTAGCTATCATCACGGAGTCTATTTTTAACTGGCCAGGTATTGGTCGTTGGCTTTTAGATGCGCTAGCAAGCCAAGACTATGCATCTATCCAAGCTGGCGTGATGGTACTTGCGACTTTGGTTCTTACCGCTAACATACTCTCGGATTTGATTGGCGCGATGATTAACCCTTTAGTTCGAAAGGAATGGTATGCTAACAAATAACGTTTATCAGGAAGAGCGCATTCCAACACAGTTTGAGCGTTTTTGGCGAAGCTACCGCGCCAACGGACTAGCCATGTTTGGCTTGTGGTGCTTGGTGTTTATCGTCCTTATTACCATTTTTGCGCCCCTACTTGCACCATTTGACGCCCAAGCACAGTCAGGTGAGTTGCTTGTGCCGCCATCATGGGCCCCTGCAGGAACGGTTGATTACTTTTTGGGGACCGATGACTTAGGTAGAGATATTCTTTCGCGCCTGATTATGGGCTCTCAGCTAACATTTGGCGCTGCTGTCGCCATCACCGCAATTGCTGCCGTTGTAGGCTGTTTAATTGGCGTATTGGCAGGTATGACGAAAGGCTTACTGTCGAGTACTCTCAACCACTTGCTCGATACCGTCATGTCTATCCCGTCGCTCTTATTAGCAATCATTTTTGTAGCATTTCTCGGCTTTGGTGGGTTCAATATTTTACTCGCAATCTGCTTGGCATTGATTCCGCGTTTTATTCGCTCTGTTTATATCGCAGTCCACACCGAAGTTGAAAAAGACTACATAATGGCGGCACGCCTTGATGGCGCTAATGATTTCTACTTACTGTGGAGTTCAATTCTTCCTAACATTCTGACGGTCATTGCCGCTGAAATAACACTCGCGCTGTCTGCTGCGATTTTAGATATTACGGCACTGGGTTTTCTTGGCCTAGGTGCACAGGCCCCAAGCACCGAGTGGGGAGCAATATTAGGTGACTCTGTCGAGCTTATTTATATTGCACCTTGGACAGTAACCCTACCCGGCCTGACCATCATGTTTACTGTTATTACCCTAAACTTAGTAGGTGAAGGTGTACGTCAAGCGCTTAATGCGGGGATCGAATAATGCCGTTGTTAGATATTCGACATTTGACCATTGAGATCGAAACACCTCAAGGGTTGGTCAAAGCCGTTGACCGAATGAGCCTAACTTTGAACGAAGGCGAAATTCGTGGTCTTGTAGGTGAGTCTGGCTCTGGAAAAAGCTTAGTTGCAAAAGCGATTGTCGGTGTGAGTAAAGATAACTGGCGCATCACCGCTGACCGTATGCGCCTTGGCAATATTGACTTGCTTCAGCTTACGCCAAAAGAGCGTCGGCGCGTCATTGCTCGTGATATTGCGATGATTTTCCAAGAGCCTTCAACTTGTCTTGACCCTTCAGAGGAAGTCGGGCGTCAATTGATTGAATCCATTCCATCTCGCGCATTTGAAGGGAAATGGTGGGAGCGATTTAAATGGCGTAAAAAACAGGCCATCGCGCTTTTGCATAAAGTGGGCATTAAAGATCACAAGCGTTTAATGGGTAGCTACCCTTATGAACTGACTGATGGTGAGTGTCAAAAGGTCATGATTGCCATGGCGATAGCGACCAAACCTAAATTGCTGATCGCAGATGAACCAACCAACGACTTAGACCCGATTACCCAATCGCAAATTTTGCGTCTGTTGAGCCGCATGAACCAACTTAATAACACAACCATTCTGCTTATCGGCCACGACTTAGCGACCATAACACAGTGGGCAGGACGTATTACGGTAATGTATTGTGGTCAGTCGGTGGAGTCTGCCGATACCAGTAAAATCATTGCGGCACCCAAGCACCCGTACACCGATGCCTTGCTTAAAGCGATGCCTGACTTTAATGATTGGGTACCACACAAGCAAAAACTCCAATCCCTACCGGGCTCGATTCCGCCATTGCAGCATCTGCCTATCGGTTGTCGCCTCGGACCACGTTGCCCATATGCGCAGAAACAATGTGTAGAAATTCCACACACCAGACGAATTAAGAATCATAAATTTAACTGCCACTTTCCATTGAACACGGAGAAAAAGTCATGAGTGCGTTACTTGAAGTCGATAATTTATCGAAGCAATTTGTTACGCGCTCCCGTCTGTTCAAACGTCAGGTTAATGAGGCAGTTAAACCGGTAAGCTTTACTTTAGAGCCAGGACAAACTATTGGTTTTATTGGTCAAAACGGGTCAGGAAAATCCACACTAGCTCGTATGCTTGCTGGCGTTGTTGAACCAAGCTCCGGAGAGATCCGTGTAAATGGCGAACGATTGGAGCACAAAGATTACGCGACACGCTGTAAGCTCATTCGCATGATTTTCCAAGATCCAAACACATCGCTCAACCCGCGTATCCAGATTGGCCGTATTTTGGAAGGCCCATTAAAGCGAAACACCAACATGCCGCCAGATGCACGCATGCAGCGTGTAAAGAACACCCTGCTCCGAGTCGGATTGTTGCCTGAACACGCTTATTTTTACCCACAAATGCTAGCGGCAGGTCAAAAACAGCGTGTGTGTTTAGCTCGTGCGCTTATTCTTCAACCTTCCATCATTGTCGCTGATGAGGCGTTAAACGGTTTGGATATGGCAATGCGCTCACAGATCATTAACTTATTCCTCGAGTTGCAAGAAGAGATGGGATTGTCATTTGTGTACGTGTCTCAGCACATTGGCATTGTTAAGCATATTACTGATAAAGTGATGGTGATGCATGAAGGTGAAGTGGTCGAGTTTGGCGAGGCCAACCAAGTACTGACTCATCCCGAGCATCCTATTACTCAACGACTAGTCGAAAGCCACTTTTATAAAGCGCCAAGCCATCAAACAAAATAGCTTATCAAAGATGTGATCGTGCAAATGTAAAGAAGCCTGCTTTAACGCAGGCTTCTTTATTGCATGGGTACTAATCAAAAAACTAACGGCGGCTCGCTTGTTTGCGCAGTTCAAAATCAAACTCGTCAGGAAACAATACGACCCCTTCTTCATTTTGATTTGGGAATACAACAATCGATAGCTCGTCATCCTCTAGACCAGAGGTCCAACGGCTGTGCCACTTGTTTAAAGAGATCGCCTCAGGCTCGCAATCTTCCCAATCACCATTCGCCCATTGCAAAGCAAATTCTTCGTTTGGCCATACTGGTACACAATCATCATCTTCTGTATTTAACATGACACAGCCATGTTCGTCTTTCAGAATCCAAACCTTACGATTCGCCACAATCTCTTTTACGCAGTACTTTAAACGTTGCTCTTCGTTGTAGCGATTAATGGTATCCATCTGCTCTTGGGTCAGTTGCTCAGACATATTCGTCTCCTATTTCCCATAGAAAAATGCCCGCAGCTAGGCGGGCATTTAAAGTATATGCTAGAAAATTAAGCTAGCTCAGTTTGAAGCCAAGGCCAACCTTGCTTCTTACGGCTTAGCGTGTTTTCCATCATTAGCATGCCGTCTTTTTCGTGCTTAACAAGCTTCTCAGCCCACTCACCTTTGTATAGAAGACGAGTTTGAGCAGTCGTGATGTCTGTTAGCATTACAGCAGCGAACGCTAGGTTATCTTTCTCACAACGAGATTCTAGGTCTGCTTCTAGTGCTTCGATCATACCGTCAACTTGCTCAAGAGTTGCAAGTTCAACCTGACCAACCACTACGTCACGACCGTTGAATGGGTAACCTTTAAGGTCTTTCTCAACAAGCTCAGCCGCTGATAGACCTTCGATGTTTGTTTTAGCAATTAGAAGATCTTTAGTGAACGCGTCAACATCTTGTACGTCTGCGATTGCCGCTAGTTCAGCAACGGCATCTTTGTCTTTTTGTGTACAAGTTGGAGAAGCAAAACCTACTGTGTCAGATAGAATTGCTGACATCATTAGCTTAGCAATTTGTGGAGTAATCGCGTGACCTTCAATCTTGAACATGTTGAATAGAACAGTGTTGGTACAACCAACAGGCCAGATCCATGCTTCCATTGGGTTTACTGTCATCACGTCACCGAGACGGTGGTGGTCAACAATACCCGCAATTTCAGCTTCTGCGATATCGTCTGGTGCTTGTGCTAGATCTGAGTAATCTACTAGCCAAACGGTCTCACCCGCAACTGATGTGCGAAGCTCAGGAACTTCAGCGCCAGCAACTTCTAGGATGTGCTGAGTTTCACGGTTGATTTCGCCTTGGCGAATTGGCATAGCTTCAACGCCACGCGCTTTTAGAAGTTCAGTTGCAACGAGTGCACTACAAATACTGTCACTGTCTGGGTTCTTATGACCTACAACTAGAATCATGTTTCTTCCTATTCAAGTCAATTTTATACGCCGCCTAATACAGTTAATTAGGGCGTGTTTGCTCACAAAGGCCGATACTTTACCTGATTTCAGAGAGTTTGACACGAAGAAAAGTTCACAATGCTATTGCGAATAAATCTCATTTACATATAATGATAATTATTCCTATTTGCATTTGAGTAAACGATGAACGCGACCCAATTTTTACACTCTGCACAACAGTTGTTTCAGCCTACTCAGTTTCGTTTAGCTTATAAGCGATTGCTGATCCCTATCGTCATGCTCATTTTGCTAGGCAATGAAAATACACGTGACGTAGCCGTACAGACGCTATCCGACTCATTCTGGGCAGTGTCATGCTATGTTGCTGCCACATTGGCTATTTATCATTATCTTTCAAACTTTATGTCGAAAACCAATCGAATTACCGAGCTATATCATCGCTCGCGTAATCATCAGGTTTTCTTTGCTTCTTTGTTGGGTGCTTTGCCTGGCTGTGGTGGCGCTATTGTTGTGACAACGCAATTTATTAGTGGCCGAGTGGGATTTGGTGCGATTGTCGCGGTACTTACTTCAACAATGGGTGACGCTGCCTTTTTACTTCTTGCCGCCAAGCCAAGTGTTGGATTAGGCGTGGTTGGATTAGGCATTATCGTGGGTACTCTTTCAGGGTTAGTCGTTAATGCTTTTCATGCTGATAACTTTCTGCGACCAGAACCAAAAGAAGCACCTCAGACACATGCTTGTTGCCAACACCAGACAGACCGACACACACCCCTTGAACAACGTGCAATCAATCTACAAGGCGCCTTTTGGAAATGGCTTATTGTGCCTGCTAGTGTCGTTGCTGTGTTAATGTCTTTCCAAATAGATATTAATCAGTTGCTATCTTTGAAAGCCAACACCATTGAATGGCTGGGCGCTATCTTCGCGGTGATCACAATGTCGTTGTGGGCTATGACAAAAGAGCTCGGCGATTATCAGTCAACGGTCTCTGAAGATGAAAAAATTGTGGACTCGCATCCAATTCAAAAAGCGGCTCAAGACACAAACTTCGTCAGTGCTTGGGTGATCGTCGCTTTTCTGGCGTTTGAACTGACGACCTATTTTTCTGGAATCGACCTCGTAGAAACCTTTTCTCATTGGGGGATATGGATGCCATTAGCTGGCTTAGCCATTGGTATGCTACCTGGTTGTGGTCCGCAAATTTTAGTCACTAGCCTGTACATCTCTGGTGCAGCGCCACTTTCGGCGCAATTGGCAAATGCGATTTCCAATGATGGTGACGCCCTATTCCCCGCCATTGCTATGGCACCGAAAGCTGCTTTGGTCGCGACAATTTATTCGTCCATTCCTGCGTTTATTGTTGGATACGGGTATTACTTTTTATTCGAGTTCTAACGCCCAGAGCATCAAAACGAGAAAGGAGCCGCAGTAGGCTCCTTTCTTGATCTCGGTATTGGGCGATTTACTTCACGCTATGCTGTAACGATCGCTTTCGCATTGAGCCCTTTATCCACGCTCACCATTAACAACTGGCAAGGTTCTTGGTTTAGCTTTTCCCCTGTCCAGTAATCATACCAGTCCACCGGTTGATCAGACGTCAGCGTAAATTCCATCGCTCCGTAACTCGCATAATTAAACAAACAATGGAGGTCATTCTTCGTCGTTAGTTTTAAAAACGCGTGATTTAAACTCAAAGCGGTAAACTTTGCAGATTGTTGGTTACGTTGTTGACGTAACATGAGCTTAGACAGTGTCTTCTTAGCAAACGGCGTAATCTCAGGGAGCGGATCACCAGATAGCAGCAAACCACCACTCGCTAATAACACCGTGCGATGAAATTCATACTCTTCTCTGGATGCAGATTGATTAGCTAATGAAGTGAACGTGGCGCAATCCGGGTCAATTTGCCACAATTTTCGATGCTGCCAACTACGGTAAAAGGTTTCTTTGGCTATCTGTTCGAATCGACGACTATGACGCTCTACATCGTCAGAAACACGCATTGCATCCACAAGCCCCAGAGATGGCCACATTGGCGCGTTGCAACCTAAAAGCCACGCATCACCAACGCCTTTAGCAATCGCTTCCATTCCTAAACGATACGCCTCAACGCCTGTAATACCAGATTGTTTACGCACACCTTTTAAGGTGCCCCAATAGTTCGCGTCTAGCTTGAACAATTCAACGCCCCACTCTTGTCTCATGACAGAGACCACATTCGTCAGATGGTCTTGCACTTCTGGATTTGAGGTATCGAGTATGTACCAAGGTGTGCAGCGCCAACCACCGTATGTGACATCTTCTGCTTTAAGTAAGCTTCCATCTTTGTGGCGAACAAACCAATCTGGATGCTGTTTGAAGATCTCCGACTCAGGCTGAGCAATAAAGGGCGCCATCCAAATCGCCGGCTTTTTGCCTTTTGCACGGATACTATGAATGAGCTCTTTTACGCCACCAGAAAACTTATCTGATGGGGTTAACCAATCGCCCATAAAGGCTTGATAGCCATCATCCAGAAGTACCCACTCCAGGTCTTCGAGCTTATCTTGCATGCAATCAACGTTCTGCATGATGTTTTGCTCTGTCACGTCTGCGTAGTACGCGTACCACGAACACCAACCAACAGGCGCATCTTGTGTCACACCTTGGCGAACAGGATGATGCTTTGCAATCATCTCGCCATAGGTTTGATAAAGCTCGGACAGCGATTGACCACAGAGTACCGCCACGGATTCAAGTTGATTACTTTCCCAATCCGCCACTTGAGTCAACTCACCATCAATTGCGGCTGATAAAACCCAATGCCCATCACGCAGCACAACATCAAAATAGCCTGCAAAGCGATGACATGATGTGAAGCCAAATAATGTGTAGCCCGCTGAACCTTCCACCACTAAATAGTTGTAATAACGCTTAGGTGCATCTTTAGGGTAGATTCGATAAGAAGGATTATTGTCTGGGCAGCGACCAATATCAACGGGGTGATTGATCGTTCCCGCCGTTTGCGCCAACATTTGAAAACCATCCCCAATTACGTCGGCCTCGTGCTCGTACAAAAACGGCATTTCGAATAACACTTCACGGTCGGTAAAGGTTTTATTGTGAAGACCAGCAAAAGAAAAATGTAATTGATTACCCTCGACTTCAACTTGGAAGTCATTGTTATTCACAGTGATCTCAGTGTGATTTGCTAATTGAATGCTCTGAGCCATAAAGAGTCTACTCACTTAATTATTATTGTTTAGCTTGGCGCATTATCTCCTGCTTGTCTCACCCAATTCGTTACCATCATCACGAATACCAGTCTCGTTTAACGTTATGAAGTTACTATTGAGACAACGCTCACTGAAATTTTGATAAAAAAATACCAGCCCTGAGGCTGGTATTTGGATTTATGCAAACTGCACTAATTAAGCAACTTCGATCGGACCACCAAATGAAGTGACTGGCGGCACTTTACCTGTGAACTTCTCGAAGTCTACGATACATGTGTTCGCAGAAGTCGCCTGTGCAAGCTCAGAAGAACCGATGTCTTGCGTTAGCGTGTTAGGATCACCGTAGGTACAGATTGCGCCCTCTTTCTCGTTTAGAGGACCGTACCATGCACCTTCTTCGATACGAATAACGCCACGTGGGTAGCTGTCAGTCAAAACAGCACCAGCTAACAGCTGACCACGACCGTTGAATACACGTACCAAATCACCATCTTTGATGCCTTTTGCTTTGGCATCCGCTGGGTTGATGTAAACCGGCTCACGACCTTGTACCGCGTAAGTCGCGCGGAACTCTTCAGACTCACACATTTGAGAGTGAAGACGCTTATCAGGGTGGCAAGACTGCAACCAGAATGGATATTTATCTGAACCAGGACCACCGTGTGAACGCTCTGATTTTTCGAACCACATTGGGTGCTCTTGACAGTGTTCGTAACCGTAACGGCCGATCTTGCGTGATGTAATCTCGATGAAGCCAGACGGTGTACCTAGTGGGTTAAGCTCAGGATCTTTACGGAAGTCCGCATGACGAACCCAAGGTTTACCTTCACCGAAGTCTAGTACGCTCTTCTCCCAGAACTCGTTGAATTCTGGCATTTCGAACTTACCTTCGTTCGCTTTTTTACAATCGTTGTAAAGGCTTTCGATCCATTCCATCTCGCTCATACCACGAGTGTATTCTTCGCGGCGACCAAAACGCTGAGTTAGTTCACTCATGATTTGGAAGTCAGGCTTAGATTGGAACAATGGATCAACGAGGCGATGCATCGCAATCAGACCTTTGTTCGAGTATGAACCGTATACGTCGATGTCGTTACGTTCCCATTGCGTACACGCCGGTAGAACGATATCTGAGAAACGACATGTCGCAGTCCAAGCAAACTCGATCGTTACAACCGTTTGAAGCTTGCGGAACGCTTTCTTCATGCGGTTACGATCTTGATGGTGGTGCCATGGGTTACAACCCGAGATAACCATCATCTTGAAGTCTGGCAGTTTCACTTTACCGCCGTTGTAGTTGATCTCTTTGCCAGGCTCTAGCAGACAGTCGATCCAACGTGCAACAGGGATAGTACGACTGTAACCGTTAAAGTCGTTGTTGTCCCACTTAGGTTTCATACCTTGGTCAAGGTTACGAGGGAAACCACCAGGGCCCGCGAAACCAGTAGAAGGCACACCGATACTTGAGTAGTGGTGACCGTAAGAGATACCACCGCCAGGTAGACCGATTTGACCAACCATTGCAGCAACCACAGCCGCTGCCCAGTATGGCTGCTCACCGTGCTCTTGACGCTGGATACACCAACCCATCAGGATCTGTGTACGACCGCTGACTAGCATGCGTGCGAATTCACGGATCTTGTCCGCTTTCACGCCACAAATTGCTGCTGCCCACTCAGGCGTCTTCTCTACTTTGTCTTTTGTCTTACCTTGAACGTATTGAATGAACTCTTCAAAGCCTAGACAGTAAGTATCAATGAACTTCTTATCGTACAGGTTTTCGTTGTACAACACGTGTGCCACAGCGAGCATGAACGCTACGTCTGTCAGCGGGTTGATGTACAAGTGATCGTTCTCTAAGTAGCGCTGAGTTTTGTTCTTCACTGGGTCTACAGATAGAACGTTGATCTCACCTTTTGCCACTTTTTCTTTTAGTTGTGCAAGGTACTTAAACGACTCATGCGTTTCACAGTTCCAACCTACTTGAAGGTTTTTCACTGGGTCGTTAGCCCAAAGAACGATGTTGTCAGAGTTTTCTAGGATCTCAGACCAAGACGTACCTTGTGCGTACACTTCGGTTGAACCTAGCACGTACGGCATAATGGTTTGACCTGCACCCGTCGAGTAGTCACCTACTTTAGTGATGAAGTTGCCGTGCATACCTACTGCACGTTGCATGTGCGCTGTACAGTTGTTAAATGAACCCGTTTGGTTCCAACCTGTTTGACCTGCATGCAGCGCCCATGGGCCGTAGTCTTTTTGAATACGTTCTAGCTCACGGTAGAACAAGTCTAGCGCTTCATCCCAAGTTACTCGGATGAAACGGTTGTTACCGCGAGTATCTGCGCTGTATTTGTGTTTCTTCAACCAATCTAGACGAACCATTGGGTAACGAACACGTGAAGGGCTGTAGATAATACCCTTAATGCCGTTCAACATTTCTGTTGGGTTTTTGTCTAGCTCTAGCGGCTTGATCTCTTGAACTTTACCCGCGTATATGTGGGCGCGGAACGCGCCCCAGTGAGAACCGGTTACTTTCCAAGTACCTGTCGTCTCAACGGCATTTGCAGAGGCGGACGCCAATAAGCTAGGACCAATTACTGACGCTGCACTTGTGGTTGCTACACCTTTAAGAAAACTTCTTCGTGTAATAGCCATTTAAAATTACTCCAATCCGACGCTTATTAGTGGTGACCTTCAGCATAATCTGAAGAGTGTTTCTGTAGATACTTCAAGATCAGTGCTTCACTGTCTGTATCTAGGTTAACGAACGCCAACATACCGTCGAACATACCTGGCCAGGTGTTCGCGTCGAAGTGCGCTTCCGCAGGTTGAGTGTGACATACAGAACAATTGGTCTTGTAGGCTTCACGAGATTTTTCCCAAACAGGATTGATGTCGTTCAGCATAGACTCTTTCTTAATCCATACTTTCGCCGCTACTTTTTCCCAAGGAAGGCCTGTTAGCTCATCCACTTTTTTCTCACCAGTCGTCACAATGTTGCTGTCTGTTGCTGCTTCTTTCATCAGAGACGCAGTCGCAATGTTCTTACCGAAGTCTTCTTGAATTACACGACCAAAACCTTTTGCTTTGCGCCAACCGTCAATTTCGATCTCAACAAACTCGCCTTTGTCTTCAAGAACTTTAACGGTCGATGCAGGATTAAGAAGACCAGCTTCTTTACTGCCTTGCGCATCAAAGTAAATTGGTAGGTGACGAACGCTCACGAGTTGCTGACCAACGCCGTAATCCGTGTTAGAAGTCATACCCTCTAGATCACCCACGATACCGCCAATGCTGTCCATGCCTGCTGGTAGGTTGTGCGCAATACCCTTGTGACAGTCAACACAGCTTTGATCTTTCTCAGCGGCTTGCTTCATTTGGATACGAGCGGTTGGAGACATTTGCTCGAAATCCATCGATTCGTAGTTGTGACAGTTTTTACACTCCAGAGATTTGTTTGCCGAGAAACGATCCCATTCGTGTTTAGCAAGTTCGATACGACGCTCTTCGAACACCCCCGGTTCGTCGTAGTTGCCAAATACTTGTGCAAATACTTCTTTAGAAGCTTGCATCTTACGAGCGATCTTATCTGTCCAGTTATGTGGAACGTGACAATCAGGGCAGGTAGCACGAACACCAGAGTGGTTTTTCCAGTGCACCGTTTCTTGTAGCTCAACGTACACGTTGTCACGCATTGTGTGACAACTAATACAGAATTCTTCTGTGTTGGTTGCTTCTAAAGCGGTGTTAAAGCCACCCCAAAAGATAACACCAGCAATAAAGCCGCCCATAGTCAGCACACCTAGGCTGATATGTACAGCTGGGCGCGTCATGGTACGCCACAGTTTAATGATTAATGATTTCATTATTTGCTCTCTTAAAATCTTTTCAAAAGTGTGGTTATGAGCTCACTGGCTTACATGCCGTGCGCGCCTGGAGGCCCAAAGAAGAAGACTTGCAACATCCAAACGATGAACCCGTAGCCGCCGACAAAGGCCACACTCAGAATTGGGAAGAGAACAACTGCAATGAAGAGGAACGACTTCCACTCCAGGGAGCGTTTTTCACCACTCTCAATTTTATTAACATCACTCATACATTTGCCTATTTTGTATCTAGTGTTATTGAAAAGCCCGCGTAACCAAGCTTAAGTTTTTTACAATCTCTAATGGAAAATGTTAGACCATACTAATAGTAGGGTTCAATCAAATAAGCGACCTCAGACCTTGTAATTCAACACTTTTTTGAGCTCATCCAGAGATATGATGGATTGATATTATTTATTAAAAAACATGAACAGATGTGACAAAATAAGTCTTTTAAGGAGTTGTTAAACAACCAACATTTAAGAAACATCGATCACATTTAAATCGTAATTACCATGCCATAAATCGACTTAAAAACTCGGAAAAAGATAACCACTTGTAAACAGAATGCTGCGTATTAATGTCTAAAATAGCACTCAAGGTTTACTTTAAGAACAGCAAAAAGTGCACATAGTGGTTCATATAAAGGAGAGGCTTAGATACAATTATTCGCGTATTTTCAAGGAGCGATTATGGATAACGTGGTGGATATAAGCTGGGTCAAACTGGCACTGTTTGGTTTGATTTTATTGGTCCCCTTCTTTATCAATGCCCGCTACAAATTAGGGATAGCAAAAGACACCATAATCAGTGTTATCCGAATGACACTTCAGCTCATATTGATTGGCGTGTATTTAGAATATCTTTTTCAATTAAACAGCTTACTTGTCAATATACTTTGGCTTGCCATCATGCTACTGATTGGTGCCAGCTCAATTGCGGGAAAAGCTCACTTACCTAAAAAGCCACTTATGCTTCCGCTACTAACGGGCCTTACCTGTGGTCTAATACCACTTCTGATAGCAATTACAGCAGGCTTAGTGCAACCATCCCCTATTTACAATGCGCAGTACATGATCCCACTTGCTGGTATGTTATTGGGTAACAGCTTGAGTAGTAATATCATCGCTCTTCAGAATTTGTTTACGGCTTTTGAGCAGAGACAAGCAGAATATGAGGCTGCAATCTCACTTGGAGCCTCTCCTCGCTACGCATCCTTCCCCTTCATTCAGGAGGCTCTTAGAAAGTCCCTCGCCCCGACTTTAGCTTCTATGGCCACTACAGGGCTGGTTACCTTACCTGGTATGATGACCGGTCAAATTCTAGGTGGCGCGAGCCCGATGGTTGCGATTAAATATCAGTTAGTAATTATGCTGGCTATTTTCGTCATGTTGAGTGCCTCCGTAACCATAACGTTAGAAATGACATTGCGCTGGGTACAAACCAAAGAAGGCCGAATCAAGATAAAAATCGAGCAGCCCGAATCGACCAAAACTCATGGTTAGTTGGCGCTTGTGGGTAAAGCTCGTTAAACAACTTATGTTGCCAAGTCGAACGTACTTATAACTGAATAACTCAACTATTCTTCGAGCACTCATCAAGACGCTTTCAGATGAAAAGTCAGGCAGAATTCTTTTTGATATAAGCCTCTAATTTTATGAAATTTTCTTTGCAAGTTTAGATACGCACGACCTTTGATACAGGTTATCCACAGAAAATGTGGATAAGCCCCCAAAACCCATACGCAACCAGAAACATAGCAACATAAGTGATCAATCGAATCGTCATGCATTGATCACGTGACTGACATGTTCTAATTTTAAAGTAAAGGCAGTGACCACAAACTTGGAGAGACGTACATGGATGTCTTAATGATCAAAGAAAATTACGATGAACTCCTTTCCGATGCACCTCTGGATTGGCTCGTTCAAGAACCAAAGGAAGTAACTTCTCATTGGCTCCCAACCGATTTTGGCATCAACGAAGAGTTGATTTAGCATGACTCGACTTATTTGACACTTGCAGAGACAAGTAAAAAGAAAGGCGAACCATCTGGTTCGCCTTTCTTGTGATCTTCTAAACTTATCGCAAATGGTTATCTTCATCGCGTAGATAAATCATCCAATACCACATGCCAACAAATACGCCACCACCAATAATGTTTCCTATCGTAACAGGAATTAGGTTGTTTACGATGAACCCCATCATGTTTAAGTCCGCGTAGTTTGCAATATCTGCCCCTGTCATTTGCCAAAACGCTTCTGGCGCAAAGTACTTAATACCAATCGCCATAGGTACTTGGAACATGTTCGCAATACAGTGCTCAAAACCTGCCGACACGAACATAGCCACAGGCAAAATCATGACCGCTATTTTGTCAGTTAATGTACGTCCACTAAACGTCATCCAAACAGCAATACACACCAGCACGTTACACATGATGCCAAGCGCAACAGCAGCAAAGAAACCATGGTGCAATTTGTGTTGAGAGATCGCCATCGCGTTAAGACCAACTTGGCCATGATCAAACATATATTGCTTGGTAACTAGCATACAGGCCACAAGCAAAATGGCCCCAACCATATTGCCAAAGTAAACCACCAACCAGTTTTTGATAAGTGCTTGCCAAGAGATTTTTCCACTCGCACGCGCAACTAGTGTCAGCACAGAGCTAGTGAAAAGCTCGCCGCCAGTAACCACCACCAAAATCAAACCAAGGCTAAATGCCAGACCACCAATGAGTCGTGTAATGCCCCAAGGCAGCTCGCCTGCGCCTGTCGTTACTGTGGTATAGAAGATGAAAGCAATACCAATATGAAGCCCCGCAGAAATGGCGAGCAGAAAAGATTTGATTGGAGCTTTCGTTGCTTTGCCTACCCCCACTTCAGCCGCGCGTTCCGCAGCTTGTGGCGGTAATAGTGAGTCAAACTGATTAAAGTTCATTCTGGTGTAACATTTAGAAACATTTAAAGAGGCGCGGATAATCGCTCTATTTCCCTATTTTTTCAAGTGCTATTTGGCGTGTTTACCAAAATCGTTGTTATTGGGAGATCAAGCAATAAATAGCGCCTATCATTCGCTACCGTAAGTATCATTGATACTTAACAAGTATTCGGCCTTTCGAACAAAGATCCTGCGTTATATCAGCCTGATAGCGCCATACTTAACACTTCTTGTCGTTGAATGTTGCCCAACGCTACTTTTCAGACTAGCTTGGTAAAAAAAGCGCAAAGGAATCATTTATGAAATATTCAGCTGAACATATCGCCGAATTGAATCTACTTCTTCAGTTCGACCTAAGTAGTGCTGCAACTGGTATTAAAGTTCATACAGACGCGTCAGAAGAAATGCAGGCAGCCGTTGCTCGTCTATATAAGAAGCAACTTTGTACACAGCCTGACGGTGGTTATCTAACAGACGAAGGCATTGAAGTTGCAGAACATGCAGATAAGATTTTAAGAGTTTTGTCTGTGTAATTTGAACAAAAAACGCCACCGAACTCGGTGGCGTTTTTTAGTCCTATATTTTTCCTGTCGATGCCTGTGGCAATAATCGCTTTTTCATTTTGCTAAATGGTTGAACCTTGTCATACAACCAGTTAAAACCAGTGGCATAAAATAGGAAGAAAACGAGGAAGCCGGCTTCCAGCATTAGAGCTTGAAGAAGCGTAATTTCTAAGAACCAGGCAATCACAGGTAGAGAGATAAAGATCAATCCCCCCTCGAAACCAATAGTGTGTCCAAGCCGCATCGCTAAACTTCGCTCAGCTCGATTGCCACCAAACCACTTATCAAAGTACAAGTTGTAGATGTAGTTCCATATCACGGTATACATACTCAACCCGACCCCAACTAACGCGAGATCACTAGAGCCCTTTCCAGTGATCAATGAAGCCGCTGGTACAATAATCGCGAGTGCGATTAACTCAAAAAGTACTGCATGAAAAATTCGTTCGTTACGAGTCATATTTCTCTATCCAAATAGTTCTACTCAATGCTTAGAACTTTATCTATTATTTAGATAACCAAAAGTTAGATACCATCGGTTTAAGCGATATGTTTACCATCGAACAACTGCAAGCTTTCATTGCTACATCAGAAGCAGGATCATTTTCAGGAGCAGCTAGAAAACTGGGGCGAGCTCAATCTGTAGTGAGCCAGCACATCATGAATATGGAGATCGACTGTGGTGTTGAGCTTTTCGATCGATCAGGCAGGTACCCTAAATTAACAGAGAATGGCCTCGCGCTCGTACCTTATGCACAAGCAACAATCAGCCAACTCGACCGCCTAAACAATAGGGCATCACAGCTCTTTTCCACGCCAACGAACAAATTAGTCTTAGCTATTGATGAAGGGATTCCTCTGACTCGCTTGCCGGATGTGCTAAAGAAGTTAGAGCAACGCTTTCCACACTTACAAGTTGAATGCTTAACGGCATCAAGCCCTGATATCATTGAATTGGTTAAGTCGGAACGCGCCACGACTGGGATTATTTTGAGTGATTTACAAATGCCAAGACACATCGATTTCACCAATCTTGGCAATATTGCATTTGATGTCTATGTCTCTTCAACACATCCTTTAGCAAAGCAGCAAATCACTCACATTGATCAACTAAAACAACATCGTCAATTGGTCATACGATCCAAAAGTGCAGAGCCATGTGGCCTCAATCAAGCATTTAGCCCAGATATCTGGTACGCTGATAACTACTATATTTTGTTGGAATTGGCGAATAAAGGGTTTGGTTGGTGCTTTCTACCACAGCATTTAGTCGCGTATTCACCTAATACATTAAAAAAAGTTGGGGATGATTTCACAAAACTGGCTTGGCAAGTCAATGTTGACCTTATTCAGCACCAGAAATGGCATTCAGATCCCCTCCATCAACAAGCTAAAGCAGAACTGCTCAACCTATTCGGGCAGACATAAGTAAGTAGGAAGACCCAAATGGCAAATACATTGATCGTAGGTGCAGGCTGGCTCGGAACTCCGCTAGCAGAAACATTGATGAAAGATGGACACTATGTTGTCGTCACTCGTCGTAGCCAAACTCGATTAAAAGAGTTACCCACCTCATTAACTCACTCCGCATTGTTCGATTTCAATCAATTGAACGCCACAGCACGGCTAGATGAGCTGCTCAAACAGCATCAAATTACGCACGTTATCGGTGCTTTTCCTCCAGGATTTCGTAAAGGACGCGGTCAAGAATATGCACAGCAATGGCAAATACTTGCCAACGCAGCTAAGCAAAACAACGTTGAAAAACTTCTCATGATCAGCTCTACAACGGTTTACCCTAACCTTGCTTCCGATATGGAAGAAGCTGACGCGTCACTCTCTTTAGCAACCGAAAGCCCTTATTTCTCTGACAATGCACGTATTATGCTTCAAGCAGAGCAGCATGTTATCGACTCGAATATTAGCTTTGTTATTCTACGTTGTAGCGGATTAATCGGGCCAGATAGACACCCATCTCGCTTTGCAGCAAGGCTTCAACAAGTTAGTCGTAAAGCACCAGCTAATATGCTTCATCAAGATGATGCTGTCTCGGCTGCGAAATTTGCCTTAGGCAATTTAAGCAACCAAGTCATTAACGTTACGACACCTCATACTGTCAGCAAGGCTGAGTTCTACCAAGCTGCCATAAACAAAATCGGAAGTGAGATACCTCTTCCCCCCGTCACAGAGCAAGCTGACAAGCGTATTCTTGCTGACAAACTACTCTCACTTGGTTATCGATTTCACTTCAATTCAACTTTGGATGCGCTATGAGACTCTATAGACATATAGAAACGCTTTGGGATTACATGCAACTCAAACATGAACTGAAGCCTGCGGACTGTTTGTTTGTGATGTGCAGTAATGATGTGCGTGTAGCGGAGCACGCTGCCAAGCTCTACCACCAAAAGTTGGCACCTTTGATTGTATTTTCAGGGGGTGAAGGTCGCTTCACAGATGGACTGTTTGAAAAAAGCGAGGCAGAAACCTTTGCCGAGATTGCAAAGTTGTCGGGCGTTCCAAGCGAAGCAATTTTGCTCGAGACTAAATCCACAAACAGCGGAGAAAACGTCCGCTTTACTGAGCAACGATTAAAAGAGGAAGGAAAACAATGTTCCTCGTTTATTCTGGTACAAAAACCGTTTATGGAGCGTAGAGCAATCGCGACATTTGAAAAACAGTGGCAGTCACCCTACACTCAGCTCCAAGTAAGCTCTGCGGCTCTTCCATTTTTTGAATACATTAATGAAGACATGCCATTAATGATGGTGCTAGAAGCACTAATGGAAGATTTCTCTCGCGTAAAAAGCTATCCAGAGAAAGGATTTCAAACCGAGCAGAACATCCCTCAGCAAGTCGAATCTTCTTACCAGGTTTTACTCGAGCGGTTTGGTTTTGACTTAGTCTAACTTTTTCTAACCGACAACAAAAAGCCACCAAGTTCGGTGGCTTTTCTGTATCAATGCGGCTTATTTACCGAGCGCTTCTTTGTAATGTTGGCGGCATACGGAGACATACTTATCGTTACCGCCGATCGCAACTTGATCGCCTTCTTTAATTGCCACGCCGTGTTCATCGGTACGAATAACCATATTCGCTTTACGGCCACAATGGCAGATTGTTTTGAGCTCAACCAGCTTGTCTGCCCAAGATAATAGATACTTACTGCCTTCAAAAAGTTCGCCTAGAAAATCGGTGCGAAGGCCGTAACACAATACTGGAATATGCAACTTATCAACGACTTCAGTAAGTTGATAAACTTGTTCTTTCGACAAGAACTGACACTCATCAACAAGAATACAGTGACGTTTTTCAACCTCATTCAGATCTGCGATCTCTTGATACAAATTGGTATCCTGACGAAATAAATGTGCGTCAGATTGAAGACCAATACGAGAGCTCACTTTACCGACACCAAAACGATCATCTAGCGCAGCCGTAAAAATAACTGGCGTCATGCCGCGTTCTTGGTAGTTGAAAGAGGATTGAAGAAGCGTTGTTGATTTACCCGCATTCATTGCTGAGTAATAGAAATACATCTGAGCCACAGAGCATTACCTAAAGTTAAAGTTTTAATTTATGGAAATGGAAAATAAAAGGGCTGAATTATCAGCCCTTTAAAAATGAAAATTCAATTACTTACGACGCCACGTTGTGCCTTCTGGACCATCTTCCAGAACAATGCCCATTTCGGTCAGCTTGTCACGAGCCATATCTGCATTCGCCCAATCTTTCGCAGCGCGAGAGTCATTACGCAGCTTGATCAGAGCTTCAATTTCAGCCACTTCATCATCGTTACCCGCATCACCTTTTAGGAAGGCTTCAGGATCTTGGTGAAGAATACCGATCACGTCAGCTAGTTCACGCATTAGCGCACCGAGTTCGCTCGCTTTCTCTAGGTTTTCTGTCTTCAGACGGTTAACTTCTCGCGCCATGTCGAACAGTACTGAGTAAGCTTCTGGTGTGTTGAAGTCATCGTTCATCGCTGCAGTGAAGCGAGATACGTATTCTTCACCACCAGCAGGCGCAGCGTTTAGGTCTAAACCACGTAGAGATGTGTACAGGCGCTCAAGCGAAGCACGTGCTTGGTTTAGGTTATCTTCGCTGTAGTTTAACTGGCTACGGTAGTGACCAGACATTAGGAAGTAACGCACTGTTTCAGCATCGTAGTGACCAAGAACGTCACGGATAGTAAAGAAGTTACCTAGAGATTTAGACATCTTCTCACGGTCTACCATTACCATGCCGCTGTGCATCCATGTGTTCACGTATTGTGTATCGTGTGCACAGCATGATTGTGCGATTTCATTTTCATGGTGTGGGAACTGAAGGTCAGAACCACCGCCGTGAATGTCGAAGTGGTTACCTAGGATTGAAGAGTTCATTGCTGAACACTCAATGTGCCAACCTGGACGACCTGGACCCCATGGTGACTCCCACGTTGGTTCACCCGGCTTTGACATCTTCCAAAGTACAAAGTCTAGAGGGCTGCGTTTTGCTGTTTCGATATCAACGCGCGCGCCAGCTTGAAGCTGATCAAGGTCTTGCTTAGAAAGCTTGCCGTATTCGTTGAATTTACCTACTTCAAACATTACGTCACCGTTATCTGCAACGTATGCAAAACCGCGCTCGATTAGCTTCTCAACCAATTCGATGATTTCAGCAATAAACTGTGTCGCACGAGGTTCAACGTCCGGACGTTTCATGTTCAGCGCATCAAAATCAGCGTGCATTTCACCAATCAAACGCTCAGTCAATGAATCGCAAGACTCACCATTTTCTGCGGCACGTTTGATGATCTTATCGTCGATATCTGTGATGTTACGTACAAACGTCAGATCATAGCCCAAGTAGCGAAGGTAACGTGATACAACGTCAAAAGAGACGAAAGTACGACCGTGACCAATGTGACAGAGATCGTAGATGGTAACTCCACAGACATACATACCGACTTTGCCAGCTGTAATTGGTTTGAATTCCTCTTTCTGTCTTGTGAGTGTGTTATATATCTTTAACATGATCTCTATCTATGATTGTGAATGAATAAAAGAAGATGAGTATATCAACTCCAACCTAGTTAGGTAATAGCAATTAACCGATAAAACGATAATCGGCTAAACTTCAAGCACAAAACGAAGAATTTCCTCTTCCTGAGTTTTTAAAGCACTAGAACTTAGGCTAGAATCTCGGGCTCAACACAACACAGTAAAGGAAAGTAGCATGATCACCCTTCACACTAATTTTGGTGACATCAAGATTCAACTAAACGAAGAGAAAGCGCCAGAGACAAGCGCAAACTTCCTTCAGTACTGCCGCGACGGTTTCTACGACAACACGCTTTTCCACCGTGTTATTGACGGCTTCATGATCCAAGGTGGTGGTATGGAGTCTGGTCTACGTGAAAAAGCGACTCGTGCACCTATCAAGAACGAAGCAAACAACGGTCTTAGCAACAAAGTGGGTACACTTGCTATGGCACGTACTATGGAGCCGCATTCAGCAAGCTCTCAGTTCTTCATCAACGTAAACAACAACACATTCCTAGACTTCCGTAGCGAAAGCCTAGATGGTTGGGGTTACTGTGTGTTCGGTGAAGTAATCGAAGGCATGGACATCGTAAATAAGATCAAAGGCGTTAGCACTGGTTCTTACGGCATGCACCAAGACGTACCTCTAGAAGACGTAGTAATCACTGGTACAACAATTGAAGAGTAATTCTTAGGAATTATTTTTAAAAGATAAGTTAATGGGGAGGCATAGCTTCCCCTTATTTCTATGACGACATTATTTATTTCCGATCTTCACCTTACCCCATCACGTCCTGATATCACGGAATGTTTTGTGACGTTCATGCGAACAGAAGCAACAAAAGCTGATGCACTTTATGTACTCGGCGATCTGTTTGAGTTCTGGATTGGTGACGATGACAACACCCCTTTTGCAGACCAAATCCGTGCAGAATTTAAAGCACTGACGGATGCGGGTGTGCCAACTTTTTTCATCCAAGGCAATCGAGATTTTTTACTCGGCAAACGCTTTTGCAAAGAAACCGGTATGACATTACTCGACGATGTCTGCACGATTGATCTTTATGGTCAAAAAGCCGTAATCCTACATGGCGATACGCTCTGTATTGACGATGTGAAATATCAAGAGTTTAGAAAAACCGTTCACAAACCATGGCTACAATGGTTGTTTAACCGTATTCCTTGGTTCATTAAGAAGAAAATTGTCTCAAAAGTTCAATCCGATATTCGTGATGATAAAATGAGTAAGTCATTAGATATCATGGACGTCAACCAAAATGAGGTCGAGAAAGTGATGTCTCAGAACTGCGTCAACTTAATGATTCATGGTCACACACATCGCCCGAACACACATTTTTTTGACGTCGATGGCGTTAAAAAGACCCGAATTGTTTTAGGGGATTGGTATACGCAAGGCTCAGTTTTAAAAGTAAATTCTGATAGTTTTGACCTACAAACGAGACCGTTCATACAGAATTTGCGTTAAGCATGTAGAGCGTGTAGAAGATTCACGCTCAAGTCGTAGATATTTTGTAAAAAATCGCTATTATCATAATACTAAGTTAAACAGAACGAAGTACCTAATTGAAGTATTCTTACGTAGCTCGCCAACCGATTCTGGATAGAGAAAAACGAACCATAGGTTACGAACTCCTCTTTCGAGACGGCCCTAAAAATACCTTCCCTGAAGTAGAACCAGAGCTGGCTACTAGTCGACTGCTATCCGATCATTTTTTATCGACGCATTACAACACATTAGGAAACAAACTTGGCTTTGTTAACTTTCCGCATCAAAGCTTGGTGAACTTGGTCCCAACTTTGTTCCCTAAAGAATCTCTCGTCATTGAAGTCCTTGAAGACTGCGAACCGACAGAAGAACTGTTAGAAGCCATCAAGCACCTTCATGAGTGCGGATACAAAATTGCTCTGGATGATTTTGTTCCGACGAAAGCTTGGAAGCGTTTTCTTCCATACGTTTCCATGATCAAGTTTGATATTAGACTTGTGCCGATCAAGAAAGCTGCCATTTTTATTCAGGCGTTGAGCCCATTTAAAATCGACTTTCTTGCGGAAAAGGTAGAGACCTATGAAGAGTTTGAGCAAGCTCTAGAAGCCGGTTTTAACTATTTTCAAGGGTATTTTTTTAGCAAACCTGAGATGATCCAGAAAAAACGGTTGAACCCCGCGTTTCTTACCGTCATCCAACTTTGTAAAGAGATTGCAGATAAGCCCATCGACTTCAATGAGGTTGAACGTCTGTTTTCGATTGATGTGACGCTGTCATATAAGCTGCTTACTTACGTAAATTCAGGCTATACATTAACGACTAAGATCAAATCGTTCAGACAGGCGCTTATTTATCTGGGTGAAGAGCGACTACGACGCTTTATTTCCTTAGTTGCAATTGCCTCCGTTCAAGAAGATAAACCTGACTCTCTTTACTCTTTAGCGATTCAGCGTGCACGAATGTGTGAACTGTTACTTAGTCAAATGAACACTAGGTATGACCCTGGGCAGGCTTTTTTGACAGGCATGTTTTCTTTACTCGGATCTTTGCTCGATCAACCGCTCTCGGATGTCATTGAAGATATCCCCGTTGACGAAGATATAAAACTCGCATTAACCAGTCGAAAAGGCGTACTTGGTCACTTACTTTCGATGACAATCGCCTATGAACAAGCGGACTGGGAGTTAGCCGAACGATATTGCACCGTTCTTAAATTAACCGAACCTCAATTAGCAGACGCTTTTAATCAATCGACGGAATGGGCTCAAGAACTGCTGTCTCAAACGCCCTAAATCGCTATAATGCCTCACCTCCAGCCTCGCAATTGTGAGGTTGTTTGTTTTTACCGCTTAATTAATCGAGATTTCATTTTATGGCTTCTTCTTGCCCTTGCGGATCTAACCGCACCTACCAACAGTGTTGTGAAATTGCCCACAACAACCATGCTGACGTCACCACTCCGGAGCAGCTAATGCGCTCTCGTTACAGCGCGCATGTGTTAGGTCTAGTCGATTACGTGGTGAACACGTACCACCCAAGCTGTAATGCAGAAGAGCAACGTGAAGGCATTGCCCAATCTATCGACAGCGATTGGTGCAAACTTGAAGTTGTAAAAACAGAAGCTGGCAGTAATGACAATGAAGGCTTTGTCGAATTTAGCGCTTATTTTGATGAAGACGGCAAGCGCTACTGTATGACAGAGCGTTCTCGCTTTGTAAAAGAAAATGGGCTTTGGTACTACATTGACGGCACATTTCCTGAAGAAGAGCCACAAGAAGAGCCAGAACAAGATCCACGCTTAAACCAGCCAGTAAGTAGCCTAAAAGTAGGTCGCAACGACCCGTGTATCTGTGGAAGCGGTAAAAAGTTTAAAAAGTGTTGTGGGTAGGCATCCCATCAACTCCTAGCTTATTGAGCTCTCTTTAATGAGATTCCTGATCTCGCCTAGGTTCGTTGGAGTGACGTGAATATATGTACCTATTTGAAGTAAATAACTCTACTGCAAGTACCATTAGAAAATATACCGTCATTCTGAACAGCGAGGAACGAGTGTGATTCAGAGTCTAATCGCTACTAGCACTGTTGCCGGGTTTTCCCCCGAATCAAGAACACTAAAGTAAAAAAGCCCCTAGGCTCGAGAGCATAGGGACTTTCACTTATCTATCGCAAGCTTACTTATGACGCTCTTTCAGTTTGTTCACTACGTCATTCATCGATAAGCCTTGGTCTTGAAGCAATACCAGCAAGTGGTAAATCAAGTCTGCTGATTCACACACTAACTCCGCCTTATCGCCCGACGTCGCCGCAAGCGCGACTTCAACGCCTTCTTCGCCCACTTTTTGCGAAATACGCTTGGTGCCACGGGCATAAAGACTGGCAGTATAAGAGGAATCTGGGTCGGCACTCTTGCGGGCAGCCAATAGCTGCTCAAGTTGATGAAGCCACACCATTTGTGACTCCTCTTGAGGGTCCACATCCCAGCAAGTTGTGTTACCCAAGTGACACGTAGGACCAATGGGATTCACTTTCACCAGTAACGTGTCGTTGTCACAATCGAGCTGAATGTTCACCAATTGCAATACGTTGCCAGAGGTCTCCCCCTTCGTCCAAAGACGTTGCTTGGTACGAGAGAAGAACGTCACTTGACCTGTTTCACCCGTTTTTGCCAACGCATCTTGGTTCATGTAACCCATCATCAGCACTTGGCTTGATTGGAAATCTTGTACGATGGCAGGTACCAGACCATCCACCTTTTCCCAGTTGATTCGCTCAGCTAGCGAACTTACTTCGGCGGCTTTCACACTCATAGTCGTACCTCAATGCCTTGTTGTTTCAAATACTGCTTTAGTTCACCAATATTGATGACTTGCTTGTGGAATACCGATGCGGCAAGCGCCCCATCCACATTTGCTTTTTGGCAGGCTTCTGCGAAGTGCTCCATGGCACCTGCACCACCCGATGCAATCAATGGCACGTTACACACTTCACGCACCATATTAAGTTGTTCAATATCGTAGCCGTTACGGACGCCGTCTTGGTTCATCATGTTCAGTACGATTTCACCAGCGCCGCGTTTTTGTACTTCTTGCACCCAATCACGCGTTTCCCATTGGGTTGCTTTGGTGCGTTCTTCATCACCAGTAAACTGGTAAACCTGATACTTGCCGGTCTCTTTGTCGTAGTATGAATCGATACCAACGACGATACATTGCACACCAAACTTATCAGCAAGGTCAGTAATCAACTGCGGGTTCGCCAACGCAGGTGAGTTGATAGACACTTTGTCTGCACCAAACTCAAGAATGCGCGCTGCATCTTCCGCTGATTTAATACCACCAGCCACACAGAAAGGAATATCAATCACTTCAGCAACGCGAGCGACCCAACTTTTATCGACGACACGACCATCACTTGAAGCGGTAATATCGTAGAACACAAGCTCGTCAGCGCCCTCTTCTGCATAACGCTGTGCCAGAGGAACGATGTCGCCAATGATTTCGTGGTTACGGAACTGAACGCCCTTCACAACTTGTCCATCACGAACATCAAGACATGGAATTATTCGCTTTGCCAGCATGCAAACGCCTCCTCTGCTGTGAATTTACCATCTAACAGCGCACGACCAACAATCACACCAGCCACACCGCTGCCATTTAGCGCTTCGATATCTGCTAATGAGCCAATGCCACCTGAAGATTGAAACTGCACTTGTGGGTACTGCTTGCATAGGTCAACGTAAAGCTCTACGTTTGAGCCTTCTAGCGTACCGTCACGAGAAATGTCCGTACAAAGCACGTGCTGCAAACCTACCGTTAGGTAATCGTTGATCAGAGCTTCGATAGTCACGCCTGAGTCTTCTTGCCAACCAGAGATCGCCACTTTACGCGTGCCGTCTTGATCGATGTTGATGTCTAGCGCGAGAACGATTTTCTCTGCGCCGTATTTTTCCATCCAACCTTTCACAAGCTCTGGCTGTTTTACTGCTGTAGAACCAACAACAACACGCTGAGCACCAGCTTCTAGCAGGTCAATCACGTCTTGCTCTGTACGTACGCCGCCACCGATTTGGATGTTCGCTGGCGTGCTTGCTAGTAGCTTTGCAATCAAATCAAGCTGGCGTGCTGTCGTGTCTTTCGCGCCAGTTAAATCCACCAAGTGCAGCCAGTTAGCACCCGCTTGGTGGTACAAGTTGAACTGCTCTGCTGGATCGACTTTATACTCAGTTACTTGGCCGTAATCACCTTGATAAAGGCGAACCACCTGTCCTTCAATTAAATCAAGAGCTGGAATAATCACACTAAATCCCTTTTATAATTCTAAGAAGTTTTGAATAAGCTTCGCGCCCGCTTTTGAAGAACGCTCAGGGTGGAATTGCACGCCGTAATAGTTACCGCTTTGTACTGCTGCTGTGAACGGGTTGCCGTATTCACATTCCGCAATCGTGTAATCCCCAACTGGCATTGCAAAGCTGTGTACAAAGTAGAAGTACTCACCTTCTTCAATGCCTTTGAACAATGGGTTACCTGCTTTTGCAGACACTGTGTTCCACCCCATATGCGGCAGCGGTAAATCGCCGATTTGTAGCAACTTCACTTCGCCATCACAAAGTCCAAGACACTCAACCAACTCGTCGGCTTTCTGCCCTTTCTCTTGAGACACTTTGCCCAATAGTTGCATGCCTAAACAGATACCTAGCAAAGGCTTTTCTACCTGTTTTACCAAGCTGATAAGATCGCGCTCTTCTAGGTTCTTCATCGCTTCACTGGCAGTCCCCACTCCCGGTAGAAATAGCTTGTCAGCTGCCAATACAACTTGTGGATCTTTTGAAATAGTTACGTCATAACCTAGGCGTTCGATGGCAAACTTCACCGAAGAAACGTTGGCACAGCCAGTATCGATAATGACAACTTTCTGTTCTGTCACTGTTTTTCTCCTTGCTAACGTGAGCCTTAAAGCACGCCTTTACTACTTGGTAGCTCAGTGCCTTCTACTTTGATTGCTTGACGTAAAGTACGACCAAACGCTTTAAACAAGCTTTCAATGATGTGGTGATCATTGTTGCCCGCTGAAGACAGGTGCAGCGTACACGCTAGGGTGTCAGTCAGAGAACGGAAGAAGTGAACCACCATCTCTGTTGAAAGATCACCCACTTGCTCACGACTGAATTGCGCGTCGAACTTAAGGTAAGGACGACCTGATAGGTCTAGTGCGCATTGTGCCAAACACTCATCCATTGGCAGGCTAAAGCCAAAGCGACCAATACCACGCTTGTCACCCAGTGCTTCTTTCAACGCTTGACCCAACGCAAGAGCGGTATCTTCTACCGTGTGGTGATCATCAATGTGCAGGTCACCTTCCACTTTGCACACCATCTGGAACCCGCCGTGCGTCGCGATTTGATCCAGCATGTGGTCAAAAAAGCCAAGACCTGTGGAAATATCGTTACCGCCTTGCTCGTCAAGATTAACGAATACTTTGATGTCCGTTTCTTTTGTGGTGCGAACCACTTCAGCAACGCGTGCCTTCACCGTGAGATCTTTCAGGATCTGTTTCCAACCCATGGTTTCTGGGTTGTATTGAATGCCACGAATTGCCATGTTTTCTGCAAGTTGAAGATCAGTTTGACGATCGCCAATCACAACAGAATTTTGGAAATCCACTTTGCCACCTTGAAGGTACTCTTTTACCAAGCCCAATTTAGGCTTACGGCAAGAGCAGTTATCTTCATCAAAGTGAGGACAAATCAGCACATCATCAAACTTCACACCTTGAGATTCAAAGATCTCCATCATCATGTTGTGTGGTGCATCAAAATCAGCTTGTGGGTAGCTGTCGGTACCCAAACCATCTTGGTTCGTGACCATCACTAGACGGTATCCTGCATCCTGCAACGACAGCAGGCTTGGGATAACAAATGGTTCTAGTTTTAGCTTATCTAAACGGTCTACTTGAAAATCAATCGGCGGCTCAACAATTAAGGTGCCATCACGGTCGATAAAAAGGATTTTTTGTTGTTTGCTCACTCGAACTTCCTTATTGATATTCTTTTGGCGCTCCCGCTATTGAGCGAGAGCGATAAATTCTGTCTCTATTTATGCGTAGTAGTTTCTGATAAATCCAAGCGTTTTTTCGCACTCGTCACGGTTACCCACACTGATACGCACACAGTTTTCAATTGGCGAGTTACGCAAAATAATGCCCGTATCCCAAGCCGCTTTGAAAAGGTCATCGCCATCTGGGAATTTCACCAATAGGTAGTTCCCCCACCCTTCAAACACTTCCAAACCCGGAATCATTGAAAGGCCAACTTGCAAGTAAGCACGGTTTGCATTCAAATCGAGAACTTGAAACTTCGCTCGTGCTAAACCAGCTTCCGAAAGCGCCTGAGTCGCAATTTCTGCCACTGGAACTGGGACTGGGTAAGGTGCGATAACTTTAAGAAGTACATTAATAAGCTCTTCGTTCGCAAGCGTAAATCCACAACGCAGACCTGCAAGCGCAAAAGCTTTCGACAGAGTACGCAGAATCGCAAGATTCGAGTATTGCGCCAGTAGGTCTACCGTTGACGCTTCTGGACAAAAATCGATGTACGCTTCATCCATCACCACGATTGCACGGTCTTTTGTCATCTCAAGCAGAGACACAATGTCCTCACGCTTAACCAAGTTACCCGTTGGGTTGTTTGGCGAACATACAAAAACCAGTTTCACGTTATCCAGATTAGCTTCGATGCCTGCAAGGTCTAGTTGCCAATCTGACGTTAGCGGCACGGTTTTGCGCTCTACACCGATGGTTTCTGCACTGATGGCGTACATACCGTAAGTTGGTGGGCAGTAAAGAATCGCATCTTCACCCGGCTCACAGAATGCACGAATTAATAACTCAATACCTTCGTCTGCGCCGCGAGAAGTCAGTGTTTGTTCTGGTTTAACACCCGCATACGCTGCGTAAGCGGAAATCAGTTCTTTCGGTTGGCATTCGCTGTAACGATTAAGACGAGCAAAGTCTGTTTTGTATTCATTGTTAAATGGTGATTCGTTGGCATTTAGCCATACGTCACCCGTACCACCGATTCGGCGAGCCGACATATAAGGGGTAAGCTGTTGGACTTGCTTACGCGCTAGCTTTTCCATCTCATTACTCTCTTATTCTTTCTTACTTGCTAATTTTTCTACGCGGATAGTAACAGCACGTTTGTGAGCGTCCAGACCTTCTGCTTCAGCCATCGTGACTACCGTTGGTGCAAGGTTCTTTAAACCATCAGCAGAAAGCTCCTGAACCGTCATTCGTTTAGAGAAATCCGCCAAACCTAAGCTTGAATAAGTACGTGTGTAACCATAAGTAGGAAGGACGTGGTTAGTCCCCGATGCGTAATCTCCCGCAGATTCAGGCGACCAATCCCCAAGGAAGATAGAGCCTGCATTATCAAGTAGAGGTAGAAGCTCACGAGGGTTCTTAGTCTGAACAATCAAGTGCTCAGGACCGTAGTAATTGGAAATAGAAACTGACTGCGTCATCGACTCGGAAATAATGATCAAGCTTGATGCCAGAGCCTTTTCTGCGATGTCTGCACGAGATAGCTCCTTAAGCTGACGTTGAACCGCATCCGTCACTTGATCAGCAATCACAGGAGAAGGAGTCACCAATACCACTTGAGAATCAGGACCGTGTTCTGCTTGGCTCAAAAGATCCGCAGCGATAAAGTCTGCATCTGCGGTTTCATCTGCAATCACTAACACTTCTGATGGCCCTGCTGGCATATCAATCGCAGCACCGCGGAAATCATTGCTAACCTGTCGTTTTGCTTCGGTCACGTAAGCGTTGCCCGGACCAAAGATCTTATCTACTTTCGATACAGTCTCGGTGCCATAAGCCATTGCAGCAACTGCTTGGCCACCACCGACGTTGTACACTTCATCAATGCCACACAGTTTCGCGACATAAAGGATCTCATCTGCGATTGGCGGTGGAGAACAAAGAACGACTTTACGACAACCTGCAATTTTTGCAGGAACGCCGAGCATCAAAACAGTCGATGGCAAAGGCGCACTGCCACCAGGAATGTACAAACCCACTTTTTGAATTGGGCGTGTTACTTGTTCACAAAGGACACCTGGCTGCGTTTCCACCTTGATCGGTTGCGGCTTTTGCGCTTTGTGGAACTTAGAAATATTGGCGTAAGCTTGCTCTAGTGCGCTCTTCATTGACTCTGACAAACGCTCTGACGCTGCCTTAATTTCCTGAGAAGAAACACGAATGGATTCAGGCTTAACACGGTCAAACTTTTCGGTCAGCTCAATAAGAGCAGAGTCACCTTCTTCTCGAACTTTAGCAATAACTTCGGCCACAGCAGTGGTGATATTGGCACCTTCTGCAATAGCAGGGCGCTCCAAAATAGAGTCTTGCTGATTCTCACTTAATGATTGCCAAACGACTGTTCTCATGATGCTTACTCCATCATTTTTTCAATTGGTAGAACGAGAATTGAACTTGCGCCCAACTCTTTCAGCTGTTCCATTGTTTCCCAGAACAGGTTTTCAGAACTCACTAAGTGAACAGCCATTTTCTGCTTATCTGCAGAAAGAGGAAGAACAGTTGGGTCTTCAGCACCTGGCAGTAGTGCTTTAATTTGATCTAACTTCTCTGCTGGGGCGTGAAGCATAATGTACTTAGATTCTTTTGCTTGTTGTACGCCTTGCATGCGAGTTAACAGCTTTTCGATTAGCGCCACTTTGTCTGCGTCGAACTCACCTGTGCGTTGAATCAATGTCGCTTTTGATTTGAAGATAATTTCAGCTTCTTTAAGGCCGTTCGCTTCCAGTGTTGCACCTGTAGAAACCAAATCAGCGATAGCATCAGCGAGACCCGCGCGAGGCGCAACTTCTACAGAGCCTGTCAGCATACATGTAGAGAATGGAACGCCGGCTTCATCCATGTACGCTTTTAGAAGTTGAGGATACGTTGTAGCAATACGCTTGCCAGCTAAGTCTTGTGGACCGTTGTACTCTTCGTCCTTGTCGATTGCGATAGATAAACGACAGCCACCAAAATCAAGTCGACGAAGCTGAACAAACTCGCAGGGTTCACCTAATGCTTTGCGGTCAAGGCGAACTTCTTCTAGTTCATTTTCGCCAATAAAGCCAAGGTCAACCACGCCATCCATAATTAAACCTGGGATGTCGTCATCACGAACCAAGAGTAAATCAATTGGCATATTTTCAGAATGGACAACTAAACGCTCGCCCATTACGTTGAACTTTACGCCGCACTGTTTTAGTAGAGCTTGACTCTCTTTGCTAAGACGACCTTTTTTCTGAATTGCGATTCTTAAACGTTGTGTTTGCATTGCTTTGTCCCTATGCAAGATTTTGATATCTAAGTATTTTTCAAACTAATAAAACTAAAAAACCCTCGGGAGATTGAAGTCTCCCGAGGGTTTAAAATCTGCTTTTACTTTGATTTTACCTCCGGGAGTTTCCTGCCTCCCGGGTATGCGTACATCGCCCGAAAGACTAGATTGGGTGATGATGGTGATGAATGTTCATTACAAAATTACGCATACTTATTTAAGGCTCTTTTTGAGTTGCTTTGTTAGTAACCACACTAACTAAGGATTCTATATTTTTCAATACTCAATTGAATATTTTCTAAATATTTTTCACAAGACATTGATTTAAATGAAATTAAATTCTTTTCCATATTGAATACTCTGGTAGAAAGAGCACCTCCAATCAGCTCTACTCTGACGAAGAAAGCGAAGAATAGTATGAATATTCACCAAAACAACTATTTAGACCGTACCCAACCCATTAATTGACACTTTTCTCAATAAAGAGACAGCAACTCACGTTTGAGACAAGTCATTCAAAACTATTATTAGAGCGGGGCAAAAAATAGTGATTAACAATGAAACTGCGTAACGGTAGTAATAAACAAGCTGTAGATTTCGACGATACGGCACTATACCCGTTGATCGGCAATAGTGCCTGTATCCAAGAACTTCGTACTGCAATACAAAAGTACGCTCAATGTGATGCTGAAGTCCTCATTCAGGGTGAAACTGGTGTTGGGAAAGGTCTTTGCGCTCGCCTTATTCATCAATTGTCGAACAGACACTCAGCACCTTTTGTGGAAGTCAACTGTGGAGCCATTCCGAGTGGTCTTATTGCATCCGAGCTTTTCGGCCATGAAAAAGGAGCATTTACAGGCGCAATCTCAGAGCGTATAGGTTTTATTCAAAAGGCACATAAAGGCACCCTATTTCTTGATGAAATTGGTGACATGCCACCAGACCTACAAATCCACCTCCTTCACTTTTTGGAGAGTAAACAAATCCATAAAGTCGGAGCGGATAAATTCATTGACGTGGACTGTAGGGTCATTGCAGCAAGCCACGTGGATTTGAAAAATGAGGTCGTACAAGGAGGATTTCGTGAAGATCTATTCTATCGGCTTAATATATTGCCATTAACTATCCCTCCACTGAGAAAGCGTGGAAAAGACATTATTATTTTATCTGAACACTTCCTAGCAGATCTGTCTCATGGTCAGGTACAAAAAATGTCTGATAAGGTAAAAGCCAAACTCCTCAAACATCGTTGGCCAGGCAACGTAAGAGAACTGCGTAATGTCATCCAACGAGCAATTGTGATGTGTGAAGATCACACGCTTCTCGTCGCTGACTTGGGCCTTGATAACAATGAGAGGCAATTGCTCCCTTCTGTGGACCAAATTGATCTCGACTACCTACTGCAAGCTATCGAAGAAAATAAACACAATATGAGTGCGGCTGCACGTCACCTCGGCATTTCAAGAACAACGCTTTATCGATTAATAAAGAAATACAACTTAAATGTTTAAATACTGTATAGGTGTAACGTAACACTGTGTAACAGGTAACTCTTTAGATATCATTTAGTTAACTCTGCATCGCAACCATGCGGATTTTTCTGTATTAAAAATCAAAAGCTTAAAATGGGCATAGTCTTTGCTTAGAACTAAGAAGAAGATGGATTGCTTTTCCATTACAGCCCATCAAGGAGAGCTCGGTACACAAACAATTCGCTCTTAACACGAGACTTTTATCCCCAAAAACGCGATTGCCCCCCTCACCTAAGTCGCGTTAAAAAAAGCTCCGCTAAATTAGCGGAGCTTCCCTCTGTAACGAATCTATTCAAAACAACTTACGCACTCTGGCAAGACGCTATTTTAGACTTTGAAAGCCATGACAAAATAGCGCAAACGATAACGAATGTTATCGACGCTGCAATGAACGAGAACGCAATTGAAGCAGTCATACCAAGGGCAATAAAGCCGACGCATGAAACAAGCGCGACTGATAATGCATAAGGTAGCTGTGTTGATACGTGATCAATGTGGTTACAACGTGCACCCGTCGATGACAGGATAGTCGTATCTGAGATTGGTGAACAATGGTCACCGAATACCGCACCAGCTAAAACCGCACTCAGCATCGGTAGCATTAGCGCTACGTCTGTTGCGCCAGCCATGTCTCCAGCGATTGGAAGCATGATGCCGAACGTACCCCATGAAGTACCTGTTGAGAACGCCATTAGGCCAGACAACAAGAATAGGATAACTGGGAGCCAATGAGGGTTGATATTGCCCTGCGCCATTGTCGAAAGGTAAGTACCTGTCTTCATATCACCGATAACAGAACCAATGGTCCAGGCAAATACTAAGATTAGAATCGCACCAAACATAGACTTAGCACCAATCCAAAGTGTACGTGCGATCTCAGCCATTGGTAGACCTTGCTTCACAACAGTAAACAGTGCAACTGCTAAGCCAAGCAAGCTACCGTAGATTAGTGATGTACCTACATCTGTATTTTCAAAAGCACCAAGAAGCGCAAACTCCTTACCATCAGCAGCCAATGCTTGGCCACCCGTGTAAAGCATTGAAGCGATAGTCGCGATAATCAGCGTCACGATAGGAAGTATCAAATCTGACACTTTACCCTTTTCACTTTCACGGATATCTAGCTCTTCGTTTAGGTCATGCGCTTCTTGCGAGTCATTTTCTTTGTCTTTATCAAAGCCACGACCTTGCGATGCAGAGATCTCATGCTCACGCATTTTACCAATATCAAGACCAAACCACGCAACAGCGAACACCATTAGCAGCGCAAAAACGGCGTAGAAGTTCATTGGAATAAGACGAACATATGCGCCAAGAGCCGAATACTCTGTGATCCCATGTGAGACTAAGATCCCGCCAATAATAGTAATAATGTAAGCACCCCAGCTAGAAGCAGGCATAATTACACACATTGGAGCAGCGGTTGAGTCTAGAATGTACGCAAGCTTAGCGCGAGACACATAAAAGCGATCGGTTACTGGGCGAGAGATCGCACCAACAGCAAGGCTATTAAAGTAATCATCGACAAAAATGAATACGCCTAAAAAGGCGGCAAGAAGTTTGGAGCCGCGTTTACTCTTCACTCGAGATTGTGCCCATTCAGCAAAAGCACGAGTACCGCCAGATAGCGTTAATAAAGCTGTTGTCATACCTAATAAGATTAGGAAACCAACAATGCTCATGTTCCAAGTGTTAATTCCGCCATCTTCAATAAAGACAGAAGAAACTTGAGAACTGACGTAACCTGCGGTGTCGCTGATAGACCAGCTATTAAGTAGCACCGCACCTAGCACGATACCTACACCCAAGGAAACTAATACACGTCGAGTCAAAATCGCCAAAGTCAAAGCGACAATAGGTGGCAATAATGAAACAGGAGAACTAGAAAAATCTATTAAATTCATGATCTTCAAAAACCAAAGTTTGGCTAGAGATCTACTGCAGACAAGTCACGTAGCATACGATACGTGCTCATGTTGAACTTAGCGACAGGGAAGCGAACACTCCACCCAACCCTACAGTAGCGCTCCATAGTTTAATGTGAATATATACTATGGCAGTGTTGTTCCTTTCAGATACAACCCCAGCAAGTAACTTTGATGAGTTACTTACTTCGGCAATCTTCGCCTTCCACTATTATTCATTGGCATCACCCCAATAATAGCTACTCTTCGAGACCGCGCCTCTACGGCAACAACAAACAATTAACCACTAACTGTACAAATTAACAACAAATTGTCTGCAATATTGCATCAGGTGGCAGCCATTGTACTTATGATGAGAGTCAATGCAACACATCAAACTAAATTAAACAAATAAATAGTGGCTGAGATAATTTATAAACCTTGCCTACTTCCATCAGTTTTGTGCAACTGAAATCACATCAATCATGTTATTTATGAAACATTATTACTACCTTAGAAATATCATGGTTTATCTTATATCAATAAATTAAGGATATATGACACACCATTAAAGATGGATGCTTCATATTTTTAAGTAATAACTCAAATTTTTTTATAAAAAACCAAGCTGTCACTCTCTCTATACAATAATGATTGTTGATTTTAGTTCTCATCTAATAATGATTTATTTCGAGTGTAATAATATTAATTGCTTTAAAAAATAGTCAAATTTAAACAAAATCTTGATTTAGCATTTGCACATAAGGAAAAGATAAAGTTAAATATAAGGACTCTTTGTTTATTTATAGATTGGCATTATTTAATCGTAACGATAAAAAGTGCCCAACACATTAACCTTTTAATAGGAATCGTTATGTCAGAGCTGACTAAAACCCTTCTAAATATCCGTAGCCTTCGTGCATTTTCTCGTGAGCTGACTCTAGAACAATTGGAAGAAGCTCTAGATAAACTCACTACTGTCGTAGATGAGCGTCGTGAAGCAGAAGAAGCAGAACGCGCAGCACAAGCAGAGCAAGAAGCTAAGCTTGCAGAGATTGCTGAGAAAATCGCTCAAGACGGTATTGACGTGGAAGCACTTATTACTGCGCTATCTGGCGAAACTAAGACGAAAGGCAAAGCGAAGCGCGCACCTCGCCCTGCTAAATACAAATACACAGATTCAAACGGTAATGAGAAAACTTGGACTGGCCAAGGTCGTACACCTTCGGCGATTCAAGAGCAACTTGATGCAGGTAAATCTCTGGATGAGTTCCTAATCTAGATCCGTGCTATTTTTAAAAGGCTCCCATAGGGAGCCTTTTTTATTTAAACCATTACAAATAAAAAAGGCACATTTCTTAATGTGCCTTTTACTTTAGTTACAGAATAGTTAATTAAACTGCTTCGTATTAACGTTCCCAGTATGCTTCTTCTAGGCTATCTTCTCGCTCAGGAAGTCCGCGCGACAATCGTGGTGAATGTTGCACGAGAACTTCGTAGCTCGCGCGGTTTGCGTATTTGCAGACTTGAGAAAAAGAAGAGTAAGTTAAATACTCGTTACTGTGCTTGCTTGAATTAGGCACATTTTCTTTATGGTATTTATTTGCTGCCATATCATGAAGAACAGCAGATAACGCGGCATCACCTGCGCCATTTGTATTCTTAATTTTTTCTGGGCCACCCATATATGGCGAGATATGCGAGTACACTTTTATTGGCTTCTCGCATGAGTCTTTTTTCGCCGGGCGACTAAATTCATAACGATTAAATTCAGCAATTGACCCAGGAAGTAATGGCAAAGAAGTTTCGCGCTTCGCGCTATCTTCCGTATACCCAGCCATAAATAGACCTACAGGACCCGCCGTGCACAATACTAGATCAGCCCACTCCAATGTTTTATCAGACGCAGCAAGTGGATCAGATTCCCCCGTCAGAGCTTCTGCTTCATCTTCATTCATCGCAACGACTGAAACGTTATCTCTAATGAATTCTTGCCAATATTTAGGGTCATCTTGAATAACAAACTTTGTGCCTAAAGTCAGAACAACAGGCACATCATTCTTTTTCGCGTACTCAATCGCTTTCATTGTTGCTTCCGGCATTGGGTCGCCGTCTTTGCAACGTACTAGATATGACGTCAGTACAAGTGCTGATGCATTTTTAAAGATTTTCTCTGGAATGCTATCAGGATGGAGTTGGTTCATTTGCCCTTCGCTGATAGCAAAAGTACGTTCACCGTCTTCTGTGATAAGAGCAAAACAACGGCCAATTGCACCATCTACACCTTGTAGGTAGTTCAAATCCATGCGGCTTGATGTATTACAAAGATAACGGTAACCGTAGCTGCCAATCCTAATATCCTGGCTCATCACTCCAAGTAGTGTGGAGCGATCATCCGCTAGCACGGAGTAGTTATGTAGCGTGTTACCAATTGTACCGCCCGCATACTCATTGGTAATCAAGTTCTCTTCTTTCAGTTGCTGGTATAACTCTTCTGCTCTTTCGTCATCGATAACCAAAGAGTGACCTTTACTCAGACTGTACTTTTCAATCACATCCGTTGTAACTTTTGCTTCAATATCAACCAAGGTTTGGTCAATACCAATGATGTGAGTGCGCGTCATCTTCTTGCTTTCTTGTGCTTGGCTCACCAGCGGGTCACGAGCATGAACAGGAAAATAGTGCTTCGATTTGCGTTGTCCAGGAAATTTCATATTGTCAGTCTGAGTAAGGGGATGAAAAGGAGAGCGGATTCTATACCGCTAATAATAAAGCAGCAATAAAAGCGATTATAGCAAACGTTTGCTGACTACTTTTTTCTTTTAGGTGGCTTATTCACCTTCCATAAAGCTGAGATCTGGTAGTTGCTCAAGGTGCTCGCTATAACGCTTTAGGTTGAACTCACCTTCATTCTTCATCACATCAAAAATCTCAATTGACATCGCACATGCCATCATCGCAACCGCATCTTCACGTGGTGTGCCAGTCATCATTAAACGCATAAGGGTTTCTTTTACTTTAAGCGGGTTGCCATCTTCGAGCTGATTTTCAACAATTTCAATCAACTCACTTTCTTGCATAAATTGGTTTTCTTCTGTCATTTGGTGTTTCCTCTTGGATTTTGGCCAACTATGCCATATATACCTCTTCTATACTTGCGAAATTACTCGTTCGAATCTTTGTTGAAGAAAAATCCAGCGAAACGAATTGTGATTTCGATCTCGGAACTGTCACCGGTCTGTGGATTCTGATAGAATCTGCATCCCGTTTATTTAAGTGGTGTTTAGTAATGTCTGATAACAGCCAAAAGAAAGTCATCGTCGGTATGTCCGGCGGCGTTGATTCATCTGTTTCCGCGTATCTTCTAAAGCAGCAAGGCTACCAAGTAGAAGGCCTTTTCATGAAGAACTGGGAAGAAGATGACAACGAAGAATATTGTACAGCGGCAGAAGATCTTGCTGACGCTCAGGCAGTATGTGACAAGCTAGGCATCCACCTACACACTATCAACTTTGCTGCCGAATACTGGGATAACGTATTTGAGTACTTCCTTGCTGAATACAAAGCTGGCCGTACTCCGAACCCTGACATTCTTTGTAACAAAGAAATCAAGTTCAAAGCATTCCTAGAATTCGCTGATGAAGTACTTGATGCTGATTACATTGCAATGGGCCACTATGTGCGTCGCTCTTTCCCAGAAAATGGTGAAAAACCACAGATGCTGCGTGGTCTAGATGGCAACAAAGATCAAAGCTACTTCCTGTACACATTAAGCAACGAGCAAATCGCACGTAGCCTATTCCCTGTTGGTGATCTAGAGAAGCCAGAAGTGCGCCGCATTGCGGAAGAACAAGATCTAATTACCGCTAAGAAGAAAGACTCTACGGGTATTTGTTTCATCGGTGAACGCAAGTTTACAGAATTCCTCGGTCGCTACCTTCCAGCTCAGCCTGGTAATATCGAGACGCCAGAAGGCGAAGTGATTGGTCAACACCAAGGCCTGATGTACCACACACTTGGTCAGCGTAAAGGTCTACACATCGGTGGCCGTAAAGGCGGCGGTGGTAACGAGGACCCATGGTTCGTTGGTGAGAAAGATCTAGAACGTAACGTTTTGATTGCTGTTCAAGGTAAAGACCATCCAATGTTGAAATCAGAAGGTCTACTTGCATCACAACTTCATTGGGTAGATCGTGAGCCAATTCGCGATGTTATGAAGTGCACAGTGAAAACTCGTTACCGTCAGGAAGATATTCCTTGTACAATCATCCCTATCGATGATGAAAACATTAAAGTTATCTTTGACGAGCCACAAATTGCTGTAACTCCAGGTCAATCAGCAGTGTTCTACAAAGGTGACGTGTGCCTAGGTGGCGGCATCATCGAGCAACGCATTAAATATTCTCAAGCTTAGGAGTCGTTACGTGGCGAATACACTTTATGACCGTACTATCGCTTTCGCTGGGATTTGCCAAGCTGTTGCTTTAGTTCAACAGGTAGCGAGAAACGGACATTGTGATCAAGATGCTTTTGAAACATCAATCAACGCTATTTTGAGCACGAACCCTGCTAACACAGTTGGCGTATTCGGTCGCGAAGCCGATCTAAAGCTCGGCCTAGAATGCTTGGTTAAAGGGATTGATAGCACACCATCAGGCAGTGAAATTACTCGTTACATTATTAGTTTAATGGCGTTAGAACGTAAGTTAAGCTCTCGTAACGATGCTATGTCTCAGCTTGGTGATCGTATTCAAATGGCCAAGCGTCAGTCAGAGCACTTTGAGCTACTAGACGATCAAATGATCAGCAATTTAGCGAGCATCTATCTGGATGTCGTTAGCCCTATTGGCCCACGCATTCAAGTAACGGGCACGCCATCTGTACTGCAGCAGACGGCAAGCCAACACAAAGTTCGTGCGCTGTTGTTATCTGGCATTCGTAGTGCAGTTCTTTGGCGTCAAGTTGGTGGTAAGCGTCGCCACCTAATCTTCGGGCGCAAGAAGATGGTAGAGCAAGCACAAATCCTTCTTGCTCGTCTGTAGTAAAATATCAAATAAGCAGCTCGCGTTTATCGCGAGCTCATTTTTTTCGACTAAAACAAATCTCGCGCAAACGTTTGCGCAATATTCGTGACAATTGCCACAGTTATTGGTATAAAGCTCACGAAATTTAGAAACCCAATTCAGGAGAACATCATGGAACTGTCAGCATTGACTGCTGTTTCACCAGTAGACGGCCGTTACGGAAGCAAGACAATTGCGTTACGCGAAATTTTCAGTGAATACGGTCTACTAAAGTACCGTACTATCGTTGAAATCCGCTGGCTACAAAAGCTTGCTGCTACTGCTGAAATTGCAGAAGTGCCAGCGTTTAGCGCAGAAGCAAACCAATTCCTAGACGACCTTGCTGCAAACTTCTCTGAAGAAGATGCACGCCGTATCAAAGAGATCGAGCGTACAACTAACCACGACGTAAAAGCGGTTGAGTACTTCCTAAAAGAGAAAGTAGCAGACGTTCCTGAACTGCACGCAGTAAACGAGTTCTTCCACTTCGCATGTACTTCTGAAGACATCAACAACACATCACACGCTCTAATGCTTAAAGAAGCGCGTGAGAACGTGATTCTTCCAGAAATCCGTAACCTAATCGACGCTATCAAAGCACTAGCAGTGGAATACCGCGACATTCCTCTTCTATCTCGTACACACGGTCAGCCTGCTTCTCCATCTACTATGGGTAAAGAAATGGCAAACGTGGCGTACCGTATGGAGCGTCAATTCAAGCAAATCGAAAACGTTGAGATCCTAGCGAAAATCAACGGTGCAGTAGGTAACTACAATGCACACCTTTCTGCTTACCCAGAGCTAGATTGGCACAAGTTCTCTGAAGAGTTCATCACAGAGTCTCTAGGCGTAACTTGGAACCCTTACACAACTCAAATCGAACCGCACGATTACATCGCTGAGCTGTTCGACGCTATCGCTCGTTTCAACACTATCCTGATTGACTTCGACCGTGACGTTTGGGGTTACATTGCACTAGGCCACTTCAAGCAAAAAACTATTGCTGGTGAGATCGGTTCTTCAACAATGCCTCACAAAGTTAACCCAATCGACTTTGAAAACTCAGAAGGTAACCTAGGTCTTGCGAACGCTGTATTCGGCCACCTAGCACAGAAACTGCCTATCTCTCGTTGGCAACGTGACCTAACTGACTCAACGGTTCTACGTAACCTTGGTGTTGGTGTTGGCTACGCTATCATCGCTTACACTTCGACACTTAAAGGCATCAGCAAGCTAGAAGTAAACCGTGAAGCGCTTCTTGCTGAACTAGACAAGAACTGGGAAGTACTAGCAGAGCCAGTACAAACGGTAATGCGTCGTTACGGCATCGAGAAGCCATACGAGAAGCTAAAAGAGCTAACTCGTGGTAAGCGTGTTGACGGCGAAGCAATGCGTAACTTCATCGACGGTCTTGATCTTCCTGAGCACGAGAAAGCACGTCTGAAAGAGATGACGCCAGCGAACTATATCGGTCAAGCAATCGAGCTGACAGATAAGCTGTAATCCTCCTGTAACGACCAGATACCTAAAAGGTTGACGCGAAAGCGTCAACCTTTTTTAGTTAGGAGAGTTAGGTCGGGAGAAAATAATTTTAGTTATATGGAATGGATTACTAATTGAAGATCAGCCCCATTTGTTATGGCTGCTTTTGGAAGAACAAGGTTATTGTTCCTACTTCCACACCAAACTTTTTTATTTTCGTTAGATTGAAAACGTGTCTGTCATCCTGACGATAAAGCCAATCATCAAAAGCAACCGTCACTGATGAATCCTCCATTTGTAGCTCAAAGTCATATTGCCACTGTAGCGCATTGCCCTGCTCTTCCCCTGTTGCTACACCTATAATATCGTCTGCCTTACCTTCATAACTACCGTCTTCTAATCTAGTAATAACCCAAATTCGCTGGTCCACCTCTCCATCATCAAACACGAAGTCTTCCACCAGCGTCAGCGTATCACCCTCTACAGTACCCACTATATCGACTTCAAAGCGACGGGTTTGCTGTTCGGTATAATCTTGCACCATCCCCCACGCCTTTATGTCGCCTTCGAAATAACCGAATACGTCAAAAGTCGGTGTAGAAGAGCGGTAATTATCAATGTCAGCGGAACATGCCGAAAGAAAAACAGCTGCCACTAAAGTCGCTGATTTAAAAATTCGTTTAAGCACTATCTAACCTGCCCTATCAATTGTTTTCGGAGTTTCGGGAATTCTGTGTTGGGTGATAACCATATAGCTAAAAATGCATCGTTCATTCGTTCGTCTTCAATGATGCCAACGTTCTTTACTTGCACGTCCCCAACCTGCTTATAAAACAGCTGACCAAATTTTCCATCTGTTAGATAAGTAAGCTCGTCACCTTTTTGAATATCAGGAAACATACGATCGAGCTCGCTGATCCAAGTTTTTCGATATGAGTCAGTAAAACCCAGTTTCGCCCACTGCTCATCCGTCACATCAAGCAGCTGTTGCTTACTGATGTCTCTCTTGTAATTAATTTCCAATGCAAGGGGATGTGGCGATACGTCATCGCTTACGATGAACTTTCCATCAGGCGCTTTTAATCTTGAGTGATAAATATCGAAGATGAACCAAGTAAGTTGGGCTTCTCCAACAGTTTTCCACCCCTTCCAATTCGCAATGTTGCTGGCAGCTTCGCTATTTCCAACAGGTTGAGCTTGCAGAGCAAAAGAACCAGTTACTATTACCAACGCAAGCAACCTAGTCAGTCTCTGAGTTAAGTCTCTCTTCAAGCTTTTCATTTCCGTACACCTTGAGTATCAAGAGCATCATGACGCACCATTCGACAAACAACATTGCCAGTGTAGCGCCAGTGCTGAATCGAAATTCAACGGCTTGGAGTTTATGGCCAGCGAAGTAGCTCGCCGTTCCTCCGAGTCCACCTACTATTGATACGTAGGTTTTTGGGAAACGGTACAAAATTGACTTAAGTTGATAGGCATACCAAGAAAACAAAACCCACAAGCATAATAACCAGACTGGCAGCCATGGGGTTGGAAAGACAAAGACCGAGAGTTGTTGATTGAGCGTATCAAGCACGAGCCCGCTCGTGACGATCACACCAATACTTTTGAGCGAAGATGCATCGCTTTTCAGACAATATAGTAGGGTTGCCAAAGTAAGGAATAACGTGACCCATTGCCATTGATAGGTTCCAAGCACCGCTGCAAACCAGCAGAGTTGGAACCATGTCGAAGCAAGAAATACCTTCATAACGAACTACGGGCGTTGAAACGTCATGTGAACTGCACTGATCGTGCGAGCCAAAAAGCCACCTTCACAGTAGCTCAAATAGTAGCGCCACATACGCACAAAGCGGTCGTCGTAGCCAAACGAGCGCACTTCATTCTCTGCTCGATTAAAACGTAGGTGCCATTCGTTCAACGTCTTGGCGTAGTCCAAACCAATATCGAACAAGTCTCGCGTCACTAAGTCACTGTACTTTGTTGTTGCTTGGGTTAGTGAGGTTACCGACGGTAAAAAACCACCCGGGAAAATGTACTTCTGGATGAAGTCGACATTGTTACTGTAGTAATCATAACGTTGGTCGGCAATCGTAATCGCTTGAATCGCCATCAAGCCACCGGACTTCAATAAAGACTCACAGACCTTAATGTACGAAGGCAGGAATTGTTTGCCCACAGCTTCAATCATTTCAATAGAAACGAGCTTGTCATAAGTGCCGGTTAGATTGCGGTAATCTTCTTTGAGTAGAGTAATTTTGTCTTCTAAGCCACGCTCTTTGATTTTTTGCTCCGCGTACGCGTGTTGCTCTTCAGATATCGTTGTTGTGGTGACCTGACAACCGTATTGTTCGGCCATGTAAATCGCCATAGCGCCCCACCCAGTGCCAATTTCAACAACATGATCAGTGGGATTCAGCTCAAGTTGCTGACATAGACGATCCATTTTGTTGATTTGAGCCTGCTCTAGAGAGTCATCCGCATGATTGTAAAGCGCCGATGAGTACAACATATTGGTGTCAAGGAACGCTTCGTATAGGTTGTTACCCAAGTCGTAATGCGCATGGATATTTTTACGTGAGTTCTCTTCAGAGTTTCTGTTTGACCAATGGCTGAACTTGTACAGTATTTTAGTCAACCAACTGCCTTGCTCTTCGAGTTTATCTAGAGCACGCATGTTAAGGGCCATCAGTTTCATTAATGAGGTTAAATCGGGGCTATCCCACCACCCATCCATATAAGCCTCACCAGCAGCAATACTGCCGCCCTGCAAGATCCGTGAATAAAAACCTGGATGTTTTACCTCTATAGTAGCGACAACAGGTTGACCTCTGTACTCCCCATTTGGCGCACTAAAACGCTCGCTTCGCTCTGTCGTTTCCGTCTTAAAACTTTCAATAACTGTTAAGCAGCCGATTTCCATTTTTTGCAGACATTGAAAAATAACTCCGCGAGCCGCTTTTTGCGTTGTCGTCAATTTACGCGGCAATGTCATAGAACTAGTATTTAACATGCAGAATTCTCCTTGTGCTTTTTATTTTTTTTGTCTGTTTTTTCAGTATCGGCTTCTATTTCTTCATGCGTTGAATATTTAGGATGAGAATAAAAAGGTGCGCCTTTCACCCAAAGTTTTAATGCGTGCCAATAAATACCAACCATTACTTTTACCGTTTGTATTGGTGTAACGATCAAACACCTCAATAAGGTTTTGCTTGAAAGTGGCTTGGCTTTCATAACCATGGTGGCATCAAAGTGTTTCTCTCCTTTGTGACATTCAAGATGAATATTCAACTTGTCTGTCAAAGGTTTAATTCTCCAGCGGTAGAGTTGGTCAATCGGGTTGAATGGTGAAACATGGAATGCTTTATCTTGTTCCCAACCAAACTTTTCTTCTTCTTTATCTGCTGACACCACGTAGTAATGTCGTTCATTCCAAGGAGTGTTACTCACCTCTGCGAGGAGATACTTCCATTCTCCTTCGGCGTTATAAACGTAGTAGAAATTAACGGGACTGAAATAAAGTCCTAGATAACGCAAGTGACAGACTGCGATTACCTTGCCGGCACAGCGAACACCTGTCAGTTCTTCAATTTTGCTGTGCACTGCCGACTTGACGCTACCTTCACCAATGTAATCACTGCGCTTGAAGCGAGCCCAATGCCACCAACGCGAACCAAAACCCCATACTTTTTTCTCTAAAGCATCGATCTCGTCTACATCGATGGCGGGCATAAATAAAGAGTAGTTCAACTCATGATTCACAGGCGTGAATCGACGGTGACGAACGTTGCCTATAAACAATCGGCTGTTCATTTGGCTATCCATATCACGCTGCGCCTTTTTCGAAAGGAACCACATTTTGTTCGCGGTACTTTTCTTCTATTTCTTTCACAACATCAAGCGCGCTACGCACGCCATCTTCATGAAAACCGTTGTACCAATAAGCGCCGCAGAACCAGGTACTTTGTTTGCCCTGTATCTCATCTTTGCGCTGCTGCGCTGCAATAGACTCAGTGGTGAATACTGGATGATGATAAGTGAACGAACGCAAGACTTTATTTGAGTTAATTTGCTCAGTACTGTTCAACGTTACACAAAACGTGTGCTCTGATTGAATATGTTGAAGAATGTTCATGTTATAAGTGAGCGAAGGGAGGCGTTGCTGTTCCTCTTCACTGCCTTCCAATAGGTAGTTCCATGATGCCCATGCTGCCTTACGTTTTGGTAGTACGGCAGAGTCGGTATGAAGAACAACTTCATTTGCTTGGTATGTCATATCCCCCAAGATTTCCTGCTCAATTGGGCTGATATCCTCTAGCATTCTCATTGCTTGATCACTGTGACAAGCAAAGATAACGTCATCAAACCAATGCGTTTCTCCGCGAACTTGAACGCCAACCCCTTTTTCGTTGCGAACCACTTTTTCGACAGGACTATTAAGACGAATATTCTCCGCAAAGCCTTTGGTCAATGGTGGAATGTATGAACGTGAACCACCTTTAATCACATACCATTGTGGTCGGTTAGTCACATCTAGCAGACCGTGGTTGAGGAAGAAACGTAAGAAGAACATAAGAGGGAATGCGCGCATGTCAGCTAAAGTCGACGACCAAATCGCAGCACCCATCGGTAAAATGTAGTTATCGGTAAAGAAAGCACTGAATTTGTGTTCGTCAAGGAACTCACCTAACGTCTGAGATTGCGAGGATTGCTCGCTAGCGAAGCGCTTGGCAAGTTTATTGAAACGAAGTATCTCGAAGATAAATCGATAAAATTTAGGGTTTGCCCAGTTACGTTTTTGAGCAAACAATGTCGACACTGTGTGGCCGTTGTACTCTAGTCCGTTCCCATCGTTTCTGACACTGAAGCTCATTTGAGTCGGCAGACCTTCAACGCCAATCTCGCTCATCATTTTAATGAAATTAGGGTACGTACGGTCGTTATAGACGATGAACCCAGTATCTATCGCGTATTCTTTACCATCAAGGCTCACATCAACGGTTGCAGTATGGCCACCGATGTAATCGTTCGCTTCAAACAGCGTTACATCATGTTCTTTATGCAAGTAATAACCACAAGTAAGGCCAGAGATTCCCGTTCCCACAATCGCTATCTTCTTTCTTCCTGCTGTTTTCATTTTTATTCCTTCTTATGATACGAGTTTAGCAGTTAGGCGAGCTTGCCAACTGTATGGAAGTAACGAGATAAAACGTAAAATACTGGTAAATCTCGCCGGGAAATAGATATAGGTCTTGTTGGCGGCTAACTGCTTCCTGATAGAGTCCGACGCTTGCTTAGTAGAAATGATCATTGGCATTTCGAAGTCGTTTTTGTCAGTCAACGGCGTTTCAACAAAACCAGGAAACACCGTTACCACATTGATCCCTTTCTTTTTCAAGTCGACGGCGAGCGTGCGTGCAAAATAACTGACTGCCGCTTTGGATGCGCCGTAAGCTTCTGCACGAGGCAGTGCCACTTCCGATGCGATAGAGCCAACAATAACAATGCGGTGCCCTCTCTCTAAATGCACTTGGCAGCCTTCAACGCAGTTGGCAACACCGACAACATTTACGTTCATCACACGCGCCATGAGTTTCGCGTCGACCACTCCCTCATCCATGTACTCACAATCGCCTGCGTTAAAAACCCATGTGTTTGGCGTAAAGGGCAAATTAGAGAGCGCCTGCTGAGTTTCCTCATAATTTGTCACATCGAACTGTAATGTATGAATTTTGGAAGAAACTGCCTCCAGTTCTGCAAGAACATCTTGATTCCGACCACAAGCAATCACATTCCATTCTGAGTTCGCGTAATCTAGCGCAAGCTGTCTTCCTATTCCTGAGGTGGCGCCTGTGATCAAGATGGTGTTGTTCATTGTCTTAACCTCTGCTTGATGGTTTTAACGACTGAACCAAGTAACGGTAAATGCTCATAGAGCATCTCTCCGAGATCAAAATAGTCTCGGTGATAAATGACCTGACCTTCGCTAAATTTGAGGTGCGAAACACCATTGACGAGAATAGGCGCACCCTTCTGAAGTTTGGGATGTTGAAGGTCCATTGTCCAAGTTAGGAAGCCTGTATCTCCGACTTGTTGATGCTCATGGATTACAAAATCACAACTGATGACGTTGGCATATAATGAGGTGAAATAATCCGAAAGTGCTGGCCATCCTTCTAAACGATGCGCTGCGTCCTCAAATACTACATCTTGGTGATATATATCCTTAAGCAGATGTAAGTTCGCTTTGTTGAGCTTTTGATAGATATTGCCAACAGACTGTATGTCCATTTTTTACTCCTACACGCCCATTAAGTTGTACAAAATTATTATATGTACAAGATAGTTCATTCCACCAAAGTTGTACAAAAATAATTTTGTATAACTTTATTTCTGTAAGTAGTACGTGATGAAGTTCGCACGCGATCAATCGGCGAAAAAAAAGGCTTGGTCAAAACCAAGCCTTTTCAGCAAATTAACAATTATTTAAGTAGACACAGTTAGTATTGCTGGCCTCGCAACGCTGCAATACGTTTATCTAGCGGAGGGTGGCTCATTAGTAGCTCAGTCAGCGACTGCTTGCCATTGATACCAAACGCCATCATGGTGCCATCCAGTTGAGATTCATGACTCACCTTCAAACGCTCTAGAGCCGCAATCATTTTTTCTTTGCCAACGAGGCGCGCAGCACCTGCGTCCGCGTGGAATTCGCGATGACGGCTGTACCACATAGTCAAGAAGCTAGCTAGGAAACCAAATACCAGTTCAAGCACCATGGATACGCCAAAGTAAACCATCATGTTTGTACCTTGGCCTTCTTCATCATCGTTCGATGCCACGATATTGGCAATAAAGCGTGATAGGAAGATAACAAACGTGTTCACGACACCTTGCATCAACGTCATCGTGACCATATCACCATTTGCAATATGGCTCACTTCGTGTGCAAGTACTGCCTCTGCCTCATCACGAGTCATATTGTGTAAAAGACCGGTAGAAACTGCGACAAGAGAGTCATCTCGTTTTGCACCTGTCGCAAATGCATTGATGTCTGGTGAATCATAAATAGCCACCGTTGGCATACCAATACCCACTTGTTGAGCTTGACGACCCACAGTTTCGACTAACCAATGCTCCGTTTCGTTGCGCGGGCTTTCAATGACCATACCACCAACCGAGCGCAGCGCCATACCCTTTGACATCATCAACGAAATAAATGCGCCACCAAAACCAAATACAGCAGCCATTACAAGTAAACCTGACAGACTGCCTGGTTGCATTCCAGTTACAGCGTAAACAATATTCAGAACAACACTAAGCACTAGCACGACAGCTAGGTTAGTTGCTAGGAATAACATAATTCGCTTCATTACTTTTCTCCGAGGAAGCTTATCGTTTTTTTAAAACGGATTGTTATAAGGAACAAATGGTAATCGCTATAAAAGCCAATTCCGTTGATTTTCATGTTCCGTGCGTTATAGATATAGTCTATCCGCGATAAAAACAAGGTTAAGCAATAAATTGCAACATTTGTTTTCGGGACTGAAATATTTGATTCAAGCGATTTCAAAACATGCTTTGGTAGGAGCTGGAACCTCCGTTCATATACATTTATCAAAATGATAAAATAAGCTCTGAGCTACCCATCATCTATTGATAGATGATCTTGGTGTTAAATCTATCACCTCTTAGCAACTTAGCTAGAAATTTTTTAATAGACCAAAAACAGTACGTTAGCTCTGCTATAGACTTTGGTCTTATTGTGCGGCTACATGGACATGCTAAATTCGAATGAGATGAACAAAACAGAGCCACTCTAAGTACATTGCAAAAAGTGCATTGGGTGAGCTTAAAAACTCCATGTATTGAGGGAAAAACCATGGTAGAAACTAACGACTATCAAATGGCTATTGATTTACTACGTTGTCACCTAGGCATCTCAGAGGACGAGGCAAAGCAACAACTTGGTATTTCAACCGATCATCATATGTCTCAGCGTGTTGCAGAAACACAACAAGCATTGATGGGGCTCAGCCAAGATAAGTAATCTGACTTTTTAGGTTACACCAACAAGAAAGGGCTGCATTGCGCAGCCCTTTGGGTTTTTTAGTCTTTTATCCTAAACACCATTAGTCAGTGTTTAGCAACGGCTCTACATTAATGTACTTGCCTAGCTCTTTGCGTTTAGCACTTGGAATATATGGAATTTCCCCAAGCTTAGGTGCATCGATACGTGCTTCTAGCATCTCGATAATGTCAGCGTAGTGCTCTGTGCCTGGGTTGACGCGGTTTGCCACCCAGCCAACAAGATTCAAACCATCCGCTTTAATACTCTCCGCTGTGAGTAAAGCGTGGCTCAAACAGCCTAATTTAATGCCAACCACCAGTACAACAGGTAACTGCTCTTCTTTTACCCATGTAGATAAACAGTCCGTATCGGATACTGGCACACGCCAGCCTCCAGCACCTTCAACGAGAACAACATCGGCTTGCTGCTTATGTTGAGCCAGTTTTTGACTCAGAACATCGTAACTTATTTCGACATGTTCATGCTTCGCTGCAATGTGGGGAGAAGCAGGCAACTCTAAAGCGTATGGGTTCACATCATCATAGGCCACATCGAGTGTTGCGGCGTCTTGTAAGTGTAAAGCATCAGAGTTACGCCATCCGGCTTCAGTCTTGTCACTCCCTGCTGCCACTGGCTTATAACCAATAGTGTTAAGTCCTTTTGCTGCGATCGCTTGCAAAATGGCTTTAGACGCTACCGTCTTTCCAACATCAGTATCCGTACCAGCAATAAAAAAAGCATCAATCATAGATGTATTACTCCAAAACAAACCTGATAACTTGCAGGTAGAAGACCTTGATCGTTTTTAAACGCTTGGTACGCATGCTCAACTTTTAACAAAGTCTCGCGACTAGTTAAACCGTGTGAGCGCCCGCTTACGTGATTTGCACCTATACCTTTGAGGTCACGCATAACTGAAAATGCAGAGTCGTACCAAACTGTGATGGTGGTCAAGTCTAGTTGATGGCTGTCACATCGAGATTGCGCTAACGCAATTTTTACCTGATTGAGCGTTAGAAAGTTATTGACGTGTTGATATGCATCAATTTTTTCCCATGATGCACGCAGCTCATACAGTGATCCATCAACCAGTGTAGAGAACCACGCTTTCCCACCATTTTTTAGCACGCGGCGCACTTCTTTTAGTGGGTAACTTAAATCTGTACACCATTGCAGCGCTAAACTTGAAAACACGTAATCGAAGCTATCATCGTCAAATGGTAAGTTTTCAGCATCAGCAACTTGGTAGTGCATTCGTACTGCACCACAACGCTGCTCTGCTTTATCTAACATGGCTTGAGAGATATCGCCGCAGACTACTTCCGCACCGCGTTGTTGAAGTAGTTGGGAGAAATAACCCGTGCCACAACCTAAATCCAATACACGTTTTCCCGTCAAGTTTTCAGGAAGTTTATCAAGCAGCTGATGCCCGACATCACGCTGAAAAGCCGCATGTTTATCGTATGTTTCTGCTGCTTTACCGAACGAAGAGGCAATCGCGTCTTTATCTTGATGGAAACTCTCTAACGCGAGCGTTTGCGCTAATGCGGTAGTTGCATTATCCATTACAGCGCTCCTAATGCTTGCTTCAATGCCATTGAAAGCGTTTTAACTTGTTCGTTGGTGTGATTGGCAGTGAGTGTGATTCGAAGACGAGACGTCCCTTTAGGCACCGTCGGTGGTCGAATAGCGGTAACCCAAATACCGTTTTGGCGACAAGCACCTGCTACTCGCAAAGCCAATTCAGATTCACCAATCAAAAAGGGCTTAATCGAAGTTTGAGTCTCAACAAACCCCTCAAGGTCGCTAAGACTATCTCGATACACTTCACTAAGCTCAGAGAGCTTTTCACGTCGCCAAGACTGCTCTTGAACCATCGAGACTGCATGAGTCAACGCATACGCTTGTGCTGGTGGTATCGCCGTGGAATACACATGGTGACGAGCAAACTGAGTTAAAAAGTCCCCCGTTGCGTGGTCACATAAAATAGCCGCGCCAGACATACCAAACGCTTTACCGAAGGTAACGACCAATAACTCAGGCTTAATCGCGGCAAGCTCGCAAGAGCCACCACCGGATTGACCAAGAACGCCAATACCATGAGCGTCATCGACAGCAAACCAAGCATCATGACTGCGAGTGACTTCAGCTATATCGCTGAGCGGCGCACAGTCACCGTCCATGCTGAATACTCCTTCAGTCACAACTAGATGGATGCCTTCGCTATTCAACAGCGATTTTAGATGCTCGATGTCATTGTGCTTGAAACGCTTCATCTTAGCTGGTGACAACGCCCCCGCTTCCATCAATGAAGCATGATTCAAACGGTCTTGGATCAATACGTCTGACTTTTCTAACAAGGTGAACAACAAGGCTTGATTAGCACTGAATCCAGAACCAAACAGAATTGCTCTGTCGTAGCCCAACCATTCAGTTAGTGCGGCTTCTAAATTGCTGTGTGCTGCACTAAAGCCAGTGACCATTGGCGATGCTCCACTGCCACTGCCGTATACGCTTAGACCTTGCTGCCAAGCCCGAACAAGCGCTTGGTCATTGGCTAAGCCCAAATAATCATTACTTGAGAAATTAATGTAGCGTCTACCTTCGTATTCCAAAATCGATTGGTTGCCGGAAAACACCACATTCATCGAACGATTAAGCCCCTGCGCTTTACGACCGGCAAGGGCGGACTCGATACGAGATTTAAACGCTGGCATCGTAGAAAAGGTCGTCTTTTGTTGGACGAGCAGCAACGCGCTCTACGACGCGATCGAGTAACTCGTTTTCTTCGATTTCATCAGGTTTTTGAGACACCTCTTGGCTGTTAATACCGAGCTTGTTGAACAGCATCATGTCTTTGTCTTCAGAAGGGTTTGGCGTGGTCAGAAGTTTGCAGCCATAGAAAACGGAGTTTGCACCCGCCATAAAACACAGCGCTTGCATTTGTTCGTTCATGTTTTCACGGCCAGCGGATAAACGAACGGCTGATTGAGGCATCATGATTCGTGCAATCGCAATCAGGCGAATGAAATCGAAAGGCTCAACATCATCCACTTCTTCCAGTGGTGTCCCCTTTACCTTCACGAGCATGTTGATTGGAACGCTTTCAGGATGTACCGGCAAGTTAGCCAATTCAACCAACAAACCTGCTCGGTCGTTAGCACTTTCACCCATGCCGATGATGCCACCGGAACAGATCTTCATGCCAGCATCACGTACGTGAGATAAAGTATCTAAACGGTCTTGGTAAGTACGTGTGGTAATAATGTTGCCGTAGAACTCAGGTGAGGTATCTAGGTTGTGGTTGTAGTAATCCAGACCTGCGGTTGCCAATTGCTTTGCTTGATCTGGTGTCAACATACCTAATGTCATACACGTTTCTAAACCCATGTCCTTCACGCCTTTGATCATGTCGGTCAAATGCGGCATGTCACGCTCTTTTGGATTTTTCCATGCTGCGCCCATACAGAATCGAGTAGAACCAGCATTTTTGGCTTTTTGCGCAGCATCGAGTACGCGTTCTACTTCCATCAGACGCTCTTTCTCGATGTCTGTGGTGTAACGAGCACTCTGAGGACAGTACTTACAATCTTCTGGACAAGCACCTGTCTTAATCGACAGAAGCGTGCTTACTTGAACATGGTTGGTTTGTTGATATTGACGATGTACAAGCTGCGCTTCGAATAGGAGATCCATGAATGGTTTTTCCATGAGATCGCGCACTTCAGCATGCGTCCAGTTATGACGAACTTCCACGTGTATTCCTTTAGTCACTTTTGTTGTTGTGTTGACAGTCTACTGAGTCTCGATAAACTGTCAACACAACGCAAAAGAACAAAGTTTACATCTGTCTGTTTTTTAACCTAAACTATTATTGGAATCGCACATGGATCTCGCCTTCGACCGCCAGCATATCTGGCATCCTTACACTTCGACATTGACACCTCTGACCTGCTACCCAGTGGCATCGGCAAATGGTGTTCATATTAAATTGGAAGACGGTACTGAGCTGGTCGATGGCATGTCTTCTTGGTGGTCGACGATCCACGGCTACAACCATCCGCATTTAAATCAAGCCGCTCACCAGCAAATCGATCAGGTCTCTCACGTGATGTTTGGCGGGATTACCCACCAGCCAGCAATCAGTTTGTGTAAGAAGCTATTGTCCCTTGCACCAAATAACCTTGAACATGTATTCCTTGCCGATTCAGGCTCCGTTGCCGTAGAAGTCAGCTTAAAAATGGCACTGCAATATTGGCATGCAAAAGGCGAACGCCGACCGAAGTTTCTTACTTTGCGACACGGTTATCACGGCGACACCTTTGCGGCTATGTCGGTTACCGATCCTGATAACTCAATGCACTCTCTTTACAAAGGCTTTTTGCCTGAGCATATCTTTGCGGAGTCACCAACTTGTGGTTATTGGGATGAATGGAAGCCAGAGGACCTTACTGACTTCGAGCACAAGATTGAAACGCACCATGAAGAACTTGCTGCGGTGATCCTAGAACCTATTGTTCAAGGCGCAGGCGGCATGCGCATCTACCATCCAGAATTTCTCAAAGGCGTGCGTAGGCTTTGCGACAAATACGGCTTGTTATTGATTGCAGATGAGATCGCTACCGGATTTGGTCGTACCGGTAAGTTGTTTGCCTGCGAACATGCAGACATTCAACCAGACATTCTGTGTGTCGGGAAAGCACTCACTGGCGGCTACATGACCCTCTCTGCGACTCTGGCGAGCAAACACGTAGCAGACACCGTTTGTGGTGGTGATGCAGGCTGTTTTATGCACGGTCCAACCTTTATGGGGAATCCACTCGCCTGTGCTGTTGCCACCGCAAGTTTGGAATTGATTGAGCGAGGTAATTGGCAGCAACAAACCCAACAAATTGAAACGCTGTTTTCTGAGTTACTACCAAAACTTGAAGAATACGAGTTGGTGAAGAACACCCGTTGGCTAGGTGCCATTGGCGTAGTGGAGACGCATCGCCCTGTGAATATGGAAACCATCCAAGCCTTGTTTGTTGAACACGGAGTTTGGATTCGTCCATTTGGCAAACTGATTTATATGATGCCGCCGTTCATCAGCAAGCCGGAAGATATTGAGAAGCTAGTTAACGCGATTGATGCTGCGTTGCAACGTAAAGACTGCTTCGCTTCATAGTCCAATTCAATACGAAAACGGTTTGAGTATGAGACTCAAACCGTCTCATTATTTATTAGAACAGTAAAGTTATCGGAGTTGACTGTCTTTACTCGCTCGTCGATTGAACAATGCTTGGCGTTGAGACACCAATTCGATTGTTGACTGACATTCGATACACAAACGAACGCCTTTCATAGCAAAACGACGTGCTTCTGGGATCTCATCACCACACTCATCGCAATAATGGGCGCTTTCACCCCTTGTGATACTGCCACGAACACGGGAAATCTCGTCGTCTATTGTGTTTTGAATTTGTTGGCTGACGCTATCGTCATTTGCCCACCCTACGGCCATAAGCCCTCCTCGTTACTTGAATGAGAAAATCTACTTACCGTGGTAAGGTGGATGATTATATCGATTACAAATAACAAGATAATTAGGATAAATTCGAAAACACTATTACGTTTTAGTAATAATTACTCTGTAATCGATTATTCGGCACTCTCATGGAAAAGCAATGCAAGGTTACTCATACTCCCTTCCTCACATTCAAAGTACTGCGTTTGCTCAGGCTCTCTCAAAGTAACACTGAGTATTTTCTCTACCTCACCAAACTCCTCGCTAAAGTACTCACTGACTAATATGACGCGCTCACCAATACTAAATTCCAGTGACTTCTCATCTACCAACGCTCGATGATACTGGTCTAATTTAAAGTCCTTTACAGCTAAGGTTCTTTCAATACTGCTCCCCCCTAAGTTAAGCTCCGACAGTAGAACCTGACTGTTTATATTTTCTATTGATATTTCTAGACGGTTAGGATGTGAAGCATCACACTTAAATAGCGCAGTATTAGTGTGGCTGGAAGCACAAGCAGATGAACTAAAAATAAGTCCAAGCAAAGAAATGTTACGCAGCATTTTTAATCGAAGCATATTTTTTGTAAGCCTTTTCTAATTTGACGTCGTATTGATTTTTCTGATACTCAGAACCATTGTAACCACGAGCAAAGGCAGCCCAATTTTTATCTCTTATATGTTCACCTAAGCCAGACTTTTGGATAAACGTAACAAAAGCCTCAAGTTGTTTCTTCTCTGACTCGAATACAGCTTTAACAAAGGATTCAGCGGTAACATGACCAGCTAACTTGAAATTAAAGCCCATAATTTGGAAACGTCCCCAAGATGCGGAGCGGATTGCTGCATTTGAATTCAGTTCAATCGCTTTATTTAAACGTACGTATTCTGAGATACCACCAACATACAGACTTCGATTCCAATGCCGACTTGAAATACTTGGATGACTGTTATCGTAGGCTCTTGAAGTGAGTCTCGAAAATATATGAGCCTCAAACAAAATCTTTGGCTTACCATTGCTAAAGTAGGCTTCTCCTCGGCTCTCAACTTCCGCTACAGCTTTAATAGCAGCGACTTCGCATTCAAGGGTTTCAGCTACTTTGCGATAATCCAAGTCCGTCAACGCATCTCTTGAGCCAACCAAAGGTAACGTATATGCCACCGCAGTCTCAGGTGTTCGTTTTAAGTAATCATTCAGCTTACGATGGCTTTTTCCATTCACATCTATCCTTCCATCTGGCCGAGCCATCCCAACAAGGTTTTTCTGAAAAGCTTTAATTGCGGCGACAGTCTTGGAGTTTTCCGGTCTAGAGCCTAGTTTCCCATCCACTTTAAGCTCCTTTACTCCCTTTAAAGAACCAAGCAATTGGTTAATAGACCTTTGTACCGTACGAATATCAGCATCCACATTTTTACCACCCAAGCCAACAGAGCCGCTTATTCTTATTGAAGCCATGAAAGTACCTCCTCTTTATCTTTTGGAGGAGCTTGTCACGCTCAATGAAGCTTAGAAAAATATCATTAGGGGCTGGTTTTAATAATTTAGGCTAACTATGCAATACCTCACCCTACATTTACATAACAACGTATTTTCACTCGACGCAGATAACAAAAAACCCAGCACTAAGGCTGGGTTTTGGTGTTCTAGTGGTTAATGAATTAACCGATGTGCGTTGCGCCCGCCATGTACTTCTGAAGTACTGTAGGGATTGCAATGCGGCCGTCTGCTTCTTGGTTGTTTTCTAGGATAGCAACCATTGTACGACCTACAGCAAGACCAGAACCGTTTAGCGTGTGTACAAGCTCAGGTTTCTTCTCGCCTTTACGACGGAAACGCGCTTGCATACGACGAGCTTGGAAATCCCACATGTTAGAACATGAAGAGATCTCACGGTAAGTTTCTTGAGCAGGAACCCAAACTTCTAGGTCGTAAGTCTTACGAGCGCCAAAGCCCATGTCACCTGTACATAGAACCACTTTACGGTAAGGAAGCTCAAGAAGTTGTAGAACTTTCTCAGCGTGACCTGTTAGCTCTTCTAGTGCGTTCATTGAATCTTCTGGCTTAGTGATTTGTACTAGCTCAACTTTGTCGAACTGGTGCATACGAATCAGACCACGAGTATCACGACCGTAAGAACCTGCTTCTGAGCGGAAACATGGCGTGTGCGCTGTCATCTTAATTGGTAGATCCGCTTCGTCAGAAATCGTGTCACGAACTAGGTTCGTTACAGGTACTTCTGCAGTAGGGATTAGAGACAGTTTACGTGGCTCTTCGTCGTTTACTTTTTCCGCTAGAGGCTCTGTGTGGAAAAGGTCTTTACCGAACTTAGGAAGCTGACCAGTACCGAATAGGCTGTCAGAGTTTACTAGGTAAGGTACGTACATTTCTGTGTAGCCGTGCTCTTCAGTGTGAAGATCTAGCATAAACTGAGCGATTGCACGGTGTAGACGAGCGAATTGGCCTTTCATCACGATGAAACGTGCGCCAGTGATCTTAACTGCACTTGCGAAGTCTAGACCGTCGCCCATTTCGCCTAGGTCAACGTGATCTTTCAGTTCGAAGTCGTAAGACTTTGGCTCACCCCAACGAGAGATTTCAACGTTGTCGTTTTCATCTTTGCCATCTGGCACTTCATCTGCTGGGATGTTTGGTACAGAAAGCGTGAATTCGTCTAGTTGAGCCATTACTTGCTCAAGTTCAACTTTCTTCGCATCAAGATCGCTACCTAGCGTACCGATTTGTTTCTTGATCTCTTCTGCGCCTTCTTTGTCGCCAGCCGCCATTTTTTGGCCGATTTGCTTGGAGATGGAGTTACGCGTGGATTGTAAATTTTCTACTTCTACTTGAATGGACTTGCGTTGTTCTTCAAGTTTACGAATAGTATCTACGTCTAGCTTAAAGCCACGACGCGCCAGTTTAGCAGCTGTTTCATCCAGCTCTGTACGAAGTAATTTAGAATCCAGCATTGTTAATCCTATGCTTTTTGTTGTGAAATCACGCGCACTTTCCAAGCGTACGCGTTAAAAAAATTTACTGAACAAATGTATCCAAAAACGCCTACTTTTCATAGCGCTTTTGTGGGCTATTTGCGTCTAAAGTAGCCAAGTAATCTAACTTTTCGCCGATTTTGGTCTCTAGACCACGATTTGTCGGCTGATAGTACCTACGATCGCCCATTTCAGGCGGCAAATATTGCTCACCGGCTGCGTAAGCACCAGGCTCATCGTGAGCATAACGATATTCAGCCCCAAAACCCATGTCTTTCATCAAACTGGTTGGCGCATTTCGAAGGTGATGCGGCACTTCATATTCAGGTAAGTTATGAGCATCCGTTAGCGCTTGTTTCCAAGCAACGTAAACGGCATTACTCTTTGGAGCGCACGCGAGATAAACAATAGCTTGAGCAATCGCACGTTCACCTTCTGCTGGACCAACGCGCGTAAAACAGTCCCACGCGGAGAGTGCCACTTGCATGGCTCTAGGGTCCGCATTGCCGACATCTTCCGATGCTATCGCAAGTAATCGACGGGCAATATAAAGAGGATCACAACCCGCAGCAATCATACGTGCAGCCCAGTAAAGCGCCGCATCTGGGTTAGAGCCACGAATGGATTTGTGGACAGCAGAGATTAAGTCATACCAGATATCACCTTTGTTATCGAAGCGAGAGACTTTCTCCCCTGCCACTTCAGCCAGCAACTTAAGCGTGATCTCTTTTTCACCTTGCGCATTGTCTTCTGCCATGTCGTAGAGCAGCTCAAGATAATTGAGAGACATGCGAGCATCACCGTTGACCAGTTCTGCTAGGCGGTCTAATACGTTATCAGCGAAATGTGCGGGTGTATTGCCCAAGCCACGCTCTTTGTCACTGATCGCTTGATTCAGCGCCAGTGAGATTTCATCTTTATCGAGAGACGTTAGCTTGTAGACACGTGCACGTGACAGCAATGCGTTGTTTAACTCAAACGATGGGTTTTCTGTCGTCGCACCAATAAAGGTAACCGTGCCATCTTCGATATGCGGTAAAAACGCGTCTTGTTGAGATTTGTTGAAGCGATGCACCTCATCCACAAATAAGATGGTGCGGCGACCCGCCATTTTGTTCTCACGTGCTTTCTCGATTGCAGCACGGATTTCTTTCACACCAGACGTTACGGCAGACACACGCTCTACTTCAGCATTGGCGTAGTTTGCAGCCACTTCCGCTAATGTCGTTTTGCCTGTGCCTGGTGGTCCCCAAAGGATCATAGAGTGAATGTGACCCGCCTCTAGCGCACGGCGCAGTGGCTTACCAGGGCCTAAAATGTGCTGCTGTCCAATGTATTGCTCGATTGTTTCCGGTCTCATACGAGCAGCAAGGGGACGAAAATCTTCGTCCCCCGAGAAATCTAATGTGTAATTACTCACTACCAATTAATTCCTTTGGTCATCCACATCCACACCTTTTGGAATTGTGAATGTGAATCTGTCTGCTTTTGGTTTACCCAGCTTCACGTTGTTAAAGGTGAACAAACCTTTTTGACCGTCTTGCTCAACCACGTTGAAGCCTTTCACGACACCTTTGGCATCAATATTAATCTGGAATTGACCTTGTGTGGAGTCTACTGCGGTAGGAATGAGAGTGAACTGGTCACCTTTTTGAGATATTTTGTAGTTATTCCAATCACTTGCTCGGTTACGCGTTAGCAAAACAAATGGCGTTTGCTCTGTTGCTTGCTCTTGCCAGTAGATGCTCACTTGCTCGATGAATGGGCTGTAGTACCACAATGTCTTACCGTCAGAGACCAATAGGTTCTCATCAGGGAATGTTGTACTCCAACGGAACAGGCTTGGGCGAGCGATTTCAACCGTACCTTCTCCTTCCATAACCGTTTCGCCTTCAGGGCTGATAACCTGCTGAGAGAAATCCGCACTAAAGCCATCATTCATAGAAAGGCGTTTGTTTAATTCATCTTTAGGAGATGCTGCGTGTGCAGTAGAAAAGAGGGAAAAGCTTAAAACAAGCGCAGAGAAAAGTTTCGCTGAAAATAGTTTTTTCATTCAGATACCTATTATTAGAACCACTCACCTCAGTTGGACTGAGGTGAGTAACACAAGTTCATTAATCTTTTGGTGGCGCAGGTGCCAGTACTTCACGGTTACCGTTATGACCCGGAGCACTTACGATGCCCTGCGCTTCAAGCTGCTCTACAATACGGGCGGCACGGTTGTAACCTATCTTAAATCGGCGCTGAACACCGGAAACCGAACCTCGACGTGATTGAACCACGTGCTCAACAACTTGATCGAAGAGCGGGTCTACATCTTCATCCGCTTCCATTTGCTCACCTGGCAATAGACTTTCTGGAGTTTGATCTCCACTGATGATCTCTTCAATGTAGTTCGGTTTACCACGCGCTTTCCAGTTGTTTACAACAGCATGAACATCATCATCTGATGCAAATGCACCGTGAACACGAGTTGTATGACTTGATCCCGGCGGTAGATACAACATATCACCCATACCAAGTAGTGATTCTGCGCCGCCTTGATCTAGGATTGTACGAGAGTCCGTTTTAGTCGATACCGTAAACGCAACACGAGTTGGAATGTTCGCTTTAATTAGACCGGTAATAACGTCAACCGATGGACGCTGAGTCGCAAGAATTAAGTGAATACCTGCCGCACGCGCTTTTTGCGCCAAGCGAGCAATCAGTTCTTCAACTTTCTTACCTACCACCATCATCAGGTCAGCAAATTCGTCAACAACAACGACGATGTAAGGCAGCTTTTCTAGCAATGGCGGTTCAGTATCCATGCTGTCGCCTTCTTGCCAGAACGGGTCATGGATTGGGTGGCCAGCTTCTGCTGCCATCTTCAATTTTTCGTTGAAGCCCTTCACATTACGTACACCTAATGCCGACATCAATTTGTAACGACGTTCCATCTCGCCCACACACCAACGTAGAGCGTTTGATGCGTCTTTCATATCAGTCACAACTTCAGAAAGAAGATGAGGGATACCTTCATAAATAGAAAGCTCTAGCATTTTCGGGTCAATCATGATGAAGCGTACATCTTCTGGACCTGCTTTATACAGCATGCTCAAAATCATCACGTTCACACCCACCGACTTACCAGAACCTGTTGTACCTGCTACTAACACGTGAGGCATCTTCGCAAGATCTGCCACCACAGCTTCGCCCGCAATGTCTTGACCTAACACAACCGTTGTTGGTGACGTTGCTTGCTCAAACTGAGGGCTACTGATGACATCAGATAAATAGACCGTCTGACGACTCATGTTTGGCAGTTCCAAACCGATGTAAGGCTTGCCAGGGATTACTTCCACGACACGTACCGCCATCGCAGACAATGCACGCGCTAAGTCAGTTGAAAGACCAGAAATACGACTTACTTTCACCCCCGGCGCCAAATCAAGCTCAAAACGAGTGATCACTGGACCAGGATAAATACCAACCACATCGGCTTTGATTTTGTAGTCAGCGAGTTTGCTCTCTACCAATCGAGCGACCTGCTCTAACGCATCACGGTCGATAAAGTTTTCACGTTTTTCTGGATGATAAAGCAACTCGAGCGTTGGGAGTGGCTCTTCCGGAACTGGCAAGTTTTCTTCTTTCTGTACCAAAAATGGGTTCTGTGTTGCAGCGACTTTGGCTTGCGCATTGGAAACCATATCTTGGAATGCGGTAACGTCTTGGTCGTTGTCTTGGACCTCTTCTACCTCCACTTTTTGAGGTGCAGGTTCAAATGTTGTTGAAGGTGTTGCAACTTGCTGATGAGGCGTTGTTGGCTGTACTTGCTGCGCAGGCTGAGACTCCACTTCGTCTTCATCATCTAACACATCAAAGTCAGAGATCGTAGGCTCAATATGTTGGCTCGATTCCGTTTGCGCCGTGATGCTATCTAATACAGCAGAATCAATTGCAGGCTCTTCATGTACAGGATGCTCAATACTTGGCTGCTGTACTTGCTCTGCTTCAAATTGTTCGTACTCCGCATAATCTGGTTCAACACTGATCGGTTCTTCTGTAGCTGTATGTTGCTCGACATAGGAAGAATAAGTGTCTGCAAATGATGGGGCAGCCTGTTCTTCAGTTCCCCAGTCATCTGCTTGTTGCGCCGCTGCTTCAAGCTCTTCTATCGTAACATTCAGTTGCTTGGTGCGTTCCAAGAGCGGATCAACGTTATCAGTGTTAACCGTATGGATAGGTTGTATTTGAGGCTCAGGTTCAGAATAAACTGGCGCAGCATTAACCGTAGCCTTGCGTTGTGGTGGCGTCGGTTCTACCATCGCCTGTTCCGCAGGCTTATCAGGTTTCGCTTGCGGCATATAAATAGGATACTCATGCGCTGGCGCCGGCTCTTTCGGTTCATCGACATCGTACGCCGTTAAATGAGGAAGCGGCTCATCATCAATTTCATGGTCTACATTATGTTTAGGCGTAGAGACTTTGTCTTCTACAAACTCATCAAGCTGAGGTTCTAAAACTTCCTGCTCTGAACCTCTTGCCTTATTTGCAAGCGCGGCAATTAGTGCTAACGCACGATCACCAAGCCATTCCACGATGTTAAGCCATGAGATGCCAGTGAAGAGCGTAAAGCCCGCTCCCCACAAGAACAGCAATACCAATGTGGTACCGAGTACATTCAATGTAGGTAAAGCGAGGCTAGACAACACATCCCCGACCACACCTCCGGATGAAAAATACCAAATGTCATCAAAATTAATATCGGCAAGACCGCAACTGGTCATAATAAGGACGACCAGACCGAGCAGCCTTGTACCCCATAGCATGAAATCAATTGGCTCATCTTCTCCTCGTTTACGGCAAATCACCCATGCAGCCGCCGCTAGCAAGAAAGGGATTGGGTAAGCGAGAGAGCCAAATGTGAAGAATAGAGTATCGGCTAGCCAAGCGCCGAAAAGGCCACCAGCATTATCGATATCCCCTCCCCATGCGGTTTGGGACCAAGAAGGATCGGCCGGACTGAAGGTAAATAGTGCAACCGCAAGCAATACCGAGCTAAGAACGCCAACGATAAAGCAGCACTCTTTTAAGCGTTGGAAGCCATTTAAGCGTGAAGACTGGGGCTCTTCACTGGTTTTGATAATGGTTTCGACTTTCTTTGCGTTCTCTTTGAACATAAATCAACTTGAATATGGAAATGAAATAGGAAATTGCAAAACATTCCGAGCGGCATCAAGCCGCTCGGTAAATTGATTTAACCATATCAAGGAGAAAAACCCAATTACTCTCTGGCGAAAGCGGAAGCATATACCGCTTTCTTTGCAAGAAATTAACGAGTTTTGATCACAAGCTGGTTAGATTGTTTCACTTCTTCCATAACAACGTATGTGCGAGTGTCATTTACGCCAGGTAGACGTAGTAACGTATCGCCCAATAGTCGGCGGTAAGCCCCCATATCTGATACACGGGTTTTAAGAAGATAGTCAAAGTCACCTGAAACAAGATGACACTCTTGTATGTCGTCTAGCTTTTGAACAGCTGAGTTAAACTGCTCAAACACATCCGGCGCACCACGGTTTAGCGTAATCTCAACGAATACTAATAGTGATGCATCCAGGAACTGCGGATTCAATAATGCAGTATACCCTGTGATATAACCCTGACGCTCTAAGCGACGTACACGCTCCAAACATGGCGTTGGAGAAAGTCCCACACGTTTTGAAAGCTCAACGTTTGAAATACGACCGTCTTTCTGCAGCTCATTAAGAATGTTGCGGTCGATACGGTCTAGTTCCTTGGACGGCTTTTTATAGTTGTCTGCCATTTTTTATTCCACCTTATTACTTCCTTGCAAAAAAATATACTACAACTTTTTAATATTTGGTGCCAAATTTTACAAATCTATAACTATACTAGTTATTAATTCGACAATAACACCCTACTAACAGTTAATACAACCATTATAGAAAGAGGATACAGGATGATCATTGGCGTACCTAAGGAAATCAAGAATCACGAATATCGTGTTGGTATGATCCCAGCTAGCGTGAGAGAACTCATCTCACATGGTCACCAAGTTTTAGTTGAGACCAATGCAGGTGCCGGCATTGGTTTTTCAGACGATGATTACATCGCTGTCGGCGCATCCATTCTCCCTCATGCTGCTGACGTATTTGCGCAAGCAGACATGATTGTAAAAGTAAAAGAACCCCAAGCAGTAGAGAGAGCAATGCTCCGCGAAGGGCAAATTTTATTTACTTATTTACACCTAGCACCAGATTTTCCACAAACTGATGAGCTAATCAAGAGCAAAGCTGTCTGTATAGCCTATGAGACTGTAACAGATAATATGGGTCGTTTGCCACTGTTAGCACCAATGTCAGAAGTGGCAGGTCGGATGTCTATCCAAGCTGGCGCGCAAACGTTGGAAAAATCGCACGGCGGTCGTGGTCTACTCCTAGGCGGCGTACCTGGTGTTGAACCTGCAAAAGTCGTTATCGTTGGTGGTGGCGTTGTTGGTGCAAACGCTGCTCGTATGGCGGTTGGCCTTCGCGCTGACGTCACTATTCTAGACCGTAACGTAGACACACTTCGTAAGCTTGACGAAGAATTCCAAGGTCGCGCAAAAGTGGTTTATTCTACTGAAGACGCTATCGAGAAGCATGTTCTAGAAGCGGACCTTGTTATCGGTGCCGTTCTAATTCCTGGCGCAGCAGCACCTAAACTGGTCACTAAAGAGCACATTGCTAAGATGAAGCCTGGTGCAGCAGTGGTTGACGTGGCAATTGACCAAGGCGGTTGTTTCGAAACTTCACACGCGACAACGCACGCAGAACCAACATACATCGTTGACGAAGTGGTTCACTACTGTGTTGCAAACATGCCTGGCGCTGTTGCTCGCACTTCAACATTTGCACTGAACAACGCAACGCTTCCATACATTGTGAAGCTTGCAAACAAAGGCTACCGTGAAGCGCTTCTAGAAGACAATGGCTTCCTTGAAGGTCTAAACGTTATCCACGGCAAAGTGACTTGCAAAGAAGTTGCTGAGAGCTTTGACCTAGAATATGTTGAACCAGCGCAAGCAATCGCAATGTTCAACTAATGACAAATTAACGCATAAATTGTCACGTTTTGTTTACAAAAGCCCACTCTAAAGTGGGCTTTTTTGCATAGAGCATTTAATTATAAAACAGATCTAAATCTTATAAGCGCAAATTAAAATGTTTCGAGGTGTGACTGATTTAGCGCAAAACTCTGCCAATCTAACACGATAACCACGTTCTTCAAGATAAAGTGCTTTGTCTAAAGCAAGCCAAATTTCCAACGGTCGTTGAAATACTAATTGAACCAGACTCAAACGCTCCATTTGCCAAAAGCGTTGTTCGCTTAACTTTTCAAAATGATCGAAGTCGATTTCTTGCGAAAGAGCGATCCCCTTCTGCTCCGCTGCCCAGCGACATAACGATTCAAAACCATCACTCAATTGCGACTTACGGATACTCGGCACAGGCTGATACTCTGCCATCCCCAAAACTTGTCGCGTGATCAAATCAAACCCAAGACGGAACACCATTTCCTGCTGACGATGGCGTCGTACGCGTTCACCACCAGTGACGGTTTGCTGCAGCGGAATACGCAGTTCTTGCTTAGACAATGAGAGAGAAGAAGCCCTACCCTGCACCGACATCGGCTGATATTGCTCAGACTGAATCAAATGGTAACAGCAAGGTGAGATTGTCATCGCGGCAACACCTTTTTCACTGCCGTACTGCATCAGGCGAACATGAAGATCACCACAGGCATGGAGCGCAACTGCGTGTTGAGTTGGCTTGAACACAGCTTTCGCTTTGCTATCGAACGCGTCACCTTGAATAAACCTCATCTTCCAATGATGTTCATTGGCTGCTTGTTGCCCCGAATCGCACAGTGCTTGTTGGTACTCAAAACTGGTGACAGGCTGCTCTGTCTGTGTGGTCAGAATTCGCCCCAAATAACCTTTGCCTGAGCACCACTCTAACCATTCGTCACCATGATGAAGCTGAATCGCCGCTTCACCCATAGAACTAATTTGCTCTAACTTACGACCGGGAATGCCGTTATCTAAACCACGAACGAGTTCCAAGCCTTTTAAAGCTAGCGGTTCTAAGCCAGTGAGTTCTGAAAGTTGTTCAAGTTCAGGCAAGAATGGACTAAGTGCTTTTAACGCGAGTTCCGGTTCCGCTTTGTATTCTTCAATCTGAGAGGGAGAGAGAGACGCTAACCACTGGCACAACTGAGGATGTTGCTCTTGCCAAGGTAATGATGCGTGAATGCTGCTTTTAAAAGGCTCGAATCGCCACAAAGATTGGTTTTCGATTAAGCAGTCATTAATAAATTGAAATTGCGTTTTCATAGCTCCCCCTACAACGAGCGCATTGTAGAGGGAATCGAAACATCAATGAAGTGTTATCTGACCGGAAGCTCGATGTCTTTAAACATCTCTTCAATTTCGGTGTTTGATTTAAGCGAGATCGCCTGCTCAACCACTGGACGCGTTAAGTGCGGTGCAAAACGCTCCATAAAATCGAACATGTAAGAGCGTAAGAATGTACCACGGCGGAAGCCGATGCTCGTGGTGCTCGCGCCAAACAAATGGCTCGCATCTATTGCAACCAAGTCACCGTCCTGCTCTTCATCCACTGCCATGCTTGCAATCACACCCACACCGATACCCATACGAACGTAAGTTTTAATGACGTCTGCATCAGTTGCCGTGAACACCACTCGCGGGGTTAAACCTTCGCGGTTGAATGCTGTATCCAGCTCTGAACGGCCAGTAAAACCGAACACGTAAGTGACTAATGGGTAAGCGGCAAGATCACTGATCGTTACTTTGTCTTTCTTCGCTAGTGGGTGGTCTTTAGGCACAACTATTGAACGATTCCAGTGATAACAAGGCAACATGATGGCATCTTGATATAAGTGCAGCGCTTCTGTCGCAATCGCAAAATTCGCTGTGCCTTTAGCTATCGCCTCAGACATTTGTGACGGTGTACCTTGGTGCATGTGTAACGACACTTTTGGATAACGAGAAGTAAAACCTTTGATGACATCTGGCAGTGCATAACGAGCCTGCGTATGTGTCGTGGTGATATTCAGCGTCCCCATTTCTGGATGGGTGTGCTCTCCAGCCACCGCTTTGATACTTTCTACACGAGCGAGAATTTCTTGAGAGATACGTACAATTTCTTCTCCAGCTGGCGTCACTTGCGTTAAGTGCTTACCGCTACGTTCAAAAATCTGAATGCCTAACTCGTCTTCCAGCAACCGAACCTGTTTACTAATACCTGGCTGAGAGGTATATAAGCTTTCCGCCGTTGCAGATACATTCAGATTATGGTTTACAACCTCAACAATATACTTCAGCTGCTGCAGTTTCATCGTAATCCCTTACTTATTCATGAGAGAGTTTATTGGCCACTCAAGCGAGCGATATAATAATTAGTTATAACGCGTTCAAATCGAAATGAACAGCAATTTCTAACTTATACCTCAATCACATACTAATAATCTTCAAGCAAGAAACAATATGCACAAAGTTGAGCCAATAAATGACCGAAGTTCTATGATGTGACTTCTATCAGTAACTAAAACGTGGGAGAGACAAAATAATCAAACAAATAAGGTGCCGAGTAAGATAAGATTCATGTATTCTTTAACGCTAGCCGCAGAAAAGTAAAGCAGACGCAAAGATATGAATATTGGTTTAATAATCGCTTTGGTAGCCATCCTACTGGTGTTAATCCTAGGCTATAACATTATGTTGCAATATAAGGTTAAAGTTGAAACCGCAAAAAGGCAGGAATCAGCGCGATATGTAGCCTTGATAGATGGTACTGAAGAGTTGATTGGTCATGCGCACCATATCCCTTTTAGTAAAGAGCTGTTGCTGTGTCTAAACAATCGTATTCTTGACGCGCTAGAGAGCATGCATGAGCTGGACCCGAAGAACAAGCAACTTGCTCAACGTATCGAAAATATGAAGCAGCAGATTACGCAGCTAAAAGAGAATGGCCCTACTGGCGAGAGTACCACTTTCAAGATGCCGAGTAGTGATAAACAAGCTATCGTCATGCTTAAGCTGGTCAAACGACTTCGCGACACTATCCGTAACGAGCACAACAAAGGCCGATTGGATACCCAGACTTACGTCACAGAAAATGCGCGCTTGGAAACGATGCAAATTCGCATCAACATTGAAAATGTCATCAAAAGAGCAAACGACTCTATCGCTCGTGGCCAACCAGGCACCGCGCTTCAACTGCTGCGTAAAGGTATCGATGCTTTGAGCACTAAGAGCGATCCTTATTCTATTCAAGCGAAACAAAAGCTTGAAGAGATGTTAGGTGACTTAGATAAAAAGCGCCAAGATAAAAGCGATGCCGAAATGCAGCAGATTGCTGACAAAGAGCGTGACAATGACATGGAAGCACTCTTCGGCGAGAAGAAAAAGTGGTAACATTCACTTCAGGTCAAAAAAGGCTGCAATTGCAGCCTTTTTTCTATCCGCAAGACAACGGATATGCCCAATAAAAATGTGAAGTACTAAAACTAAAATGATGAATCTAGACGCCTATCAAGATCTTCTTGCTCCCATTAACCAATTTCTGCAATGCAGTACACCTGATGAATGGGTAGAGGAAGCAAAGAAACCAGAGAACCTTCAAACCATTTTGTTAGACCACCTACTGTGCGAACTAAAAGCTGGCCAATCTGCCATGTTTTTAATTCGTAAGTATGCCGTTGACCAATCCAGTTCACATGCTCTACTTGACTGGTTTAAGCCCTACGAAGATTTTGCTTACCGTAACGTAGGCTCATTGGAAACTTTAAAAGGCAAGAGCAATATTTCTAAGTCAATCATGGCTAAGTCCGACTCACCATACAGCCAAGATTTGATCGATAAGATGGTGCTTTTGATAAAAGAGGAGTTACACCACTTTTATCAAGTTTTAGAGATCATGGAAAGTCGTGGAATTGAGTATAAAAATATTCCAGCAAGTCGCTATGCTAAAGGACTGATTTCGCATATGAAGACTCATGAGCCGGAAACGCTGATCGATAAACTCATCATTGGTGCGTACATCGAAGCCCGATCTTGTGAGCGTTTTGCCAAACTAGCACCACATATGGATGACGATATCGCAAAGTTCTACATTTCTTTATTACGTTCAGAAGCACGCCATTACCAGGATTATCTTGTATTAGCGGAGCAAATCGCAGGCAAAGATATCAGCGAGCGCATCGCCTACTTTGGACGTATAGAGGCAGATTTAATTTCTACGCCAGATACAGATTTTAAGTTTCACAGTGGTATTCCAGCCTAGCGAGCATATTCTCCCAAGGTTGAGCATACTCTGAACTTATATAGACAGAGAATAAATAAGCCGGACATTTCGTCCGGCTTATTTATTGTAGCAATGAGGTTAGGAATAAAGCTGAAACACAACAACTAGAGCTGGAATGAACCCATTCGAGTTTTCAAGTTGTGCGCTAGGCTACTGATCTGCTGACAAGCCACAGCCGTTTGTGAAGCTCCCTCAGCCATCTCTGTTGAAGCACTATTAATATGCTCCACACTGCGATTCAGCTCTTCGGATACAGAATTCTGCTCACTGCACGCCGTTGCGATTTGTGTGCTCATTTGCGCTATGTTATCGACAGAATGTTCAATTTCTTTTATCTGGCTATCAGCGTCATTAACTTGCTCAACACACTGAGAAATACCCTCCTGACAATCACGGCTTGAATGCCCTATTTTACTGCTGCTCTCTTGTAGTTGATTAACAATTTCCACAATTTGTGAAGTGGAGTCTTGAGTGCGTTGCGCCAGAGAACGAACCTCATCTGCCACAACAGCAAACCCACGTCCTTGTTCACCTGCCCGAGCGGCTTCAATTGCGGCGTTCAGTGCTAACAAGTTTGTTTGCTCCGCAATCCCGCGGATCACATCGACGACCACATTGATATTGTTTGAGCTCGATTCAAGCTCACGTGCCAGTTCATCTGACTCTTGGATCGTATGTGATACACGCTCAATTACTGCGATAGTTTGTTTTAACGTCGCCGTTCCTTGCTTTGCCACTTCCGCAGCCGAATAAGCAGAGGTTGCGCCAACTTCGGTATTTTGTGCCACTTCACTTACAGCAGCTTGCATTTCTGTCATCGCAGAAGCCACCGAGCTAAGTTCAATTTGTTGATTTTGCATACCAGAGGCGGTCTGAGAAGAAATAGCACTCACTTCCTCTACTGCTGCCGTTAGCTGAATCGTTGAGTCATTAATCTCAGAAACCAGCGAATGTAAGTTTGTTTGCATACCGACAAGCTCTTTGAGCAGCGTTCCTAACTCGTCTTTGCTCAATTCGCTTTCGTCGATTTGATTATTCAATTGACCCTTGGCGATTTTGGAAGCGAATTCCAATGCTCGATCAACAGGCCCGCAGATGACTCGAGAAAGCAACATGGCAGACATTACCATGACCAATGCGACGACAAGCGCACCAACAGCAGCGCTGTATTGTGTAAATGCCGCTTCACTTTGTACTTCTTCACCAATCAAATTCACCAACTCATCGTTCAACGCGAGGGTATCATCCAAGCTGCTCAACGCTTTTGAGTAGGTATCGAAACTTGATAAAATTACATCATTTGCACTTTCAGCATCGCCTTGGCTTAGCAATACGTTGTAAGTCTTCGTTTCTTTGATGTATTGATTCCAAGTTTCTTTAAAAACGCTAAAGGACTGCGTTTCACGCTTATTAAGGTCGAGCTTTTCGTATTCTGCAATACCAGCCTGCACATCAGAACGCCATTGGTCGAGGCCTTTTAACCACTCACCAATTTTGGGGTGATTTGCGTTTGGCAATAAAGAGAACTCATCTTTACGCACTTTAGTAATATCAACTTGGATACCTTTCAAAATCGCAACAGAAGGTAAACTTTTATCTGTTAACACTGAGATGTCTTTATTCAGTGTTAACAAACCTTGCACCAACATTACTGACACTAAACCAAACACGGCAAAAACGGTTAAATAACTAACCGATATTTTCTTTACGACACTTAAGTCTTTAATACGCATGCACTTTCTCCCCGCAGCCTTTCCAAACCTCTCACTTAAGTGAAAGCTTAACCTCTAAAACACACTGTTTTTTGCGCTCGATATCATTGAACGCTCTTATATACATCGGCTTGAGAGATCAAATCTTGACCAGTAATTGATAGTTTTATCACGTGCTATTTTAGAGATAGGCTCGCATGCTCCGTATTGTGTCTACATCTTTTCATGAGCGCTTCTCGGCGCAGATCCAAGATCTCATCGATGAGCTTTTCTTTCGCATTTATCCCAAAATGCTGGGCATAATTTTTTACTTTTGCTATCTCATTAGGCTGCAAGCGGTACACCTCTTTCTTTAAACGCGCTTCTGCTTCACTTCTAATCAGACCTTGCTCTTGTAACAATTTAATGATGGTTTCATCGGTTGGATTTACTGCTCTAGCCATGGTGCTCCATCTATCAATTTGAGTTCTAGCCATATGGCTAGATGAATGACGCCGCACAACTTATAGAGCAAAGATGACAGCTTGATTGCAGTGAATGCAATTCGTTGACTGTTGGTATTATTTTCCACCGCTTCAACGGCAACACACTCAATACCTCCACCCTCACCATTGAATAAAGATCACATTCTGATAACAATTTTCAACACTGGCTTAGATGTCATCCATATTTAACGTGCAAGTAACATTTATAAACAAGAATGATTACTCTAGTTCAAATGATGGAAAAATAAGATGAAATTTTCGCAGTGGAGCCTTTTATTAAGTAGCTTGATAGCGTTACCTAGCATTGCAGATACCGACGTTTACCTAACGAATAACTCTGATCAACCGTTAACTATTCAAGTAAAACATGAAGGTAGTGATTTGCTTCAATACGGAGACGAGTGGCAACAACATGTGCAGGTACTTGGTCCGTGGGAAACTAAATCTGTATTAAGCTTCAACCGCTGGGAGGGCGTGAAATCAAATCAAACTTACCGTTTTGAAACTGTGGTTTCTAGCCCCGAAGGTGAAAGCATAACACTCAATCAAATAATGGAAGGCCATTGGTACAATTCGACCATTGAATACGGCTTATCCGCAGCCGATGTCGAGTTATCTCTCAAAGATGATCGTAACATTCATCGTGCCAACACTAACGCTTTTGGTACGAGAGAAACCGAACTGGCATTTAAGTCAGACAGTACCGCTCGATATGATGATCTTTACTACACCATCACGCCAAGCAAGGTAGCGGAGTCTGTCGACAACGAAGAACAAAACCTTAAGTTGATGACTTATAACATCTGGGCGTTGACGGCTATTGCATCGCACATTGGAGATCGTTACGAACTGATTCCTCAACATGTAAAAGGTTACGATGTTTTGGCGCTGCAAGAGGTGTTTGCCAGCGGCCGTGAAGCATTCTTACGTGAGTTAGCCAAGGAATATCCTTACCAAACAAAGATGTTAAATAAAGAAGGCGTTAATATTCATGATGGTGGCGTAATCATAGTTAGTCGCTACCCTATAGTGAACGAAGCGCAATATGTCTTTCCCGATTGCTCTGGTACAGACTGCTTTGCCGATAAAGGCGTAAATTATGCGGAAATAATTAAAGGTGGTCAGGCTTACCATGTGTTTGCTACCCATACCGCATCTTTCGATACAGACACCGCCCGTGAGTATCGTCAGCGCCAGTTCAAACAAATCCGCACACTCGCCCAATCTCTTGACATTCCTTCGAGCGAAACTGTGGTATACAGCGGCGACTTTAACGTAAACAAAAGAAAGTTCCCTGGTGACTACCAACAAATGATCGCTAACTTAAGTGCCATAGAGCCTCACTACTCTGGTTACACGGAGTCAACCTTTGATCCCCGTATCAATAACTTCGCAGGTGAAGCGTTATCAGGTGGCGAAAACGTGGAATACCTTGACTATGTTATGGTGAGTAGTGAATACGGGGTGAAATCATTCAATGACAACCGTGTAGACGTGCCGCGCACAACCGCAGAGAGTTTATGGAAACACTACAACCTTTCTGACCATTTCCCAGTAAGCGCAACAATCAAGCCATGAAGAAAATCGCTTTGATAATCATGTCCGCCATTATGGCGGGCATGATATTTTTAACTTTCAGTCACGATGTTCAAAAAGAAGAGCTCGCTTCCTCTCCTTCCCCTAAGACAAAAAATCAGAATGTCTCCAGTACATCACCACAAACAAGCAGCATCGTGCCCGATACAGATACTTCACCACAAACCGCTAAGCTCCCTTCCACAGTTCAAATAACGACTGAGCGATTAACTCAACTCAAAGGCAGGAAACTTGTCGCCGAACTTGAGACGTTTTGGCAAGAGTGTATGTTGAACCGTAGTTGTGAAGAGCAGGTCGCCTTGTTTGAGGCGCATTTATCTTCAGCTCGATTCCAGCTTTTGGCGAACTACCCTCAGCTCAGCAGCCAATGGAAAGAGAGTGTAGGAAATTTGTTATTTGATGAGCAACAATCACTGGCGTCGCGTGTTGCACAGCTGAAGAGCGAAGCAAGAAGCATCTGGGGGGAATTGGCTGATGTTGTTTTTGCGGATGAGTTCGCGCTGTACGATTTCAACTTAGAAGCCCAAAAGCTGGACACTCAAAGCCCAGATAACTTTTTGCGAGCTTTCGAGCAACTCACCATTGACTGGCAAGAACATGCAGGTGCTATCGGGCTAACAAGCGACCAGGAAAAATATGAGCGTGCGGTCACCCTGATTCCTAATAGTATGAGCCTACCAGATCGCTTGGCGATCATCGCAGAGCTAGAACGAACTTACTTAACGAAAGAAGAAAGTAAAAACATTCATGCTCGTCAGCAGCAAATTACAGAGCAAAAAAAACGAGTCAAAGATTACCAACAAGCATTACAACAACTTGAGTCCAAGCTAAGAACGCAAAGAGCTTCTAGCCATTCAAATTTGTCAGAACCGGAATGGCAAAGCTATTACCAACAAGAAGTCGCCGATTTTCGTCGTGAATTTTTTTCTTCTTAACAATGCGCTTTGACTGACTGGGAACTTAAAAAGGCACGTTGCTAACCAGCCGTCGTGCCTTATGTTCAACTCTCTACTTTTAATTCAGAACAAATTTAAACCAAATACATCTTTCACATCAAATAGCACTTTTTCGGTTTTCTCGCGAGAACGCTCACTACCTTGTTTTAAAATATCAATCAGCTGCGCTTTATCATTCAAATACATAGCGCGCTTTTCTCGAATAGGGCGAAGCATCTCTTGTAAGCATTCTTCTAACACTTTCTTGGTCAAACCATCACCTAACCCACCTCGTCGATAATGGTCTTTTAGCTGTTCGACATAATTTTTATCAGGATGAAAAGCATCGAGGTAGATGAATACAATATTCCCTTCGACTTGGCCAGGGTCCTCAATTTTCAGATGATTGGGATCGGTATACATAGATTTCACTGCCGCGGAAATCTCCTTTTCGGAGGCCCCTAAGTTGATTGCGTTCCCCATGCTTTTAGACATCTTATTTTTACCGTCAGTACTCGGCAAACGAGGTGCATCGCTAAGTAATGGACGGCATTCTCTAAGAACCTCTTTTCCACCCAGATGGTTTATTTTTCTCACGATTTCATTAGTTTGCTCTAACATCGGCAGTTGGTCATCACCCACTGGTACTAGCGTCGCATGAAACCCCGTAATATCAGCAGCTTGAGAAATTGGATACGTTAAAAAGCCTGCGGGAATAGAGCGTTCAAAACCTTTACTCTGAATCTCATTTTTAACCGTAGGGTTTCGCTCTAATCGTGCGATAGAAACAAGATTACTGTAATACATTGTCAACTCGGCTAACGCTGGAATTTGAGACTGCAACGTGATCGTAGTTTGAGTGGGGTTGATACCAACAGCCAAATAATCTGCAACGACATTGAGAATATTAGAGGATACCTTTGATGGGTTATGCGCGTTATCCGTCAGCCCTTGCATGTCCGCAACCAAGATCGTTTGCTCGTGCTCCGTTTGCAATTTGACTCGTTGTTGCAATGAACCAATATAGTGCCCGAGGTGTAATGGACCTGCTGCTCGATCTCCGGTAAGTATAATTTCACGCTGAGATGTATTTTTATGGGTATTCATATTTGTCTCCAAGTATTTAATAGATCGCTACTGGAGATAAAAAAGATCAAACACTCTTAGCTACCATCCAGCAGCTTAAGAATGTAAGTATTCCGCGCCGCTCTATTTAGAGCGCCACCAAGAGAAGGTTGTTAATGAAGGGCGAACGTGTATTTTCATGTTTTTTAAACTAACAGCACATACCGCAGAACTCAATCTGTTTTGTACTGAATTAGAGTGAGTGTTCCAACAGCCAATTAAGAGGATTACATTGGTAAAGACATCGCAATGACCAAAACCGCACCAAATACCGAACCAGAGACAAACGCACACAGTACAGTTTTGTTGTGTTTCCTTTTCATTGATGAACTCCTATCCATAACTACGATGACCAGCCCTCACATCTAATACGCATGTGGATGCATCACGACAACGAGTTAACCAACATATCGCACGTAGGACCAGTACCGCTTTGTTAAATTGGGACCTCGTCCATAACTTGGAGTGTAAATGACTCCGGAACCTACAACAGAAGAAAATTTCATCACGTTACTGTCCTACCCTCCGGGTTTGTGGCTTAATAGGCAACAGGAACACTTTTTTCTTTTGCTGCGGATACTTACATGGAAGCTGTTTTACATCAGTTGCAATTCTCTTTGTCGATAACCGGACCTATCTGTTTGATGTTGGTACTTGGCGTTCTTTTTAAGCGCTTTGGTCTAATCAACGATAACTTTATCGAAGTAGGCTCTAAACTGGTGTTTAAAGTTACCTTGCCTGCAATGTTATTTGTCAGCATTGTGGCTTCAGAACACGACTTTTCCGCGGCAAGTGGATTCGTCAATTTCGGCGTCATCGCTAGTATTTCGTTTTTCATTTTCACCTACCTTTCCGTCAAACTTCTGTTCAAAGCATCGCCTGACCAAGGCGTTCTCATCCAAGGTGGGTTCCGAGCAAATACAGGTATTATTGGTATCGCTTACGTTGCCAATGCGTATGGTTCTCAAGGTGTGGCGCTAGCAGCGCTCTATGTCGCGGTCACCACATTTATTTATAACGTCCAAGCGGTAATTTGCTTATCGCCCAAGGGGGCAACGTCTGCCTCGCAAGCAGCAAAGATGATGGGCCGAACACTGACTAGGAATCCGCTCATAATCTCCATTGTTCTAGGAATGGCTTTTTATTTACTCGCTATTCCAGTACCGAATGTGGTTATTGACGCAGGAGACTACTTGTCCAAAATGACATTGCCTTTGGCGCTGTTGTGTACGGGTGGCTCACTTGACTTTAGCTTGATGAGAAAAGAGAAAGGTCCATCTTGGTTTGCGAGCAGTTACAAGCTCATCGTAGCACCGGTCATCATCACCATGGGGGCTTACTTAGTAGGATTTCGAGGAATTGAGCTAGGTATTCTTTTCTTTATGAACGCCTCTCCAGTCGCTGCTGCCAGCTATGTCATGGCGCGTTCCATGGGAAGCAATGCCACATTAGCCGCAAATATCATCGCACTCACTACGGTGCTTTCTACAGTGACCTGTACGTTGGGCATCCTATTTCTTAAGTTCTACAACTTAATATAATTGGCCAGCGATAAAATAAAGACGCTAGACGGCATTGATGTAAGTTACTGGTCGTGATTCGCAAAAGTGAGCTTTCTTACCAGACGAAAAAATTCACTCGCTTCAGATTCCGACAAACAAGAAAAAAACTCTTTCTGTAAATTCGTCATGATTTGATGAACTTGCTTTAAAGCATTTGCCCCCTCTTTTGTCATGCTTAGCATTTTAAGGCGCTGATTCGATTTACTTTTAGAAACTTGAACAAACCCTCTCTTTTCCAGATTGTCCACCATCCGCTTTGCTACACTTCGCTCAGTTCGAACCGCATCAGCTAACGCTTGCTGGCTCATAGGTTGAAATTCTTCTAAAGCGGCCAGTGCACTTGCCATTTCTAGTGTCATCAAATTTTGCCGAGAGAGCTCGGCTTGGGCACGATTGCGGTACATGCGCTGCATCACACCGCAGACAAACATAGGGCTTTGATCCAAAACGGAAATTGGGGAAATTTTCTGATCTTTCATCGTCGTTTTTCTTCTTTAGGCTTTCATTCGGTCGAAAAGCCTGTGCTGATACTGCACACAACACGCCGTCTTTCAGGCTCGCGTCATAGACGGTAACCACCAAGTGAAAACATAAAATAAAGAGCGCCGAAGCGCCCTTTTATTGTGTTTATTATCACCAGTATAACTTAGTTACAGCAACCAAGTCTTACTCGCTTTGCTGAGCCGGTTTAGGATTAGTCTCAGACAACTCTGCCTCCGATTCTTTTCTCGCACGTCGATCAAACAATCGCTCAACCACCACAAAGAAGATTGGGACGAAGAATATACCCAATATCGTGGCACTGATCATGCCACCAAGTACGCCGGTACCCACTGCGTTTTGACCTGCCGATCCCACACCTGAACTGATAGCAAGTGGTACCACACCCAAACCAAAAGCAAGCGATGTCATGATAATTGGGCGCAGACGAACGCGAACAGCATGTAAGGTTGCTTCGATAAGCCCAGCGCCTTTCTCATAGTAGTCCTTTGCAAACTCAACAATCAGAATCGCGTTTTTGGTTGCCAAGCCGACCGTCGTTAATAAGCTCACCTGGAAGAACACATCGTTATCCATACTGCGCGTCATTACCGCAAGCACAGCACCAAGCACACCAAGAGGAACAACTAACACCACGGCGAAAGGTACTGACCAACTTTCATACAAAGCGGCAAGAACTAAGAATACGACGAGGATAGATAGCGCATATAGCATTGGCGCTTGGTTTCCGGAAAGGCGCTCTTCATACGAAATACCATTCCAGTTCACCGTGAAACCTTCTGGTAGCTTTTCTACCATTGCTTCAATTTCTTCCATGGCTTCACCAGTACTTACACCAGGAGCTGCGCCGCCTTGAATGTTCATTGCTGGCAAACCATCAAAGCGCTGCAAAAGAGGAGAACCATAGGTCCACTCACCACTCGCAAAAGCAGAGAAAGGCACCATCTCTCCTTTAGCGTTGCGTACGTACCATGAATCGAAGTCTTTTGGCTGCATGCGGTATTCCGCATCACTTTGCACCATCACTTTCTTCACACGACCGCGGTCAATATAATCGTTAATGTAAGCCCCGCCCCATGCAGCTGACAGGATTTGGTTTACGTCATTGATACTGACATCCAAAGCACGAAGTTTGACGTGGTCAATGTTCACTTTGTACATTGGCGCATCTGCCTGACCGTTTGGACGAACACCGACAAGTTTCGGGTTTTGTGCTGCCATGCCCAGAAGTTGACCTTGAGCCGCAACTAATGCGTCGTGACCTTTGTTCAACGAATCTTGAAGATAGAAATCAAAGCCTGTCGAGTTACCCAACTCTTGAATCGCAGGAGGTGCAAATGCAAAGACCAGTGCTTCTTTGATGGTTGAGAAGTACCCCATCGCTCGACCCGTAATGGAAGCTGCATCAGCACCCGGCGCTTCACGCTCTGACCAATCTTTCAGACCGATAAATGCCATCCCCATGTTTTGGCCTTGGCCTGCAAAACTAAAGCCCGCAACGGAGAAGACGGATTTCACGTTGTCTTTCTCATCCACAAGGTAAAAGTCACGCATTTTCTCAAGTGTTTTTTCCGTCTGTTCTTGTGTTGAGTTAGGCGGCAAAATAGCCATTGAGAATACTGTGCCTTGGTCTTCATCTGGCAAAAATGACGTTGGAAGGTTCATAAATAACCAGCCAGCACCTGCACTCATTGCCAAAAATACAACCAACATGCGACCTGTGCGTTTTAGAAGTTTAGCAACACCGGTTTCATAGCCAGCTGTCATCGCATCAAACTTGCGGTTAAACCAGCCAAAGAAACCTTTCTTCTCTAGAAGCTCAGCATCGCCTTTTTTCAGCAACGTAGCACACAATGCTGGAGTCAGAATTATCGCAACCAAAACGGAAAGCGTCATAGCCGCCACAATAGTTATCGAGAACTGACGGTAAATAACCCCGGTAGAACCAGACATAAACGCCATAGGGACGAATACCGCTGAAAGCGTCAAACCCACACCAATCAAGGCACCAGTGATCTGCCCCATCGATTTTTTGGTCGCTTCTTTGGGCTCTAAACCATCTTCATGCATCACACGCTCGACGTTTTCCACCACAACGATGGCATCGTCCACCAGCAAACCGATAGCCAGAACCATCGCGAACATGGTTAACGTGTTTACGCTAAATCCAGTCGCGTACAAAATAGCGAAGGTTCCGAGCAATACGACAGGCACTGCGATCGTTGGAATGATCGTCGCACGGAAGTTCTGCAAGAACAGGTACATGATTAAGAACACAAGAAGAATGGCTTCTAATAGCGTTTTAACCACTTCTTGAATCGAGGCTTTGACGAATGGCGTTGTTTCAAATGGGTAAGCAATCTGCAACCCTTCTGGGAACGTTGCACTCAGTTGTTCTAAACGCTCTTTCACCGCATTGGCTGTCTCAAGCGCGTTTGCGCCAGTACCTAATGAAATACCTAACCCCGATGCTGGGAAGCCATTATATTGGCCTCGAATATCATAACTTTCTGCACCACGCTCAACGCGAGCTACATCTTTCAAATAAACATTCGAACCACTGGCGTCGGACTTAAGAATGATGTCTTGGAACTCTTCTACACTGCTCAAACGACTTGCAGAAGAAATCGTAGCATTCAACAACTGACCTTCCTGCGCAGGTGCCGCACCCAGTTGACCTGAAGAAACTTGCGCGTTCTGTTCACTGATCGCGTTCGCTACATCGATTGCGGTCAAGTTGAACTGCGTAAGCTTAAAAGGGTCCAGCCAAACTCGCATTGCATACTGCGCACCAAACGCCTGCACTTGTCCTACACCAGTTACACGACTTATCGGGTCTTGAATATTCGTTACAACAAAGTCGCCGATATCGTTTTCTGTAAAGTCAGGATCTTCAGAATAAACTGCGACAACCATGAGAAATGCCGTATTGGATTTATTGACGACAATACCTTGGTTTTGTACCTCCATCGGCAATGAAGTCAATGCCAATTGCAGTTTGTTCTGCACCTGTACTTGCGCGATATCAGGATCAGCTTCGCTATCAAACGTCAGGGTAATTGTCGCATTACCAAATGCATCACTGCTCGATGATAGGTAGCGAAGGTAATCTAATCCTGTCATGTTTTGCTCGATAACCTGCGTTACCGAGTCTTCAACGGTTTTTGCTGATGCACCTGGATAGCGAGCACTGATGGTGATCGTCGTCGGTGAAATCGTTGGGTATTGCGAGACGGGTAAATTGAATAATGACATTACCCCCGCCAACATCGTTAGAATCGCGAGAACCCAAGCAAATACCGGACGATCGATAAAAAATCGTGCCATGATTACTCCTGTTCACCGTTTTGGATAGTTACCGAACTGCCTGGCCCTACCTTTTGTAAACCGGCGGTAATGACTTTATCACCCGCGTTCAAACCATCAATAATGCGCCATTGGCTATTGATCGCTTCGGCAGTCTTCACTGGTTTCGCTTCCACTTTGTTCTCGCCATTAACCATCATCACTGTCGCTTTACCTGTCGCATCACGAGATACCGTATTTTGTGGTATTAGAATCGCATCAGGGTCGACACCAGTAATGACCGTCGCACGAACAAACATTCCAGGTAGCAACAAACCGTCAGGGTTTGGGAATTCGGCACGAAGCGTCACGCTGCCCGTACTTTCGTTCACATTGACCTCAGTAAATTTCATTGTGCCTTTGTGTTCGTAAGTGCTGCCATCTTCAAGCATCAATGTAACTTGCGCAGAGTCATCTTCTTGCATATGGCCTTGGGAGAGTGATGCTTTCAAACGCAGCAGTTGCGCGGATGATTGCACAATATCAACATTGATAGGGTCAAGCTGCTGAATGGTCGCTAATTTGGCAGCTTGGTTAGCCGTAACCAACGCACCCGCTGTCACACTCGATTTACCGATCACTCCGCTAATCGGAGCTTTGACTTGCGTATAATCTAAGTTGATTTTTGCTGTGTTGATCTTGGCTTTTGCGACTAGGACCTGCGCTTTCGCTTCTTTGTATGCCGCTTCTGCTTCATCCAAGTCTTGTTGGCTGATGGATTTTTTGGTGATCAAGGTTCTGTAACGCTTCACCGTGGCATAGGTCGACTCTGCCGCAGCTTGCGCACGGATTAATTCCGCTTCAGCGCTCAGCAAATCCGCCTGAAATGATGAATCATCAATTTGATATAGCGACTGTCCTTGTTCAACAAGGCCACCTTCAACAAAATTTCGCTCCGAAATAATGCCAGTGACTTGCGGACGAACTTCCGCTTCTTTGAATGCTCGGCTACGACCCGGCAACTCTACTGTCAATGCTTGGCGCGTTGGCTGCACTGTTAACACTTCTACTTCGGTTGCGGGCGCAGGCCCCCCTCCTTGGCTCGATCCTTCTTCGCTAGGTTGACATCCAACCACAAAAAGGCTCGACGCAATCAGCAGAGATAGCGTGGTTTTACGTCTCATGAATTTTTCTCTCTTATCTACCGACAAGCCTTCAAGATTCCTTATTAAAAGCTTCTAGAATGACTTAATAATGACTAAAGGATGTATATCCAGAACAAATTAATTAGGATGATAAATACCCAGTGTTGTACATACAACAAAATTTACAGTTCTATACGCTTACGAAAAACGTTTATGGTAAAGGTGTTATGAAGTTCTCAAATTTGAAGATTTTGGGTTGGAAATCACATTTTCCTGTGTGCAATTGCAATGGTTAAAAAGCAGCAAAAGTGATGATAAAAGCATCATCACGCTGTACAGAGTTTGTTACCGCTGTCTAGGGTTATTTGCCCACTCTGGTATACGAACTAAAGTGAGAAAGGAATGTAAATATAGTCGAAATTTCACAAGTCAGGTTCGCCACTTATCTAAAAAATAACCCGCTAAGAAGCGGGTTATTTCGTCAGTGAGATTGCTGTTCTCAAGCTTATACTTTGAACTGACTGACCTGATGATCTAAACGTTGAGTTTGCTCTGACAACATGGCTAAAGAAGCTTGCGCTTGGTTTACGATTTCCACAATTGAAGTGCTACTGTCTGCAATGCCTTGTACGTTGCTATTTACTTCGTCACTTACTGTACTTTGCTGGCTCGCAGCCGTTGCAATGTGTGTATTCATCTCGTTCATACGTGAAATCGCGTTCAAGATTTCAGAAAGGGATTCACTCGCTCGGCCAGCGGACTTGAGCGTTTCATCACTGCTATTTTGGCTACCGCGCATCACTTCTACAGCTTGTCCTGCACCAGATTGTAGCTTTTCAATCATGGTTTGGATTTCTCCCGTACTCTGTTGCGTACGACTGGCTAAAGAACGAACCTCGTCCGCTACCACAGCAAAGCCTCGCCCTTGCTCTCCAGCGCGAGCCGCTTCAATGGCTGCGTTAAGCGCTAATAAGTTTGTTTGCTCGGCAATACCACGAATTACATCCAGTACGGACGCAATGTTACTCACATCATGATCCAATGTGTTAATGACGTGGCTTGCGCTTTCGATTTCACTTGCGAGGCTACGAATTGAGCTAACCGTTTGATCCAAAATAACATTGGTATTGGTAAGTTCATCATTCGCTGTTTGGCTCGCAACCGCAGCTTCGTTAGCGCTATCGCTTACATTTCTGCTGGTGACTTGCATTTCATGCACTGCCGCCGCTACCGCCTCGCTATCTTTTTGCTGAGAAACGGTCGAGTTCGCGATGGTCGTGGTCAACGAGCTAAGATTTGCCATTTCGTTACGTAAGGTATTTGAGCTTTCAATTACCTGAGCGACTGTCATTTGAATTTTGGACACAAACTGGTTAAATGCGTCTGCTAAATTGCCAATTTCGTCTTGTGTTTTTACATCGATTCGCTGACTTAGATCACCTTCACCGGACGCAATTTCTGTCATCGCATTTTTAATATCATTGATAGGCTTCACAACCGTTTGTAACAACAAAAAAGCCATCGCGATAGCGGCAAAAATAACAATCACAATGCCAGCCTCAAGAATGAGTTCTGCTCTTGTTGCAGCCGCTGATATTTCGCCCTTCAACTGGCTTTGCTTTTCTTCTATTGCATCTTTTACAACGTTAAGCTGCGCTCTAACCTCGATAAATTGGTCTTCAAAGTTATGTTTGTGCTCATTGTAGTAACCACGCCATTGAGATTGAGGTAAACGTAGCATCGCTTCATAACTTGCTAACCATTTTTCACCCAAAGAGACAAGCGTTCGAACTTCATTACCATGTGTAGAAGGCATCACACCGGCTTGTGATAGCTCAATCATTTGTTCCATACGTGGTAGTGCTTTGTAGGCGTTGTCTTTGTATTCACCGATGTGATGATCAATATCGTTTTGAGTATCAGAAAGTGCAACACCTTGGATTGCAGATGTTGCTTGGTAAAGATCGCGATAAGCATCCTCAATCGTTAATAAGTTCGGCACGATCTGTTCGTTAAGTGTTTCACTCAACTCAGATTGTTTCCAACTTGTCATAACGTTTAATACAGAGCTCACAATAAACAATCCAATAATCAGTGACAGCGGAATCACGATCTTCTGCTTGATCGTTAAGTTCTGGAACATGAATAGACTCTCTTTATTTATGGTATACAAACTGCCGGAAATTATATCAAACAAATAGAGTATACCATTAGGTAAAAGAGGCTATTCAACAAGAAATCTAATGACTTTTTGACAAGGGTTCTAATTTCAACAATTAGTTGATTTTATACAAAATTTAACAAATAGATCTTTTCAAAAGATGCAAATTAAAATGCTCTTTCAAAACGAAAAATATGTAACAGAAAGTGAATTAAAAGGGACCACATTTTGAAGAATAGATCGACTCAATGATTTACAGAGAACACATACAAAACACAGTTATTGGATTGAGCACCACCGCGGAATATGCAAAGGTCCGAACATTTCTTCTAAAGCTCAAAAAAAACATTGTTTATCTGACGTATTTAAGGGTACTCCTTGATGACGTTAGTCGTGATGTTGGCAGACAGGATGCTTACAAGTTTTCGAAGTTAACCAGTAGCACAGTGAACGATTCAGATTTTCTTGAGCGCCAAGGCAATAAAAAAGTTTGCTATTTTCCTCTCAAGAGACGCATTCAAGAAAATAATGCAACCTAGTCACAAAGTCTTGCTACATCTTCAGAAAAGAATGATGTTGCTAAACAAATCTGGTGCAGCATACACATTGAAGCTAAACTCGTTTAAGGAATTTTTTCATATCAATATGAGAAAACATAGATTTCTCAAAGTTACACCGACCATTCAACGATTAAACTAATGTTAGCGTACCGGTACGTCCAAAAACTCCATGCATGAACCATTTGAAAGAGCCAAAATGTTCCAACCCAACTTCGCCTCAGTGGAGTGGCGAGTCGTTTCGCTCGCTCTCCTACTCTCTCTTCCTCACACTGCTCAAGCGGATCCACTAGATAAGGAAATTAGCAACCTTCTCCAACAACGTTTTTCTATCGCGGTTTTGCTGTCCGACACTGACGCAATTGCGTTTGGTATTGGCGACTTTGATCCGAATGCATTATTTGATACCGCCAACCCAGAGTTCGGGACTGACGAGTCAATCAATGAACGTCGAAGCAAATCCGTATATGTTCTCCCTTACACGACTAACTTTGACATTGAGGGCAGCGAGGATTTACATGAGCTGTCGTTTAAGGCGTTTACGATACAAACAGAGAATGATCTCAAACTATTCGGCACAAGTAAGGATCTTCTCAAGGAAAGGACATACGGTGCGTCGATTGGTTATGGGTATCTATACAAAGCAAGTGAAAGCGTCACTCTTAGCACCAGAACGACGACTCACCTTATGCGTTATGAAAACTCATTCTCTACCGATAATAAACTTTCCTCCATCATTGGAAGAATCCTAGACGGCCGTGCCGTTAACGTTTCAGCATGGGCGGCAATAGTTCAACCATCCATTAAAGCCAAATACACGTCTCCCACAAGTTGGGGGAAATGGCATGCCAGTTCGACATTGAATTCATTCATTGGGCACAGCTGGGGAAGCGCAAATAACGGCAATATAGGCAACCCTAAAGGTTGGTACCTATCTAATGAAATCACCGGTTACTACAATATTTATCACGGTGAGCAGGCTTTATTTACCGGGATTAAAAGAGTCGACCTTTCGCATGATTTAAGCGATGAACTGGGAAGTCCGCATTACTACGAAGCTTCTATAGGATGGCTATTTTATGCACCAAAGCCCTTTGATTGGTTGGACAATTTCGGCATAGGCGTTAACTTCAACTACGGCTCGACTCTCAGAGGCGGCAGCATTCAGCTTTACTACAACAAACAATAAAGCCGTCAATACAGGAACCAGTTGGTAGCATATATAACAAGAAGAACTAGAAGACACAAAAGGAATGGCAGAGTTAGCGTCTTCGCAAACTTTTTCATGAGACTTGGGTTATCAAACACCACACCTTCCGCTTCTCTTACCCTTCGCTCTTCGTCAAAATGCCATTTAATGGCTAAGTAGGCTCCTATCCCTAATACAATAAGCTTAAAAGCTCCAGCAAAGTAAGGAAAGAAATTAGCCCAACTGTCATTCATTATCCATCTCCATCAAATTCAATATCAGCTTTGCGGTGGCAGAATCCAAAATTCATGTAGAATGCCCCCCTCAAAGTCAGACTCTCTGGCTAGCGCCAGTCTACTGCTCGAGATAGCTGTCCACAACTCTCTTTACCATATCGGCATCTATTAATTATTTAATAAATAATAAGAAAGACACTAGCACACTTGCTGAAAAGTAAGTGTCAGTTTGGATTGAAACTCATCAGGAATCGAAAATGGTCCGCAGTCGACTTGTTGATCTAGTGAAAGCCGAATTACCTAGCGCCAAATCGTTCGCTAGTATAAAAATGTAGCCTATCGCACTTCTGGTCGAGTGCTAACGAACTTATGATGCATATGTCATTAGCAGTGCAATTTTAAGTTTATCAATTAGCTAAAGTTTCCCACCTTAACTGCCAGTAAGTTTGCTGTGTTTGAGATGATCTCGACATGACTAGTGTATAAATAGTATGGAGGTTCAAAGTGAAGGCAAGGCAATTTTCCTTACTAAAAATATTGTTTTTGTAATTTTATTTCAGGATTATCGAAACCATCATAAGGATAATTCGAACTAATCTTAATCCATGCTCCTTCAGTTACATTTGCTTTCTTTTACTCACTTCTCGCGACTATTAGTGGCATTTTGAGACAATTTCCTACACTCCTTTCTTTCCCTTAGTTGATATAAATCATGGTTAGAAGAAAACAGAATCACCTGTATTTCTCGATACATGAATCCAAACTGCCCGACTTTTCGTAACTAAATTACAAATAGACACGATTTTTAGTATGGCACGTTTTTGAGGAACCAAGATGTTAGATACCCTCATGCTGTCGCGGATCCAGTTCGCGGCCAATATCAGCTTTCACATTCTCTTCCCGACCATCACCATCGCGTTGGCATGGATGTTGGTGTTTTTCAAGTGGCGATATAACCGCACCCAAGCCCCCGTATGGCTCGATGTTTATTACTTCTGGGTCAAGATATTCGCTCTTACTTTCGCCTTAGGTGTGGTATCCGGCATTACGATGAGTTTCCAGTTTGGTACCAACTGGCCAGGCTTTATGGAACGAGTCGGTAACGTAGCAGGACCATTGCTCGGATACGAAGTGATGACCGCCTTCTTTATGGAAGCCACCTTCCTTGGCGTGATGCTTTTTGGACGAGGACGAGTGCCGGAATGGGTTCATACTCTCGCCACCGTTCTGGTTGCTGTTGGGACAAGTATGTCCGCGTTTTGGATTCTAGTGCTTAACAGCTGGATGCACACACCAAGTGGCTATGAAGTGATTGACGGAATTGTACATGTAACCAGTTGGAAGGAAGTTATTTTCAATCCTTCTTTACCTTACCGTCTTCTGCACACGCTATTAGCATCGGCGCTGACTGCCAGCTTCTTGATTGCGGGTATCTCAGCTTATCAAATAATGAAAAAGCCAGATCACCGCTCAGCCAAACTTGGCCTAAAAGTCGCGCTGTTCGCGGCGGCTGGATTCATCCCAATTCAAATCTTTGTCGGTGACCTTCACGGGTTAAACACGCTTGAACATCAACCTGCAAAAATCGCAGCGATGGAAGGCGTGTGGGAGACCGAGCAAGGCGCGCCTCTTCTTCTGTTTGCGATGCCAAATGAAGAAACTCGCAGCAATGATTTTGAAGTGGGCATCCCAAAGCTGGCGAGTTTGATTCTTACGCATGACTTAGATGGGGAAATCCAAGGACTTAACGAGTTTGCACCTGACCACCCGCCAGTGAAGCCCTTGTTCTTTGGTTTCCGCGTGATGGTTGGTGTTGGTGTCCTTATGTTGCTTGTTAGCTGGTATGGCGCGGTGAAGCTAGCACGTAAAAAAGCGCTACCTAAACCTTACCTGTACACGGTATTAGCCATGACGTTCTCTGGTTGGATAGCCACACTGGCGGGTTGGTATGTTACTGAGATTGGTCGACAACCTTGGTTGGTCAGCGGTGTATTGCGAACATCCGAAGCCGTCACCACGGTTGCGAGCAGTAGCGTGATGACTTCGCTCATTATGTACTTAGCCATTTATGCTGCATTGCTGGTTGCGTACATCCATACCCTATTCTATTTGGCGCGCAAAGACGTTGCAGCCCATGAAGTCCCACTGACACAACAAGAGGCCTAATCATGCTCAACTATCTACCAGAAATTTATCTTCTGCTGCTTGGCTTCTCGGTCTTTATGTATGCCGTGCTCGACGGCTACGACCTTGGCGTCGGTATCCTTTTACCAAGTGATAATGAAGCGCAACGTGACCGAATGATAGCCTCTATCGGCCCTTTCTGGGACGCGAACGAAACGTGGCTGGTGTTAGCCGTTGGTATTTTGTTGATTGCCTTTCCTACCGCTCACAGTTTGATTTTAACGGAGCTCTATATGCCGACCGCCATCATGCTTATCGCACTGATAATGCGTGGCGTGGCGTTCGATTTCCGAGCCAAAGCGAACTCGGATCATAAACCTCATTGGGATTGGTGCTTCAGAATTGGCTCGCTAATCACCGCACTAACTCAGGGTTACATGGTGGGTCGTTACATCATGGGATTTGAACAATCAACCGAAGCATTTGGCTTTGCTTGGTTAAGCGCACTTTGTGTAGCGGCGGCGTACGTTTACATCGGTGGCGCATGGTTAGTACTAAAAACGGAAGGTGATTTGCAAATACGCTCGGCCCGTTGGTCTCGCCGTGCTGGTTGGTTAGCAGCCTTAGGAATCTTGGTGGTTAGCGTTGTAAACCCAATTGTAAATCAACAAGTTGCCTTGCGTTGGTTCAGCTTCCCAGAAATCTTGTTGCTTGCCCCAGTTCCGTTAATTGTATTGGCAACCATCTTCCTAGTTGATCGCTATTTGCGTCAGGTTCCAATGGTGAATGATCTGGGTGTGCGCTGGCCTTTCTTTGGTGTCACCGTCATTTTCGCGTTGAGCTTTCTCGGGCTTGCGTATAGCTTCTTCCCAGAAGTTGTGCCGGGGTTGATGACCGCACAACAAGCGGCCTCCTCACCTGCGACATTAATAATCGTGGGCTACGGTGTGATGATTGTTATGCCGGTGATATTGCTTTACACCTTTGTGGTATACCGGATCTTCAAAGGCAAAGCGACAGAACTTAGCTACAAGTAGGAAAGGGAATTCCTCAACAAAGCGCCGCTGCTCATGCGGCGTTTTTTTGCAGTACTCAACGACTAAAGTATCTACCCAAGGCGACTGAGTGGGAACGCTGAGAGAATGTAGCGGCAGCCAGTAGTTTGTTCCTAACTAGAACGAGATAACCGTTTCTCAACTATAGCGATACAGGCACAAAAACAGAAAGAATATTTGATGTTACAAAAGGTAGACCGCCACTTTAAAACGCTTTGAGTATTTTTTGCGCTCAATGAGGTACAAGTATACTTATGCTTTTTATGACTTGTGAACACTCAATTGCATGTTATGTTACTGTTGAAATCGTACATGAAATAAGGACAAGAACATGAAGATAAGATGCAAAACGACGCAAAGCATTGAAAAATTTAACCCTGATGACCTCAATCCAAACACAGATCTCTTTGGTATGATTGCTGTTGTATTCGTGTTCATGGCTGTTTTGCTTAGCATCTAGTAGCACTACGTTCATTCTTGTGGCCGTATTCATACCTCATGTGATATGGCTGCTAAATTCTAGATTAAAGCGGATAGGCTAACCCGCACCAATCAGATTATGGCGGCCTCTGTATAGCATCTTCAATTTTGGCGTTGTATAGAGGTGAGATGTGAATAGTTGGCTTGTAGATAGAATGGCGCTTGCACCTTGAGCACTCTTGTGTACTTTCAATGACGCATTACTTTAGTGTAGATACGAAAAAAGGCCTGATAAATCAGACCTTTTTAGAATGTGGCGGTGAGTGAGAGATTCGAACTCTCGATACGTTGCCGTATACACACTTTCCAGGCGTGCTCCTTCAGCCACTCGGACAACTCACCGAATCAAATTTTGGTTAGCATCATTGGCTAACGAGGCGCTAATTTAATGATTATGTGCCTGATGGTCAAGGCTAAACATAAAAAAAAGCGCCCTTTTCGAATCGATTGCTCACTAAGTAACTAAATTGAGCAAAACTGGGGCATTTACATGCTTTGAGAATAACCGGGAACACGGAACCAACGGCGGCACATGTCCAAGAAGTACCCATACAACACACCCATGCCACAAGAAATAACAGCGTTACTTGCCACTGCGGTCACAATTTGATCTGTAGACGCGCCAACTGCGAATAAAATACCCGCATAAACTGGAGATTGAAATAGTACATAAGCGACCAGATCAGAGATGTTCTTCATAAAGGAAGACGGTGACACCTTACTACCTTGATGCAGCATCCAATCACGAAAAACCCCATACGGCCAAGCAATGGCGATATTCACTGGAATCGATAGCGTACGCGATGCTAGAGATTGCTCAAATGTCATCCCTGAAATCAAAATCTCGACAATCATCCCTGTGATAAAGCAAAAAACAACCATAGCAAAGGTATCCGCTGCGGCGTGACGAATACAAAATGGTCCACGAGACTTCATTTACAAAAACCTTAAAATTAAACACTGCAATTAATAAAAATAATAAAACCATTAACCACTAAAAAGACATCAAGCCAGTTAATGATGCAATTAGAACACACAAAAACTAGCTTATGGCTCTGTATTTAAAATTAAGTTGTAAATTTATAACCAACTTTTAAAGTAAAAGTAGTTTTTTTCACCAATGGCGAGTAAAAACGCCTAAAATTACGTAAAAATGGTACAAAAACACGGATTTCACTTACATAAAAAGGGGTTACGATAATTATTTTGACGTAAAGTTAGAACAAAACTCGGACTGTAAACAGTCACTCCTATAGCTTATGCTACCAAGCTGCGAAAATTCAGAGTATTACCGATATAATCACAGTAGAAGGTCTTGCTGCTTTACTCGTAAAAGTAAAACTGCAAGCCTGTTCATTGCAGGTTAGAAGAGTTTGTCACGAAGCTGGATGACGTATGAATAGTAAGAACAATTCACAGTTGCGCCATATTGATTCAGTTATGGTGAGGCCAGCAAAATCGTTAATGTATCGATATCATCTTGGTCTGGGGATTGCTGACGCTTTAAGTTACTTCTTATCCGTTCAGCGACTGAAGAAACGTCGTCACTGAGTTCAAGGGGAGCCTCCGCAATGATCGCTGAAATAGCCTCAAGTGCTTCATTAAGATGTCCATTATCTAGAGCGACATAGAAGTTGAGTAACCACTTTTCAGCATTAAAGCTATCTGCTGCATTTCCATCAAAGTCCGATTGGTACTGATATAACTGTGTCGCATGAAGATACAGTGCATCATTTAATTCAGACTCCACTATTGGTTTCGCTATTATGTGGTCTGCTCCTACATTAATCATACGTTCTTGTGTTTCTTTGAACACATCCGCTGTACAGCCAAAAATCAGTACCGACTTAGCAGGTGAACTCATTGCTCGAATGGCTGATATGGCCCCAACGCCATCTAGAACAGGCATATGATTATCCATCAGTATCAAATCAAATGGTTTGCTCGCAACCTCATCGACTGCAAGCTGACCATTTTCGACACTTGTGCACTCAAAGCCCTTGGCTCGGAGGAAAGTTTCCATAATGATCGCATTTGTTCGGTTGTCTTCAACAATGAGTGCTTTCAACCCTTTACAGTTCAATTTATGTGTATTGATTGACTCTACTTTACCCGGCTTGCAAGGTGTAAGGGCAATTTCGACAGTAAAAGTCGTTCCAGCGTCCTCCTGACTCTCTACAACCACTTGCCCACCCATATGTTCCGCGATTTCTTTGACTATTGCTAAACCAAGCCCTGTACCACCAAACCGTCTAGTCGTTGATGACTCCGCTTGCTCAAAAGGACGAAAAATGCGTTTTTGTGCCTCTTTTGAAATACCAATTCCTGTATCTTTTACCTTTAGTATCAGCTTGGTGCCTGCCTTACTCGATTTCTCGGCTAGCTCTACCTCTACGATGCCACGATCGGTGAACTTAACAGCGTTATTGAGTAGATTGAACAGTACTTGACGCAAACGGGCTTTGTCATTGTTGTACCAACGACCCGTTGGTAAATGCGAGACGACTCTAAAGCGAAGACCTTTTTCTGCACATAGAGTTTGATAAACACTCTTGATACTGCCGATAATCGACTCAATTGGGAAAGGCTTATTTTCAAACTCAACATGCCCTTGTTCAATTTTTGAGTAATCTAAAATCTCATTGAGTAATGTCATCATGTGATCACCTGAATCATAAAGTGTTCTCAGGTGCTTACGCTGCTCATCGGTAAGTGGTGTTTTTAACAGTATCTGGGCAGTTCCTAGTACACCGTTCATTGGTGTGCGAATCTCGTGGGACAATGTGGCTAAGAATGCCGTTTTAGCGTTTGTCGAAGCCTGAGCTTTTATTCTCTCCTGCTCTAAATAGATCGTCTTTTCATTGAACTTCTCGATAAGCTGTCCGATTTCGTCATCGCTATCGTAGTCAATATCTATGATCCCACCAGTTTTCGAGTCATCAATCTTAGCGGCAATGCGAACAATTGGTTCAACAATATAGCGATTCAGTAAGTAGTAACCGACCAAGACACACAAGAGCAAAAATGGAATGATCCTCCCCTCAACGCTCATCACTTGTTCAAACACTTGATCGGCGACTTTAGCTTTTGCGTTGACAACTTCCATGCGCCAATCGAACTCTCCGAAATCAAGCTCGCTGACATAAATTTCGTCCGTCAGTTGAAAGTTGTGTTCAATAATCACGTTTGAGTCAGCATCGCGAACCACTACCCCCAAAGAATGCTGGTTCGTGTGCTCTCGAATAAACTGAAAAAGTGCATCAAGTGATAGGTCTACCGTTACAACTCCAGCGAATCGACCGTTTTGGTAGTACGGAGAAGACGCGGTAATCATCTGGACCCGAGTAAAGGTATCGATGTAAACCGTAGACCAACTAACAGAACCTACCGGAGCATCGGCGGCAGCGACATACCAGGCTTCATTATCATAACCGCCAGATTCGGGGTTATTGTAGGAGTGAATTTGGTCAATACCACTATCACTGTTTTTATTGAAGAATAGACTTTTATATCTCCATTGTTCTGCTTTTAGTTCGGGTTTAGGCCATACGCCACCACTAACAAGCATCTTGTCACTCAATTGAAGTATATGTGGAATTATTGTGTTGAGAGATTGAATATTTTCAGTCCCTTGGGCTAGCCCTACTAAGCTGCTCAATACACCTGTAGAACTGAGGAGGGGCTCTTTTATCTCAAGAGCCAGGAGTTGGGTACGTAACTCTAGGTTTTGCTCTAGCTTTTGTCTAACCGGTGGCTCAACAACCAAATAGGCGACAGAACCGATAGTGGCGATAAAGAAGCACAGGTAAAGTGTTAGGGCGAGAATGCTTTTTTTTCTAAGTGATGAGCGAATTTCCATAGATGTGTGAATCATTCCCTAATATCGATTTATCACTAATTGATTGGTAAGATGAGCGCAATCAACCAGCCCATTAACAAATGGTATTCTATTTTGAAACTACAAGACATCCTTTCTCTCCCAGAACTTGACGGTAAACTACTAAACCTAGCAAAAACTCAAGGCTTTGTAACAGCGATGGCTGCAGCGCCAAACGTATTAATGCCTCAAGAGTGGTTACCATTCTTATGGGGTGGAGAAGAAACAGCGCCATTTACTGACGGTGAACAACTAGAGCAGTACATTGACGAGATTGTACAAATGTGGAACCAAACTCGTCCCGCTCTCCTAGAAGGCACTTGGCAGTGGCCTGCAGGGTGCGCGCTAGATGAGCAAGACATTGTAACAAGTCAGGCTCGCGATTTCTGTGAAGGTGTATTACAAGGCTGGCAACTTGCGCGTGATGACTGGGAAACGTTGATGCCTGAGGATAGCGAAGATAATGCCCTACTCGGTGGTGTTTTACTTTCTCTTACTATGCTTTACGACCCAGAAACAACCATTGAAACATTGGCCGAACAAGGTATGGAAGGCTTAGAGCAGTTTGAAGAGATCTTCAATGCAATGCCAGTGATGTTATGTGGTCTTACCCAGCGCGGTGTTGCATTAGCTGAAGAACAATAGACGCAACGCTGTCGACCATCAAGATTGAACGGCTGAATAGACAAAAAGCTCTCCAAATGGAGAGCTTTTTTGATCATGTTAAAATTACATGTGGAATATACCGCGCCATATCTTGAGTCACTAAGCTACTGTCTTCCCTAATCGAAATACCGGCAGCTCTATCATTGACCAACCAACTGCCAATTAACGTATGGTTGTGCCCAAACTTAGGTAGTGGATGGTATTGCTGGACGATATTGAATTTAGATTCATAAGGCCCTGACGTTTTAACAAAACGTTTTCCATCGATGACGATCTCGATGTTCGCGCCCTCTCGAGAAAATAGTGGCTTGATGACATAATCTCTCATAGTGTTCGCTTTTGAATCGTTAGCAAAATAAGCGGGCAAAAGGTTCGGGTGATTAGGAAAGCGCTCCCACAATAACGGTAAAAGTGCTTTATTGGATAGAATCGACTTCCACATCGGTTCTAACCAGTTTACGTTCGCAGTCGCTAAGTACTTCGCATATTCCTCTTCAAACATAAACTCCCAAGGGTAAAGCTTAAACATCCAACGAATCGCTCTGTCGTCAGCATCCACAAACAGACCATCTTCCGTCACTCCAATATCTTCGACATGCACGAATGCCGTTGCTAACCCTGCCTCTCGCGCGCAATCCTCTAAATACTGGACAGTCCCTTTATCTTCTTCAGTGTACTTGCAGCAGCTAAAGTGAAGTGTTTGTCCTGGTTGGTATTTTGCTATTTCGGCAAAGCGCTCGATCAAAAAGTCTTGAAGAATATTGAATTGATCCGCGCTCTGGTGAACTCGACCTTTATTTACAACATCTTCTAGCCACACCCACTGCCAAAAGCCAGTTTCAAACAAGCTGGTTGGCGTATCCGCATTGTTTTCCAGTAATTTTGCTGGCGAGGCCCCGTTGTACGCGAAATCCAGCCGCGAATAAAGCGAAGATTCGCTTCGTCTCCATGAAGAAGCGACCTGCTCCCACATAGATTCAGGGATCGCACATTGCGTCAGCAACCGCTCACTCCGAACGACTTCATCCACAATAGCCAGGCACATCTGATGCAGCTCTTCAGTGGGCGCTTCTATATCGCGCTCAATTTGCTCCAGCGTGAATTGATAGTAAGCACTCTCATCCCAATACGGTTGGTCATACATGGTATGGAAACCAAAACCAAACTGGCGTGCTAATTCACGCCAGTTTTCGCGCTCTTGTATTTCTCGTCGAAACATAGTGCTTTTTAACCGCCTCGACTGACCGACACCGCTTTACCAAACCCGCCTCGAGACATCGCCCTGCCAATGGTGCCGCCACCACGTTTATTAAGGCTATTCGTCGCAACTTTGGTCGGCTGATTTCGGTAGGAGCCAAAGAATTGCCCTGCTCCATTATAGAATTTGGATTTATAACGGTACATCGGCTCTGAGTAATAGCTCTTGTTATAACCTTTCAACCCGCTTAATGAGCGACTGTAAAAAAAACCGCCAAAGTTAGGTACATAAGCTCGGGAACTGGAACTGTAGTAACAATCATCCTCGTAGAAATCATTCTCGCATTCGAACTCGCTGCGGTAGCGAGGGGCATTTTGTTCGGCACGAGCTAAAGCTTCTTGGTATGCAATGTCACACTGTTCACTAAACTCAGGCGAGTTAGATTTACACTCATCAGCATCAGAAAAAATGTACCCTTCTGTTTTTGACTCGTACGTAGCAAAGAAGAAAATACCACCAAAGGCAGCAAAGGGAAGAATTTTCCCAAGCTTTAAGCTTTTGTCCATGGAAGAACGTTTAACGTTAGAACTCCGCTTCATCGTTCCTCCTAGTAGGTCATGCACGCGGCATTCAATACGCCAACCGAAACAGAAACTGCTGCTAATACAATACCGGCTGGCAGTTCATCTTTTTCGATACGCTCTGCCACTTTCGGAAGTAAAATAAAGCGTACAATTGCAAATGCGATAATTTGAGCAAGCATTGCGACAACGCCCCATACCATAAAATCGACGATATTGACTGAGTTTTTTGCCGCCCCCGAAATCGCGAGACAGTAACCAAGGAAAGCCCCACTTAGCGCAATCGCTGCTGCTGTATTTTGTTTTTCTTTAATCAGATGCCACTCATCGTATGGCGTCAACTTGACGTAGATGAACTTAAACGCCAATACAAAAATAATAGAAACAGAGAAATAGAGTAAAAAGTTTGGGAAGCCTGCTAACAGGCCAGCAATCATGTGCATTATTGTTCCTTGTTCATTTCTTTCCAGGCAAAATCTTCAATACGTTCATCTGCAATGTAAAACAGCTTGGTACTCGCGGGTACTTCAGCATCTAAATCTGGGTTGAGTTGAATACCATCGCCAATATCAAAAGCAATCAGCGTGGCATGATGGCGTCTTTTGAGAAAAACGAAGAGATTCTCAATAGTGGTGGCAGACTGCCCCTCAGGATAAATAACTGAGTATTGCGTCATACCTCGTGTTGAAGCCAAAAGCTCCTGATGAAGCGCACTTGAGCCCGGGTCAACCGCCGCTTTTGCCAACATTTCTGCGCCAACAGCAGGTATGCATTCCGCTTTCGGGCAATGCTGACTTAGAAGTCGGCCTAGCGCTTCATCTTTAAAGTAAGCGACCAAATGAGCGGAAGGGTTTACAGATGCGCAGTATAGAGCGGCTGACAAGGTAATGTCGTCCGAGAGATTATCCACAATAATGCAAGCGGCTTCGGCAATATTGGCGTTTTTCATTTCTTGCGAATCGGTATAACTGGTCACTTTGATAAAACTGATTTCGCCAGGTAACGGGTTCTCTATTTCTGAACGGCTGCATAAAACAATCGGGCGCTTTCCCTCTTCTTCATGTTGTAACATGCGAATAAGGTGCATCGTTCTCGATCCATTCCAGCCCAACAATACAATATGGTTTTCCACTCTTACTCTCCGTTTTCCTAAAATACCCGCTCGCCAATAGTCCATCGCTGCTCCAGCGACACGCCCCAATAATGCGGCGAATAAGCTCAAACCGCCGGGGATTACAAATAGTACGACAACCCATTTACCCATATCTGTTACTGGAGAATGGTCGCCATAACCCACCGTACTCGCCGTAACCATGAGGTAATAGATAAAGTTAGCGAAACTGTCTGTTAATGCTGTTTCACCAGCGAGAACCAGCAGCCACCATGAAAGGCTCACATATAAGCCACTAAAGATGAGAAGGCTTCGGTTGCTCAATTTAAAAAGGTGGGAACTAAGCCACTTTTTAACTACTAACCACACCGCCATAAATTTATGACCTCGATATTCATTGATTACATCAATAGTAACTCATTGATAGTAAGACACAAAAAAACCAGCCATATTCGGCTGGTTTTTGAGATTTACTTTCAGTTACGCCTACTTTTTAAGCATTACCTTTCACTTGCATATTTAGCTGCTCAGCAAAATCTAGCATGCGGTTCAGTGGGATAAGTGATTTCACACGTAGCGCTTCATCAACAAAAATTTCGTGCTCTTCACCACCTTCACTAAGCGCTTTCTCAATTGCTTTCAAACCGTTCATTGCCATCCAAGGACAGTGTGCACAGCTGCGACATGTTGCGCCTGCACCTGCGGTTGGCGCTTCGATAAGTTCTTTCTCTGGCACAAGTTGCTGCATTTTAAAGAAAATGCCTTTGTCTGTCGCAACGATCATTTGTTTGTGAGGAAGCTCTTTCGCTGCTTTGATCAGCTGACTCGTTGATCCAACGGCATCGGCAAGTTCTACGACGCTTGCTGGTGACTCAGGGTGAACCAAAATAGCCGCATCTGGATACACGCTCTTCATTTTTCGTAGCGCATCAGCAGAGAACTCATCATGAACCACACACTCACCCTGCCAAAGCAGCATATCTGCGCCAGTTTTGTTAGCGATGTACGATCCTAGGTGACGGTCTGGTCCCCAAATAATTGGCTTATCTTCAGCGTCTAAGTGTTCCACGATTTCAAGCGCAATGCTCGATGTAACGACCCAGTCGGCACGGGCTTTAACCGCTGCTGAAGTATTTGCGTAAACTACAACCGTATGATCAGGGTGAGCATCACAAAACTCGCTGAACTTATCCGCAGGACAGCCAAGGTCGAGCGAACATTCCGCTTCCAACGTTGGCATTAGAATGCGCTTTTCTGGTGTCAGAATTTTGGCCGACTCGCCCATAAAGCGAACACCACCAATAATCAATGTACTTGCAGGGTGACGATTACCAAACTTCGCCATTTCCAACGAGTCACCAACAAACCCGCCAGTGTCTTCAGCTAGGGCTTGAATCTCAGGGTCGGTATAATAGTGCGCGATAAGTACCGCATCTTTTTCTTTGAGTAACTTTTTAATACGCTCAATGTAAGATGCTTTTTCTTCTTCGCTTAATGGAACTGGTTTCGGTGGGAATGGGTAAACAGTGTCGATTTTATCTAATATATGGCTCATTGCTCTTGCTCTACGCAACTTCCTTTAATCCGAGTATTGTAACCTCGTTAATTTTCAAAAAACAACTTGTCGCGGGGATTTCTAGCGGTCTAGCCGTATATCTTTGTTACAGGTAGCATTTCCGAGTAGCGAAATTCGGTACAACACAAGGTCAGAGGCTCTGCATCATTGCTATCGACTTAGCCGTTCTGCACCAACAGAAAATGGAAAAGAAAAAGGAAGCCGAGGCTTCCTTTTCAAAACATAACGTCTTACAGCTTAGAGCTGGCAAGTTTTGCAGATGCACTACCTGGGTATTCATCAACCACTTGTTGGTAGTACTTTTTCGCTTGAGCTGCATTGTTATTACGCTCAGCGATTTCGCCTAATTTAAGCAACGCATCGGCTCGCTTATTGGAGTCTTTGTAAGACACCACAGCGGCAAAACTTTTCACTGCATCCTCATCCTGCTTTTTAGCGAAGTACAACTGACCTAGCCAGTAGTGAGAATTCGCTGAATATGTAGAATCAGGATAATCTTTCTGGAACTGCTGGAACGCTGCAATTGCGCCAGTGTAGTCACGTTTCTTGAGGATGAGGTCGACTGCATTTTGGTATGCCGTTTGCTCATCAACATTTGGTGTGTACTGACCACCTGTTTTAGCCGGTTTCGCTTCTTGCGCAGGCGCGGATTTTATCTCTCCACGAACACGATCCAGCTCGACAAACAACTCTCGTTGACGTTGCAACATTTGCTTCATTTCGTAGCTATTTCGCTCTAATTGACCACGTAATTCACTGATCTCTTGTGACATTTGGTCAATTTGCTGTTGCATTTGGAGCTGAACGCGATTGCGGTTTTGTAGCAAGCGCTCTAGACGCTCTACTTCCGTTTCAGATGAACGGCTCTTAGAGACGGATGATGTGCTGTTGAGATCGGATACTGGAGCTGGTGCAGCGAACGCAAAGTTCGCTGCACTTGCCAGTAACGTAAGCGCAACAGCGCGCTTAGTGTTACTGAACATGAGGATTACCTCGAATTAGTATACTAGAACCGCGCGACGGTTCTTAGCGTAAACTTCATCTGATTGACCTAGAAGAAGTGGCTTCTCTTCACCGTAGCTAACGATTGAGATTTGGTCAGCTTGAACACCTAGTGCTTGTAGGTAGTTCGCTACTGCTTGTGCACGACGCTCACCTAGAGCAATGTTGTACTCAGGTGTACCGCGCTCATCAGCGTGACCTTCGATAGTTACGTTAAGTGCTGGGTTCTTGCTTAGGTAAGAAGCGTGAGCCGCTAGCATCTCTTCGTAATCTGCTGCAATTGTTGAGTTGTCAAAAGCAAAGTAGATTGTTTGAGTTTCACGTAGCGCTTGCTCTTTTAGCTCTTGCTCTGTCAACTGACCGCTTTGATCAATTGGCGTAGCTACTGTTGTTTCCACTGCGCCATTGTTGTTTGTTGCTGCACCAGTGTTAGAAGCAGCGTCGTCGCTTGAACTACACGCTGTAACAGCCATTACAGGAAGCGCGATTAGTAGCCCTTTTAGAACCTTGTTCAGTTGCATCTTATTTTCCTTTATTAATCAAACTTATTACTACAAAAACGGTGACCATGCAGGCGCTCGAACACGCCCATTTGTTGCCGGTAATCTAGCTTTGAATCGACCATCAATTGACACCATCGATAGTACGTTTTTCTTGTTGTAAATCGAGCTATACACAACCATGCCACCGTTTGGGGCAATACTAGGAGACTCATCAAGCAAGGTCTTAGTTAAGACTTGAAGAGCACCAGTTTCCAAATCTTGTTTCGCCAAATTAAATCCTGCGTTGCTGCGGTTCACCATAACTAGGAATCGCCCATCAGGAGTAATCTGACCACCCAAATTTTGGCTGCCTTGCCAAGTCAAACGGTCAATAGAACCGCTGCCCAAATTTACTTGATAAATCTGTGGTTTACCACCCCTATCCGATGTAAAAATCAACGATTTTCCATCCGGATGCCAGAACGGTTCCGTATTATTTGATCTGCCACGCGTAATTTGCGTCAGTTTACGAGTGTTAAGGTCAAACGTATAAACATGAAGCGAGCCTGTTTTAGAAAGAACAATCGCTAACTTATTGCCATCAGGCGAAAATCTTGGTGCACCATTGTGACGTGGGTATGAAGTAATTTTCTCACGTTCACCTGTGTAGATGTTCATTATGAAGATTTCTGCTTGGCCATTTTGGAAGCTAACATACGCAAGCTTTTTACCATCTGGTGACCACGCTGGTGACATTAATGGTTGCTTAGAGCGTAAAACCAGACGCTCATTGTAGCCATCGTAATCAGCGACTCGAAGTTGGTAAGGGAAACGGTCTTTATCGTTCACTACCACATATGCGATACGAGTCATGAAAGCGCCACGGTCGCCAGTTAACTGTTCATAAACCAAATCAGAGATACGGTGAGCGTACTCACGCATACGAGGCCCTTGAACAGTGGCTACTTTATTGAACAGCACATGATCTTTTGACAGAACCAATTCACCGTCACTACCAAGCGCCTTACTCTTCCCACCTGTTAACTGACCACGCACAATATCAACAAGTTGATAGTTGATAACGTAGTCACCTTGGTCGTTTTGCTTGATTGAACCAGTCAATAGCGCATCCACACCTAAATTGGTCCAAGCATCAAAATTAACTTCTGATTCACTGAACGGTGTTTGTGGCATTTTGCTCGTTGGAACTGGGCTGAATTTACCACTACGTTGTAAATCCGAGGCGATAACAGCAGAAACATCCGTTGGAAGCGCTTGTGTGCCCTCCCACTTAAACGGAACAACAGCAATTGGTCGTGCTGAATCAATACCATCGGTAATGACCAACTCTAATGCGGCATTCGCCACATTTGTCATACTGCTAAGCAGTACAAACATTCCTAGTAAAAGGCGTCTAATCACGTCTTATTCCTTTTAGTCCAAAGCAACAGTTATGTTGATGTCTTTTAGTCTTTCATTGACCGCTGATTCTGAAGATTTAGGGAACGTCCCTACCTGAGCTATTGCTCGCTTTGCCGCAGCACATACTCGAGTATCGCCACTCAAAACGGTAACACCAGAGACCATCATATCAGTTCCTGTCGGAATCAATTTGATGTTTACCCTACACTCCTTTCCCAGCAAGTAGTCATCCTTAATCAGCTTTTGCTGAATATTTTGAGTATAGATGGATGACATACGAGAAAGTTCGTCGTCAATAAATTGATTGCGCGCAGCACTGTTTTTACTGACCTCATCCTCGAGACCCGCAAAAATATCATCTAACGCGGCTTCTTGAGCTTTACGCTCACGCTCGGCACGCTCAGCTGCTTCTCTCGCTTTACGCTCTCGCTCCGCCGCCTCTTTTGCCGCTTTCTCTTTTGCGATGCGCTCTTGTTCAGCTTTTTCAGCAGCTTCACGCTCACGACGTGCTTTTTCTTCCGCTTCTTTTGCTGCTTTTTCACGAGCTAAACGTTCTTGCTCAGCTTTTGCTATAGCCGCCTCTTTTACTAAACGCTCCTGCTCAGCTTTACGCACGGCTTCTTCTTTTTCCTTGCGCTCTTTTTCTAGCTTAGCAGCTCGCTCTTTTTCTTTGCGAACACGTTCTTCTTCCTGCTTGCGCTCTTGCTCTTTTTTCTTACGTGCAGCTTCTGCTTCTCGTGCCGCTTGAGCATCTTTCGCTTGCTGCTCTTTCAACTTGCGAATTTGCTCTTCTTCAGCTTTGCGGTTTTTTTCTAGCTGCTCTGCTTCGCGTCTCAGTTTATCAAGACGCTCTTGTTCTTTTTTCGCTGCCTTTTCGCGTTGCTGGCGAATTTCTTTCGCTTGTTGCTGCACAAGTTTTGGATCGATGACAACAGCTTGAACCATTTGTCCTGTAGGCTCTGGTTTAGACATGTTGAAGTCCGTCCCCCAAAGCAGGGCTGCAACTAGAATTGCATGCAAACCAACCGATATTGCTATCGGTTTGGCGTATTGGTTGGGTTTCTTCTTGTGATCTTTCATAGATAATTGATGTCTATTCCCTGATATCGGTCATTAGACCTACCTTAGGGATACCAGCTCGACTTAGTTCATCCAGCAATAGAACAACATCGGCATATGGTGTTGCCGCGTCGCCACCTACCGCAACTGGTGAATCCGGCTTAACCTCTCGCTCCGCTTTCACTCGCACAATAACATCTTGCAACGACAAACCTCGCTGAACTTCTTCATCATTTACGCTTAGGCCTAAATTACCCTCGCTATCAATTTCGATGATAATAAAGCTACTGTCAGTCTCGCCAGCAAGGTCTTGCATAGATTCTGCGGTCGATGTTTTCGGAAGATCAACGTCGACGCCTTGAGTCACAAATGGAGCGGTCGCCATAAAAATGATCAACAGTACGAGCATTACGTCGATATACGGAACAACGTTGATCTCCGCTGTCATTTTTCGCTTTTTAGGTTGATAACCCGCCATGCTTTATTCCTTATCCGCGCTGTCTCGGCCAGCCATCGCTTGACGATGAAGGATGCTGTGGAATTCTTCAGAAAATGTTGCGTAAGTGTGCTCTAGTTTACTCACTTTATTGCTTAGGCGGTTGTACGCCATTACTGCCGGAATAGCCGCAAATAGCCCCATCGCTGTCGCGATAAGTGCCTCGGCGATACCCGGTGCAACCATAGACAGCGTAGCTTGCTTTACTTCACCCAGCGCAATAAAGGCGTGCATGATGCCCCAAACGGTACCAAATAGGCCGATATAAGGGCTTATAGAACCGACTGTTGCCAAAAACGGTAAGCTTGTTTCTAGCTCATCTACTTCACGAGAAACAGCAACGCGCATTGCGCGGCCAGTGCCTTCCATGATGTAAGCTGGTGAATTTGCGTTGCTCTTACGTAGGCGAGCAAACTCTGTAAAACCTGCGTAGAAGATTTCTTCTGTGCCTTCAATTTCGTCTTTACGCGCTTTTACTTTTTGGTAAAGCTGAGAAAGATCAGTACCCGACCAAAATTTGTCTTCAAACTGCTCTGCATTTTTTGATGCTTGAGAAAGCACTTTGCTGCGCTTGATGATCATTGCCCATGACACAATTGACATGCCAAGCAACGTCAGCATCACAAGCTTTACCAACAGACTGGCCTGAAGAAAGAGATCTAAAATGGAAATATCAGCAGTCACTATTTGTTAGCTCCGAATTTATAAAGGTTGGAATAGCTATTGGTTTCATTTTCTTATTATCGATACATGCTACCTTAACCGAGGCCTTGCACAATATCTTGCCTTGATCATTGACCAACTCTTGACAGAATTGTAGAGAAGCACGTTTTATTTCTGACACTCGGGTTACGACTGTCAGATGCTCGTCCAGCCTAGCCCCTTGGTTGAAATCGATATCCATGTGTCGGACAACAAAGCCGATATTTTGTTCCAGTAACACATGTTGAGAAATGCCTTTAGCACGTAACATCTCTGTCCGTGCGCGCTCAAAGAATTTTAGATAATTAGAATGATATACAACACCGCCCGCATCAGTGTCTTCATAGTACACGGTGATCGGCCAGTGAAAGAGATTTGATGTGCCTTGCAAGGGAGTACCAATATATTCAATTCTTTAAAGTAATTACTATAACTGAAGCGACAGCAATTGGTACCGAGCTAAGGAATTATTTTTGAAATTTGTAGAAAAAATAAAAGCTAGGCGAGATACCTAGCTTTTATTCGATGATTTAGTAACCGACTTTATTACAGCATATTTCTGCCTAAATGAAATAAAGTGCCGTTAGATAAATTAAGATAGCTAACGAGAAATAAGGACTAAACAAAACTTGCCAGTACCAGTTTCTTGGCTTGAAGCCCACCCCATACACCATGCTTGAACATACAGACCAAATCAGTGCTGGTGCGATGATTGAGTTAAAACCACCAATTGCTTGATGGTAAGCTTCAGGGTCCCACATCACCAATCCTACGTGCATAAAGCCAAGGATGAGAGATAAGACTCGTAGCAGAGTCTTATCCATTGGTGCGTGAAGTTTCGCTACCTTATCAGCGAGGTTACTCACTGTCTTTATCCATCATTTCTGAGTGCTCTAGCCAAAGAGCGTTGATGATACCGAATGCACAAGCAAGTAGTACACCTAGAATCCATGCGAAATACCACATAGTAAATGCTCCTTAGTAAAGTGAGTTTTTGTTGTCTTCAATGTACTGGTCATCAAGGCGACCAAACATCTTGTAGTAAGTCCAAGATGTGTAACCAAGGATGATTGGCACCATAACAAACGCAACGCCTGTCATTAGGTTCAGAGTCAGCTCAGATGACGTTGCATCCCACATTGTTAAGCTGTGGCTTGGCATTAAGTCTGAAGGCATGATGAATGGGAACATCGCAAAACCTGCAGTAAAGATAACACCAGCAACACCCAAGCTTGAAGTAATGAACGAAATCGCACATTTTTCAAGACGAGATGCCAATACAGCGAGAAGCGGCATTGCAACACCTAATACAGGAGCAGCCCATAGTAGTGGGTAGTTTTCAAAGTTCTTCATCCACGCACCAGCTTCACGGATAACCTCTTTGTTTAGAGGGTTAGAAGCAGCGTTAGTGTCGATACCGCCAACAATGACGTAGCCATCGATATTTTGGATCCAGAAACCAGCCGCTACAAACGCAGCAACCGTCAGTAAACCAGCCAACTGAGCAACGTTGCGCGCACGCACATGCACTTCGCCTGTTGTTTTCATTTGTAGCCAAGTAGAACCTTGCATCAAAATCATGAACAAACTTACTAAACCACACAACAGTGCAAATGGGTTTAGTAGACCAAAGAATGAGCCATGGTATGTTGGCATCAAGAACTCACTCAATTGGAATGGTACACCTTGTAGAAGGTTGCCAAACGCTACACCAAAGATGATTGGCGGAACAAAACCACTGATTGAGATACAGATATCCCAGGTATTGCGCCATTTTGGATCTTCGATTTTAGAGCGGTAGTCTAGGCCCAGAGGACGAAGCCATAGCGCTGCTAGTGTCAAAATCATCGCTAAGTAGAAGCCTGAAAATGACGTTGCGTAAACCAAAGGCCAAGCTGCGAACAGTGCACCACCAGCAGTGATAAGCCAAACTTGGTTACCATCCCAGTGAGGAGCAATTGAGTTAATCATGACACGGCGTTGCGTGTCGTTTTTACCGATGATAGGTACAAGCGCGCCTACACCCATATCGAAGCCGTCTGTTACTGCAAAACCAACTAGTAGAACACCGATTAGTACCCACCAGATGAGTCGCAAGATTTCGTAATCAAACATCTTGTTATCTCCTTACCTTACGCTTCTACTTGGCGACTAACTTTGTCTTCAACAGAGTCAGCATTTTGCTCGAAGTGGTAGCGACCCGTTTTCAGGCTACTTGGACCTTTACGAGCGAATTTCAACATTAGGTAAACTTCTGCAATCAGGAATACCGTGTATAGCGCCAGAATTGCGAAGAGTGAAGTCCAGATTTCACCTGCAGTTAGCGCAGAAGCTGCAACATGCACTGGTAGAATTTCACCTACAGCCCAAGGCTGACGGCCGTACTCAGCGACGAACCAACCCGCTTCAATTGCAATCCAAGGTAGTGGAATGCTAAATAGTGCAGCTTTTAGAATCCATTGTTTCTGTTCAATCTTCTGACGACACGTTTGGATAAACGCCGCACCAAAGACAAACAACATGATGAAGCCACAAGCAACCATGATACGGAATGACCAGAATAGCGGCCATACTGTTGGGATTGAGTCGTCCGCAGCAGCTTGGATTTGCTCTTCTGTTGCATCAACAACATTGTCTGTGTAGCGTTTTAGAAGTAGACCGTAACCTAGGTCACCTTTCACTTCATCAAACGCAGTCATGTTTTCTTCTGACTTGTCGCCCGCACGAAGCTTCTCTAGAAGTTCATAAGCGTACATGCCGTCACGAATACGATCGACGTGTTCATCACGTAAATCACGAAGACCTGTTACTTGCTCATCAAAAGAGCGTGTCGCGATAATACCCATTACGTAAGGGATCTTAATTGCGTAATCGGTATGCATCGTTTCCTGATTAGGAACACCAAATAACGTAAATGCGGCAGGTGCAGGTTCAGTGTGCCACTCTGCTTCAATTGCAGCGAGTTTCACTTTTTGAACTTCACCAAGCTCGTAGCCAGATTCGTCACCAAGAACGATGGTAGATAAGATAGCTGCAATACCGAAAGAAGCAGCAATAGCAAACGAACGACGAGCAAACGCAATGTCACGACCTTTTAATAGGTAGTATGAACTGATGCCTAGAATAAACATTGCGCCACAAGTGTAACCAGAAGCAACCGTATGCACGAACTTAACCTGAGCAACTGGGTTTAGTACAACCTCAGAGAAGCTCACCATTTCCATTCGCATGGTTTCGAAGTTGAAATCTGCGCCTACTGGGTTTTGCATCCAGCCGTTTGCGATAAGAATCCAAAGAGCAGAGAAGTTAGAGCCTAGTGCCACAAGCCAGGTAACCGCTAAGTGTTGGCGTTTAGATAGACGATCCCACCCGAAGAAGAATAGACCAACAAAAGTTGACTCCAGGAAGAATGCGACAAGTGCTTCGATCGCTAGCGGTGCACCGAAGATATCACCTACATAGTGGGAGTAGTAAGACCAGTTCGTACCAAACTGGAACTCCATGGTAAGGCCTGTCGCCACACCAAGTGCAAAGTTAATACCGAATAGCTTACCCCAGAACTTGGTCATGTCCTTATAGATTTGCTTGTTCGTCATTACGTACATCGATTCCATAATGGCCAGAAGGAAGGCCATACCAAGGGTCAATGGTACGAATAGGAAGTGATACATCGCTGTCAGTGCAAACTGCAACCGCGATAGATCAACTACGTCAATCATGGTAACTCCTATGTGTCGGCTGAATGACACTCTCTACATATTGCAATCCATATTCAGGTGTTATTTACACTTGAAAAATGTTGAATTATCACAACTCATTGTTGCAAAAATGTGCTTCATTGGTTAGTTAATTGTTAAGCATCAGCTAATATAGCTGGGGCTAATATTACTTGTAAAAACAGATTGTTTCAAAAGGTTTATAGCCGTAACGCGCTTTGATATACATCAATGTTTATGCGCGGAATTTGCACAAAAATCCATCACATTGATCTAGATCAACCAGTATTGGATACGGATGTTAAGAGAGAGTAATCAGGAGAGAAATTAACCAGTTGCAAGCAAACATCGAGTTAACAATCAATGCTTTTTACTTACTAAACCAGTATGAGAAAAAATTCAAAAAATGTGAGTTTGGTCAACTTTAATGAAGCGCTGGGCAACAAAGGCCCAGCGAGGGAATCTTATTTTTCAATTCCGAAATGCAAATACGCACGATCTGTCGCGATTCTTCCACGCGGAGTGCGTTGTAAATAACCTTGCTGAATAAGATAAGGCTCAAGAACGTCTTCAATAGTGTCCTTTTCTTCACCTATTGCCGCTGCCATGTTGTCGAGCCCGACCGGACCACCACCAAATTTTTCCATAATCGCGAGTAGTAGCTTACGGTCCATGTAATCGAAGCCTTCGGCGTCCACATCAAGCATATTCAACGCCTTATCGGCAACATCGGCGCAAATGTGACCATTGCCTTTTACTTCCGCATAATCACGAACACGGCGTAGCAAACGGTTAGCAATACGTGGTGTGCCACGCGCACGTCTTGCCACTTCCAATGCACCTTCAGGTTCCATTGATAAACCTAAACAATCCGCGCTTCGCTGCACGATATCTTGGAGGTCTTTTATCTTATAAAACTCAAGGCGCTGAGTAATACCAAAGCGGTCGCGCAATGGTGACGTCAAAGAGCCCGCTCGGGTCGTCGCACCAATTAACGTAAACGGTGGTAAATCGATCTTAATAGAACGAGCGGCCGGACCTTCACCGATCATAATATCCAGTTGATAATCTTCCATCGCCGGATACAGCACCTCTTCAACCATCGGACTCAAGCGGTGAATCTCATCGATGAACAACACATCGTTTTCTTCAAGGTTGGTTAACAGCGCGGCCAAATCGCCTGCTTTCTCAAGTACAGGGCCTGAAGTAGTGCGAATGTTCACTTCCATTTCATTGGCAACGATATTCGCAAGTGTGGTTTTACCCAAACCTGGGGGACCAAAAATCAAAAGGTGATCAAGTGCTTCGCTACGTAACTGAGCAGCTTTAATGAAGATCTCCATTTGGTCACGGACATGGTCCTGACCTTGGTAATCCGCTAATTTTTTTGGCCGAATAGCACGATCAATGACATCTTCATCACGAAAGGCAGGGTTTTCTGGCGCGATTAAACGATCGGCTTCAATCATCTTTTTACCTTGAAAAATGGTTACCTGAGAGAATAATGCCGCTCGTTTAACAGCAAGTGGCATATTTCTATATCTCGTCATCCTGTACAGCGACGAAGGAGCGTGATACAGGATCTTCTATCCGAGCGATTTATGGTCAAATTGTTTCATTAACCGCTCAGCGTGCTGCTATTAGATTCCCAGTCTCGCCAGGCTCGCTGGAATGACACAAAAAAACATCGTTAAGCGATTGGCATTAACCTTAGAGAATGAGTTATCTTGAACAAATATTCACTGTGCAACCAGCGTTACACCATTGATTTTAGAGCTTCACGGATCATTTGCTCACTGCTCATGTCCGGTTTAGCGATCTGAGATACCACTTTCGACGCTTGAGTCGGCTTGTAACCTAGAGCTAGAAGCGCACTGATTGCCTCTTCTTCTGCGTTGTTGGATGTTGCACCAGAATCCGCAGGAGCAGCATCCGTAAATGGCGTAAATAGATCGCCAGCGCCCCACCCTTTCAAGCGGTCTTTCATTTCAACAACCAATCGCTCTGCGGTTTTCTTGCCAACGCCTGGAAGCTTAACCAGCGTAGAAACGTCTTCATGTTCCACACAAGTAACAAATTGCGTTGCTGTCATACCAGAGAGAATACCAAGACCGAGTTTAGGACCAACGCCATTGGCTTTGATCACTTCACGGAAAAGTGCTCGTTCTTTTACTGTGTTGAAACCGTATAGCAATTGCGCATCCTCACGGACAACAAAGTGAGTATAAATAATGGCTTCTTCGCCAACATTTGGCAGTTCGTAAAAACAGCTCATTGGCATCTGGACTTCATAACCAATGCCATTAACTTCAATTAATACTTCAGGTGGTTGTTTTTCAATCAGTATGCCACGAAGACGTCCAATCACTATAAATACTCTTTGGAAATGAATTTGCGACAGGATAATAAAGAACTGGATAGACATCCAGTTAATTTTAACGGTAGCGCCCTTTTCTGGCACTGGTTGCTTTGCCCGCTAACGCAACGAGAGTCTTGTTAGTATTGGCATGACAAATCGCCACACCTAAAGCATCGGCTGCATCCGCTTGAGGCTTGGCGGGCAATTTAAGCATCTGCTGAACCATATGCTGAACTTGCGCTTTGTCCGCGCCACCAGTGCCGACGACAGCTTGCTTAATAAGACGAGCCGCGTATTCAAATACCGGCAACTCCGCATTCACCGCAGCAACAATTGCACTGCCACGAGCTTGGCCAAGTTTTAGCGCTGAATCCGCGTTTTTGGCCATAAACACTTGCTCGATCGCGAAAACGTCCGGTTGAAACTGGGTAATGATTTCCGTGACGCCTGCATAAATCTGTTTAAGCCGACCCGGAAGTTCTTTTTCTGAAGTACGAATGCAGCCACTACCAAGGTATTGCAAGTGGCGTCCATTTTGACGAATGACCCCATAGCCGGTAATGCGCGAACCTGGGTCAATGCCCAAAATAATTGACATGAATGTTCCTAAAAATGAGGCCTAATTCGGCCTCAGTCTTTTTATTATTACTTGCTAACTTCGGAGCAAATACCGCTCCCGACACCTTGAGTTTAATCTAGCGTAGCCGCAACGTCGTCAGAGATATCACCATTGTGATAAACCTCTTGAACGTCGTCCAGATCTTCCAAAGCGTCAATCAAACGAAGTAGTTTTGGCGCAGTATCCGCGTCCAAATCTGCTTTCGTAGATGGGATCAGCGACACCTCCGCGTTCTCTGCCTCAAACCCTGCGGCATCAAGAGCATCTTTTACGAGCCCAAAATCGCCTGGGGCCGTGTAGACATCAATCGAGCCATCTTCTGCCGTTTCAATGTCATCAGCACCACTTTCTAATGCTACTTCCATTACCGCATCCTCATCTAAACCTGGGCCATATGAAATCACGCCTTTCTTGTCGAAAAGATAGTTGACGCTACCATCCGTCCCCAGATTACCGCCTGACTTTGAGAATGCATGGCGTACGCCAGATACCGTACGATTTCGGTTATCCGTCATACATTCGACCATGACCGCCGTACCACCTGGACCATAACCTTCATAGATCACGGTTTCCATGTTGTCGTCGCCTTCACCACCAGCACCTCGGCTGACAGCACGGCTGACAGTGTCACGTGTCATGTTGTTAGACAGTGCTTTATCAATTGCTGCTCGCAAACGTGGGTTATTTTCTGGCTCACCGCCCCCCTCTTTTGCCGCGACAACGATTTCACGAATTAATTTAGTAAAGATTTTGCCGCGCTTCGCATCTTGCGCTGCTTTACGGTGACGAATATTCGCCCATTTACTATGACCAGCCATAATTCACCTTTTAATGTATTTTGACGCTTAATAACAAAACATGTTCTAAAAAGCGTTGCTTGGGAAATTGCTTTGGAAGTTTCTTGGGTTTATTTAAACAAAAACTCCCGCAGTTGCGGGAGTTTTCTTCAAATGTTGTGCGCTTATTCTGCGTCTTTTTCTTTCGCTGCAGTTACTGCGATTGCTAGCTCTTCTAGCGCTGCTGGGTTCGCAATACTTGGTGCGTCTGTTAGTAGACACGCCGCTGCTGTTGTTTTAGGGAACGCGATAACATCACGGATGTTCTCTGTGCCACATAGCAGCATTACTAGACGGTCTAGACCAAATGCAAGACCAGCATGTGGAGGCGTACCGAATTTCAGCGCATCAAGCAGGAAACCGAACTTAAGCTGTTGCTCTTCAGGTGTGATACCTAGAATATCAAATACGGCTTCTTGCATATCTGCGTTGTGGATTCGAACAGAGCCGCCGCCCACTTCGTAGCCATTTAGAACCATATCGTAAGCGTTAGAATTTGCCGCAGCAGGGTTTGCTTTTAGCTCTTCTGCAGTCACACCTAGAGGCGATGTGAATGGGTGGTGCATCGCGTGTAGGTTGCCTTCGTCATCTTCTTCGAACATTGGGAAGTCAACAACCCATAGTGGAGCCCATGCAGACTCATCCGTTAGCTCTAGGTCTTTACCTAGTTTCAAACGTAGCGCACCCATTGCTTCTGCAACGATGCCCGCTTTATCAGCGCCAAATAGGATAATGTCACCAGATTCCGCTTGAGTACGATCTAGAATGCCGTTGATCACGTCTTCATTTAGGAACTTAGCGACTGGAGATTGGATACCTTCCATGCCCGCTGCACGGTCGTTAACCTTCATCCAAGCTAGACCTTTCGCACCGTAGATACCAACGAATTCACCGTAGCCATCAATTTGCTTACGAGTCAGAGAAGCGCCACCTGGAACGCGAATAACGGCAACTCGGCCTTTTTCGTCGTTTGCTGGACCTGAGAATACTTTGAACTCAACGTCTTTCACTAGGTCAGCAACGTCTACTAGTTCCAGTGGGTTACGTAGGTCTGGCTTGTCAGAACCGAAACGACGAATCGCTTCGCTGAACGGCATTACTGGGAATTCACCTAGGTCAACGTTTAGTAGCTCTTGCCACATTTCACGAACCATTTTCTCAGTCGTTGCACGAACTTGGTCAGCCGTCATGAATGACGTTTCGATATCGATCTGAGTGAATTCTGGTTGACGGTCAGCACGCAAGTCTTCATCACGGAAACACTTAACGATTTGGTAGTAACGGTCAAAACCAGACATCATTAGAAGCTGTTTGAATAGCTGTGGAGACTGAGGAAGCGCGTAGAAGCTGCCTTTGTGAACACGGCTAGGTACTAGGTAGTCACGAGCGCCTTCTGGAGTCGCTTTTGTTAGTACTGGCGTTTCGATGTCTAGGAAGCCGTTGTCATCTAGAAAACGACGAACAAAGCTAGACGCTTTAGCACGTAGCTTGATGCGGTCGCTCATTTCAGGACGACGTAGATCTAGATAACGGTACTTCAGGCGTTGCTCTTCAGAGTTCTTTTGGTTGAAATCTAGAGGCAGAACATCAGAACGGTTGATGATTTCAAGACCTTTCGCAAGGATCTCGACTTCACCTGTTGCCATGTCTTTGTTTGCTTGGCTCTCTGGGCGAACGCGCACTTCACCCGTTAGTTTGATACAGAATTCATTACGAAGTGTGTTCGCCACTTCATACGCATCCGCCATATCTGGATCAACAACTACCTGAACGATACCTTCGCGATCTCGCATATCAATAAAAATAAGACCGCCTAAATCACGACGACGGTTAACCCAGCCGCAAAGTTCTACAGTTTGTCCTGCAAGGGACTTGTTCAGGTGACCACAGTAATGGGTACGCATAATGAAATTCCCAATCTCTCAAATGTTGTTAACTACGCTCTGTCAGCCTCATTGCTAAGCAGAGTAAAGATTCTGTTATACGCTGAATGTCCACGAAAATCGACTACTCAACATACAATTACGTGTGTTTTATCATTCACTGGTGCTTTTTAGTACAACAAATGTTCAAAAGCGCACCAAAGCGAAAAAATTGGGGAGGATTATAGCGTGAAATTACCTATTTCAGCAAAACTCTCGTAAAGTATTCACACGAGTAGCAAGCAGTAAAGAATAATGGATAACTTACCTCTTCGACTTGGATTGACAATGTGGTCGCACAATCAATGGCAACAAAGTTTTTACGGCAGCGGGACAAAGCCCGCTGAACGTTTAGAAAGGTATGCGCAAGTGTTTCATACCGTGGAAGGCAACACGACATTTTATGCCACACCGACGCTCAATACAGTGCAAAACTGGAGAGCCGCAACCCACGATGATTTTCGCTTTACTTTCAAACTTCCTAAAGCCATTACTCATGAGCAAATGCTAAGAGGTTGCAGCGAACAACTGAGAGATTTCATGAAAGTCATGGAGCCTTTGCATGACCGTGTGGGCCAATGGACAATTCAATTACCAGCCGCATTTGGTCCTGAGCACCTTGATCGACTGAAAAAGTTCTGTGCGAGCTTTCCACCTAACTTCCCTCTCGGTGTTGAGGTTCGCCATATGGCATTTTTCTCCAAAGGCGAAGAAGAGCGAGCACTTAACCAATGGTTAGTAGAGAATAATATTGACCGCATTATTATGGATAGCCGCCCAGTCTTTGCCGCTAAGCCCGACAATGAGGCGATTATTGATGCACAAATGAAAAAACCACGAGTCCCTGTTCACGCCATTGCTACCGCTTCACACCCTTTGATTCGCTTTATTGGTCATCCAGAAGAACAGCAAAATTACGAGTTTTTTAAACCATGGCTCAACAAGTTGCCACAATGGATTGCCGAAGGTAAACAGCCATATGTCATGATCCATACCGCAGACAATATAATTGCGCCAGAGTTGGCTGCAAACCTGTATAAAGACATACAAAAACGTATCACGCTCCCTGAGTTAGCGCCTTTCCCAGCTGACGATGGCAACTCGCAGTTACAGATGTTCTAACGCAACACATGACAGAGGCGCGAAATTCCCATAAAATACGCGCCTTTTTTGGTGCCTGACATTTTCAGGCGGCTTGTATGCAGAGACTTAGTTATGAACCCTAAGAGCAATCCAGATACTATTTTTTCGGCTCCAATCGATAAAATTGGGGATTTCACGTTCGATGAACGCGTAGCGGAAGTATTTCCTGACATGATTCAACGATCGGTACCGGGTTACAGCAATATCATTTCTGCAATCGGTATGCTGGCAGAGCGTTTTGTAAAACCTCACTCAAACATCTATGACCTTGGCTGTTCTTTGGGTGCTGCAACATTGTCTATGCGTCGCCATATCAAACAAGAAGGTTGCCAAATCATCGCAGTGGACAACTCTCCTGCAATGGTTGAGCGTTGTAAACTTCACGTCAACGCTTACCGCAGTGACACTCCTGTGGATGTAGTAGAAGCAGACATTCGCAATATCGAAATTGAAAACGCGTCAGTGGTGGTGTTGAACTTCACTTTGCAATTCCTCTCTCCAGAAGATCGTTACTCCTTGCTCGAAAAAATTTACGCTGGCCTGCGTCCGGGTGGCATTTTGATTCTATCTGAGAAATTCGTCTTCGAAGATGAAGTGTCGAACGAACTGTTAATTGACCTTCACCACGACTTTAAACGTGCGAATGGTTATAGCGAACTAGAAATCAGCCAAAAGCGCAGCGCGATAGAAAACGTAATGCGCCCAGATTCAAAGAAAGAACATAAAGAGCGTTTCGCTAAAATTGGCTTTTCTAGCTACGATGTTTGGTTCCAATGCTTTAACTTCGGCTCCATGTTCGCGATTAAATAGACCATGCATACCAAACCTGAACCATACCGATTTCGGCTTTTGTTAATAATTTATACCCATCAACTCAGCGATTAACTAACTATGTTTAACTTTGCAAATTTCTACCAATTGATTGCCCAAGACACTCGTCTTCAACCTTGGCTTAATGTGCTTCCACAACAGCTAACGGATTGGCAAAATGCAGAGCACGGTGACTTTGGTCGCTGGTTGAAAGCCCTGAACAAAATCCCAGCGGGTAGACCGGACAACATCGACATTGTTGATTCTGTCACGATTTCAAACAATGAGCCGATGCCTCAAGGGGAACTTAAAAAGCTAGAAAGCTTACTTCGTACATTCCATCCTTGGCGCAAAGGCCCATACCACGTACACGGCATCCATATTGATACTGAGTGGCGCAGTGATTGGAAATGGGACCGCGTGCTTCCACATATTTCTCCATTAAAGAATCGCAGCGTACTCGATGTAGGTTGTGGTAACGGCTACCACATGTGGCGCATGCTAGGCGAAGGTGCACGCTTAACTGTCGGTATCGATCCATCTCACCTGTTCCTGATTCAGTTCGAAGCAATTCGTAAACTAATGGGCGATGACCAACGTGCACACTTATTGCCATTGGGCATTGAACAACTACCTAAGTTAGAAGCGTTCGATACGGTATTCAGCATGGGCGTGCTTTACCATCGCCGCTCGCCTCTCGATCATTTAGTGCAACTAAAAGATCAATTAGTATCTGGAGGTGAACTCGTATTGGAAACACTCGTGATTGAAGGTGATGAGAATGCAGTACTGGTCCCGACTTCTCGTTACGCGCAAATGCGTAATGTCTATTTCTTCCCTTCAGCAAAAGCCCTAAAAGTGTGGCTAGAATTGGTCGGTTTTGAAGATGTTCGTATCGTTGATGAAAACATCACGTCCGTAGACGAACAACGTACCACAGATTGGATGACGCATAACTCTCTACCTGACTACTTAGATCCGAACGACCCAAGCAAGACTGTAGAAGGCTACCCTGCCCCTCGCCGCGCGGTTCTTGTCGCTCGCAAATCATAATTCGCTGAGATTCCTGACATTGTCTTAACTCATTTTACGAGTTAAGACATTACCCTCTTTCCTCGTAATGAGCGAGTTTGTTTTTTGAATCCATTTTTCACGTCAAAATATAAGCACGCTCTAAATAAGGATGCGCTTTTATGTCCTTGATTTTTGGCTTTTCATCACTATTCCTCAAACAATAAGTAATAGAGAAACATTCTTACTTGTGAGGCTTTATCGATATAAGCTAAACTCCTAAAAAATAAACAACTTAATCCAATCCCAAGGTTTTCAATGTTATTACGATTGACCCCGATTGTTGCCATCGCCTTACTATCTGGATGCTCACTAACCAAAGGCGAACAGTACCACCAAGAAACGTTAGCGGCGATTCAAAATTCAGAAGCGAATGTCAATAATCGCATTACCAACCTAGAGCTACAGCTCAGCAACCAATCGGACTATATCGACAGCCTTGAAGAACAAGTCGATAAACTACAGGTTGAACTTCTTACATTTCGCGATGAAGCAATGGCAGAAGTAAAAAAACCGAAAGAGCCGATTATTGTCCAATCTCCCGCTCCTGTGGAACCAACCCCAACTCACGATATTGTCCTTGGCTCTATCGAAAAGGTCACGGTAGAGTCGATTAAGCAAACTTTTGATGCACGTATCGACACTGGTGCCGCGACGTCGTCTTTAAATGCCGTTGATATTGAAGAGTTCGAAAGAAATGGCAAAAAATGGGTCCGATTCCACTTAGCAGACACCAGTAAATCCGAAGAAGAGAAAAGTACTTGGATCGAAGCTCCTGTCATTCGCTACGTCAAAATCCGCCAGGTTACCAGTGAAGAGTTAGAACGCCGCGCTGTGGTAGAACTTTGGGTGCGCGTTGGAAAAATTCATGAAAAAGCGCAATTTACGTTGGCAGATCGCTCACATATGAACCATCCTATTTTACTGGGTAGAGAATTTATGCGCGACATAGCACTTGTCGATGTAAGTCGTACCTATATCCAAACGGACGAAGATAAAAAATAATAAGGTAGATTATGACGTCAAAAATACCGTTTTACCTTTCTATCATCTTATTGGTGATTGCGGGCATTGCTCTGAGTGTTTTCAGGCATGAAAACTACGGCGTGCCTTGGACGCCAGGCGAAACTCGCCAGGTGTGGGATGTAGAAGCTCGTATTGAGTTCAATGCTAACGGCAACGAAGTAAAAGCGTCACTTGCAGCACCTCATACACAAAGTGGTTACACACTTATCGGTGAATCTGCTTCCTCATCAGGTTATGGCGTTTCCTACATCAATGACGATTCAGGCCGTCGTGCAGAATGGTCAATTCGCCAAGCTCAAGGGCCACAAACCATATACTACAAAGCCCAGTTCTTAGTAGACCCTCAGGCTAAAGTCACTCCTTTACCGCCAACGGAAGACATTACGCCACCAACGCTATCAGCACCACAAGCAGCAGCGGCAAATGCCCTTATCGAACGTGCGATGAGTCGCTCAGCCGATAATGTGACGTTTACTCGTGAGCTTATCAAAGCGCTTAATGACCCAGATAGCCAAAACTCGTCGCTACTACTGAACGATTTCAGCCGTACTGATGCACTGCATAATATTTTGCTTACCGCAGGTATACAGAGCAAAACCGTCGGTGTTATCGAACTAGAAGATGGTCGTCGACGCCAAACAATTCAACCAATGGTTCAGGTTTGGTCAGGTAAAGATTGGGTACTGTTTTCGCCAAAATCCGAACAAAAAGCAGTGAAACCCAACTTGTTAGTGTGGGATGAATCAAACGTGTCCTTACTTGACCTTGTTGGTGGTAAAAATAGCCAAGTGCATTTCTCGATGATTAAGCAAGAAATGACACCACAACAAGCTACAAACAACAAAATAGAAGCAGATGGATTACTGAATATTTCAATTCATAGCCTACCTTTGGAAGAGCAAGCGATGTTCAAAACCATCATGCTCATCCCTATTGGTGCTCTGATCGTTGTGTTCTTGCGTGTGATTATCGGCCTGAAAACATCCGGTACCTTCATGCCTGTGTTGATTGCCGTTGCTTTTGTTCAAACTCAACTATTAACGGGTATTGTCGGTTTCTTGCTAATTGTAGGTACAGGCCTGATTATTCGAAGCTATTTGTCTAGGTTGAACTTATTGCTGGTAGCAAGGATATCTGCGGTCATTATTACCGTTATTATGATCATCTCGGTGTTCACCGTTGTTGCGTTTAAAATGGGCTTAACAGAAGGCCTAACAATTACCTTCTTCCCTATGATCATCTTGTCTTGGACGATTGAACGTATGTCAATCCTATGGGAAGAAGAAGGTGCGAAGGAAGTTGCTCTGCAAGGTGGTGGTTCATTGCTGACAGCGGTATTAGTTTACCTTGCAATGACGAACTCATACATTCAACACTTAACCTTTAACTTCATTGGTCTACAGTTGATTGTTCTGGCCGGTATTCTATTACTAGGTACTTACACAGGTTACCGCCTCACTGAGCTACGACGCTTCAAACCACTAGCGGAGGACTAAACGATGTTCGAAAGTTTTACTTCGCCGTCTAAGCTTCGCCATAAAGGCATTATGGGGATGAACAAGCGTAACCACAGCTATATTGGCCGTTACAATGATCGTTCTAAATACCCACTTGTCGATGACAAGCTAAAGACCAAAATTATTGCACAGGCAGCAGGAGCAACCGTTCCTGCCCTGATCGGTGTCATTCACAACCAAGCTGAAGTTAAGACTATCCACAAAATGGTTGAGAACTGGCCTGGTTTTGTAATCAAACCTGCACAAGGTAGTGGCGGTAAAGGCATTCTGGTTGTTACGTCTCACAAAAACGGGGTATATACCAAACCCTCCGGCTCTACAATTGGTAGGGATGAGGTCGAGCGTCACATTAGTAATGCGCTTGCTGGCCTTTTCTCTCTTGGTGGTAAAAATGACGTTGCTGTGGTTGAAAACTTAATCAAGTTTGATGACTGTTTTGATGGCTTCAGTTATGAAGGCGTACCAGATGTTCGGATCATCGTATTTAAAGGTTATCCAGTTATGGCGATGATGCGCTGTTCTACAGCGGCTTCCGACGGCAAAGCAAACCTTCACCAAGGTGCCGTAGGAGTAGGCATTGACATCGCGACAGGTAAAGCCGTCAGAGCGGTGCAGTTCGATCATCCAGTTACTCATCACCCTGATACAGGTAAAGACCTTTCGACCCTTCAAGTACCGCATTGGGAGCGCTTGCTGGAGCTTGCGTCAAGTGCCTGGGAAATGACAGGTTTGGGATACATGGGTACGGATATGGTGCTGGATAAAGATGAAGGACCTATGGTTTTAGAGCTTAACGCTCGCCCTGGTCTGGCAATCCAAATCGCTAATGGTGCAGGCTTGCTTCCTCGTTTGAAACACATAGAGAGCCTTGGCACACCTGCTGAGTATCCAAAACCGATTGAACGCGTCGCTTACGCGGCAGAGCAGTTCGGTGTGAAGCCGTTGTTCTAACCCTCCGACATAATGTTCGTTATTACTCGCCAGTAATTGTCATGATTACTGGCGTTTTTGTTCCCGCATCCAAAAACCTTGCAGTTGCTCTCCTTATTAAACACATCCTTCTCATATATAAGTTGAATCAATGATCGAGCTAACAAAATCAACATAGATCGTTTCTTTTCTACTTTGCCTTTTGAGTATGATGAGAGCTCCCCTTACTCAACTTGAGAGGTTGGGAAATGCTAATAAAAGAAACAAATAATGATGAACCAGAGCTTGAAGAACAAGAGAGCTTAGACCAACACCTACAACGCTTGTCTGAGCTTTCTGTCCAAGCACTTGAAGAGCTTGCTGAAATGATCGAAGTCAGGGACGATATTCCAGAGGAATAAACGTCGCTTCCTCATTAAGTTCCGTTAATAAGCCGAGACTGCCGTCCTACAGTCTCGGCTTATCTTATGTATTTCGAAGCCTGCCTCGTAAACAGATACAAAAACGCCCGCGTTCATTGCGGGCGTTTTGTTAGATTCGAAGTTTACGATTCAAACTCTTCAATCATCTCTTGTGCTTCGGTCTTAGGCTTATCCGTTTGACCAAAACCGCGCAGACCCACTACGTGTACGTGTTCGTGGTCTTTAAACACCTTACGCACCAGTTTGTAGGTCGTACCTTTCTCTGGGCTGATGTTTTCTGGTGCCGCGATAAGAAGCTGCATATCCAGACGGTCACACAATTCGAACAATGTCGCGATCGATTTCGCATCCAGACGCGCTGCTTCATCTAAGAACAGCAGACGACAAGGCACAATGTCTTTACTGCGCAGGCGGCGTGATTCTTCTTCCCAGCTTTGAACAACCATCAGTAGGATTGACTGACCAGTACCGATCGCCTCACCTGTTGATAGCGCGCCAGACTCAGCCTGTAGCCAACCATCTGTACCACGGTTCACTTCTACACTTAGCTCTAGGTAGTTACGGTAATCCAGTAGCTCTTCACCCAAAACCTGAGGAGAACGTTGACCCATATCGATATGTGGGTTCACACGTTGGAACAGCTTCGCCATTGCTTCGGAGAAAGTAAAGCGAGTCGATTCAAACAGGTCTTTGTGCTGCTCTTGTTGTGTCGCTAGACCGTTCAGTAGCACTTCGTGACTTTCGCGGATCTTCACGTTTAGACGTACGCCCTTCACCTGACCAAACGAAATGTTCGACAAGCCTTGATTCAGCATACGAATACGGTTTTGCTCACGCTGAATCGTCTTCTTGATGATGCTCGCTACCGACTCAGAGCTGATCGCTAGACGGTTTTCACGTTGCGTTAGCTCTTCCGTTAGACGCGCCAGCTCGACTTCCATCTCTTCGATTGCTTCAACTGGGTCATCAGTACGGATGATATCCTGACGAATACGCTCACGAAGGTGTTGGTATACAGCAATATAGAACAGAACTTTACGCTCTGGGCGAGCGTTGTCTTCTGATAGACGCAGCGCATCACGCAGGTCGTCATTGTTCGCAACCGCTAGACGCAGCGCACCCAGTGATTTATCCGACATCGAACGCAGTTCATCCGCTGACATGTAAGCCAGTTCACGCTTGTGTAGACGACGTTCAACATCGTTCTCGCGCGCCAGACGAAGTACAGAGCACCAGCCAGCTTTCGCTGCAACCACAAAGGTACGTAGCTCAACGTATTCTTTCTGAACTTTCTTCAGACGTTTCGCCAAGCCTTTCATCTCTAGTTCAGTAGAGGTGATTGTGCGCTCGTATTCGCTCTTACGGCTACGAGACGTGTGTAGACGCTCATGCAATTCATCACGACGACGCATTGCACGTTCTTCAGCACCTTCGTCCGCGTTCACGCCAAACTCTTGAAGCTCTTGTTTGAACTCTTGAACCGTTTCCAGTTTCGCTTGGTGTGAACTCTTCAATGAAGCTAATACTTGGTTGTATTGGTTCATTTGACCTTGCGATTGCTTCAACTCTTCACGAGAGCGAGTACGCATTTTTTCAGCTTGAACCAGTTTAGCTTTTAGCTGCTCACTCAGTTCGCTACTCTTGTTCAGTAGGTCTACTGAATCAGAGTAAGCGAAGTAGTGACGACGTTCAACGAGATCCGAGAGTGCAAAGATTTGCTTCTTAAGATCTTGTAGCCGCACGTCTGCCGCTTTGTATTCTGCTTCTAGTGCATCGAATTGCTCTGGGTCAGCATCAAGTGCAGACACAATATTCTCTAATTGCGCGACGGCTTTTGCATGGTTGCTTAAGAAGTTTTTTGCCTCTGCAAGCTGAGCGATTTTCTCTTCTAGCTCATCAAAACGCGCTTGCAATGACTCGTCTTCAACAAGCACCATGTGTGACGCTAGCTTGTCCAGAGAAGACAACGCTTGCTTGCTGGTTTGAAGCTGAGAACGTTGTTGTTGCTCTTTCGCATCCAGATCCGCCAGCACGCGAGCAATTTGGTTACGCTTATCACGAATAGTTGCCAGTGCTTGTTCTGGATCGGCGTCAAAAGCAACCTGAATGTGGTTAGACACAAATAAGTTAAACGCTTGGTACAAGCGCTGCATTTTCTGAGAATCAAACGCCGCTTTTGCGTGTTTCTCTACCACTTCTTCTCGTTCGTTACGCAGCAACTCTAGACGCTGCTCACGTGCCGCACGACCAAACAATGGGATCTCAGGCAAGCGAGAGTAACGCATTTGGCGATCGTTCATGCGAACACAAACCGCGCCCTCTAACTCTTCTGCATCGAACGAGCTGTCATCAAAGGCATCGATGTCACCTTCAATGATGTACAAGTCTTCTGGACAGTCGTCTAGCTCTACCAGTTTCTCTTCGATACCTGACAGGTCAGAAACAACGATAGCGTGACGAGCCGGACCGTACATCGCACTGAAGTAAGGCGCATCATCAATCGTGATGTCATCGTAGATCTCAGACAGTAATACACCGCCTAAAGTATCAGCCAAACCTTTCAGGCGAGGGTCGTTTGAACCACCAGGAGAAGCAAGACGTTCAATCTCAGTGTCAAGCTGACTGCGACGCTCAGCAAGTTTATCTTTAGCTAAGGACAGCTCCCTTTCTTGCTCAAGAACAACCTGCATGTGGTTCATTACCGCATGGCGATCCTCAAGGTCTGCCCCGCTCTGCTCTCTCAGTTTCTCTAGCGCATCATTAGCCGCAATCCAAGCTGGCGCTATCGCTTCAAGTTTACTGATTTCTGCCGCCGCGTTTTGCTCTAGACGGCGCTGTTCACCACGCTGATCACGAACTTCTTCTTGAGCTATCTCTAGTGATTCGATTTGCGTCGCATGACGTTCACGTTCTTGTTCAAACGTAACCTCATCGGTTAGTTCAACGTGATATTGCTTTTTGTATTCAGCAACCAGTTCACGTGCTTGACGCTGCTGGTTAAGGCTGCGTTCGAGATCACGGTGTTGTGCTCGCCATTGCTGTTCGTTTTGTGCGATTTGTTGTGACTCACGCGCTTTCGCAATTGCGGTTTTCGCATGTTCAGACGCGTCTTTGCGCTCAACTTGACCAACAATGCTTTGTACCAGTTTAAGCGCGGTTTCAAACTGCTCTGCCGCTGCAGAAGACATGTCCAGTTTGTGCTTAACCGATAGCAACGCATTGGTGCTTTCTGACTCTTTGTTCTTAAGCTCAGAGACAAGCGCTTGAGCCGATTCCGCCGTTAGGCTGTCATCGCCAAGTAGTTGCTTCGCTTTCTCCAGCGCTTGAACTGCTTGTTGATATTGAAGGGCGCGAGTTTGCTGAACGTCAAGAGCTTGCTGGTAATCAGCAAGTTGCGTCTTAAGGCTATCCACCTCTTCTTCTGCAACGGTAGCTTGCTCTTCAGCCATCATCACGCGTTCTTGCGCTTCTTCGACTACCATCATTTGTTCTTCAAGACGCTCGCTCAGCTCTTCAAGATCTTCTTGGTAGCGTTCGATCTTCTCTTGCTGACGCAGCGCGTTTTGCACCAGTTGCAAGTGATCAGAAGCCGCTTGGTAGTCTTGCTCTAAAGAAGATTCTGACTCGATCAGCAGTTCCAGCTCTTCTTGAACGCGGTTAAGCAGATTGTTTTGCTCAATCAAGGTCTCGCGAGAACCAAATAACTCTGAACGCAAAGACAATGTCTGTTCTAGTTTTTTACGGCGCTCGTTGGCATGGCGCATATAGTCCGCGGCCACGTAGTTGGTCGACTCTGTAATCAAGTGTTTGAACAAGTCACGATCTGCTTGCGTGGTTTTGATCGCTTCTAGCGTCATGCGGTTTTCACGCAGTGCCGATTCCATATCTTGGAACGCTTTTTTCACGCCGCCGTTTTGTGGCAAAAGGTAGTCACGTAGCGAGCGCGTAATCGCACTTGAGATACCACCGTAAAGCGATGCTTCGATCAGGCGGTAGAATTTAGAACGGTCACCAGAGTTACGCAGTTTCTTCGGAATCACACCGAATTCAAACATTTGTGCGTGGTAATCCACGATAGAAGAGAACGCTTTGAACTGAACGCCTTCAAATTCCGCGATCGATTCTTTTACTTCGTTGATTTGACGTACACGAGCTTGAGTCGCAGATACGCTTTCAACCAAAATATCCGTTGGTTTCACATGGCTTGGAAGACCTTGGATCACAAACGGTTTGATGTCTACTTTCTTATCACGACCCGCAACTTGCTGCAGTTTTACTGCAAACAATAGGCGTTGGTTACGTGAGTTCACCACGTCTAGCGCCGCATAACATGCGCCCGGCTGTAGCTTACCGTACAAACCTTTGTCGCGAGACGATTGGCTGCTGCCTGCTTCTGTCGTGTTACGGAAGTGCAGCAGCGTTTGGTCAGGAATCAATGCGGTGATGAACGCCGCCATTGTGGTTGATTTACCTGCACCGTTACCACCTGATAGCGTGGTGACCAGACCATCGATGTCAAACGTACGGGCAAAGAAGCCGTTCCAGTTGACCATGGTCAGCGATTGGTATTTACCGCGTTCAATCATGCTCATGCTTCACCCTCTTCTGTTGTTTCTTCTTGGGCTTGGTCGTCTTGATCTTCTTCAGACAATAAGCTGCCTTGGCTTGGCTCTTTGGTGTGCACTACTGCTTCACCATCCCGGATCAGACGCAGCTGCGCTTCACGCATGTCATCGCCAATACGTACATCGGCACCAAAGCGGAATACCGCTTCACTGATGCTGAATTTACCAGTTTCACCGATGTTGATGATCATGCCTAGGCGACGCAGACGACGAAGTGACGTACGCACTTTTTCAAACAGCTTTTCTTTATCAAGGTCAGAACCAGTCGCACGGTTCGTCACTAGCTTCATCAGCTTGTTTTCATCTGCTAGAGCAAGCAGTTCGTCGTACAGCTCTTGGTTAGTGAAGATGCCTTCGTGCGCAAGACGCTCTGGGCTTAGGTAAAGGAAACACAGTACCTTACCCACCAGCATATCCAGTTCAGAAAGAACACTACGGCCAATCAGAGACGTTGAACGAGGACGAAGATAGAAGAAACCTTCTGGCGCTTTCACCAATTCGGTGTTGTAGCGTTGGTAGAAAGAAGAAAGCTCAAGTTCGAAATCCGACAGCAACGCGTGGTTGTCTAGATCTTCACTTGAGATATGACGCCCTGCTCGAAGCATGCTGTCTAGCGCTGGGAACAGAGGGTTAGAAATTGCTTTTGCCAGATTCTCTGACATGTATTCATTAGTATCGGTCGATGACATTCGCTTGTACCTTTGCCCCAAATTCGTTGATTGCTTTCCAGTCTGGTTGAATCGCTTGGTAATCCGATTCTGAATACCCTAGACGTACAGCTTGATCGACGATAATGCGAGCTAAATCAAAATGATGAGTGTAAGGGTGCTGTGCAAGGTAATCTCGCAGTACCACACTCAAATCGATTGGTGTGCCTTGACCTTTATGCGCTTTTAGCATGTCACCAATTCGTTCAGACAGCTCATCATTGACTTGTTGAAACTCTTCGTATTCTACTTCCATCGGAACTTGACCCGTGACCTCGTCATCACGCAGTACTAGGGCCTCATCACGAAGGTCAGAAAGCCTCTCCGCATCTGCATAAGTCAGATACCAAGGCGCATCGAAGTAATCTTTGACGGATTGACGCAGACGCGAGCTAAACGCACGGTTCTTATCCATATCGATTGCAGTACGAATAAACTTGTGCACGTGTCGGTCATAACCAATCCAAAGGTCGATCGATTGCTGGCCCCAGCTTGTGATTCGGTCCAGCTTCATTTGCAGACCAAATAAGGCTTCTTCGATAAACTCCAGCTCAGGGTCACCGTAAACAATTTCTTGAATATCGAGGATCTGAGTTTGCAGTTCATCACTGGCGGCTTGCAGCGTATCTTGAAGTTCACGCAACGTGCTTGATGTTTCTGACAGAAGTGCTTCACAGTTGTTGATCGCTTCGCGCCAGTCCTTGTTAAGCAGGTCAGCAATCTGTTGTTTCACTGACTGTTGCTGCTCATCCATAACACGTTGGTTGAGGTCAATTTGATCGAAAATTTCGCCTACAGAATATTTTAAAACACCGTATACGTTTTTCTTCCAGTGACCCGGTGTGCCACCTTTTTGTGCTGCCTCAATCGCTTTCGCCATTTCATCCGCTACCATGGATAGCTGGATAGAAAGACGCAGTTTCGAGAACTCACGGTGACGCACGTAGTAGTCGGTTATTCCTATAGCTAATGGCGACAAGCGGTAAATGCTCGCTCCGTCAGTAATCTCACTGACAAAACGGCTAATAAGACGCTGCTTAACCATCTCGTTGATCGCATTGTTCGCACGAAAAGCGGAGGCTTCGCCGGTCTCATCAAATAGTCGAGTGACGATGGCAAATGCATCATGCAGTTCACCTTCACCCAGTTCTTCATCGAACCTTTCATTACTCAGTACGGCAATGGCTATCAAAAATGCCAATCGCTCTGTGGTCAGGTTCAACGAGAAATCGTGCTGCTTAACCCAGCCAACCAGCTCATCGATTGGTTGCTCTGCAGCATTGAGAGTCATCTCACTCATTGTTATTCCTGTTTATCGTTCTTTTTAGCCCACACATGAATGTAGCGGCCTAATGAGAGGTATGGCTCTTGTCGACAAAGTTGTTTTTCTAGCGCCAACACATCTTCAAACTCGTAATCACCCATGTATTCCATATTGCCTATGTAATCACTAAATGAGCGAATACCAGATTTGCCACAAATATTAAAACCTGAATTTTCTATCCACTGGTAGACTTCTTCAGGTTTTAAGCCTTTTTGCGGCTGTAGTTTAAATCTTTTTCGGTGAGGCATGCCGTCTAATATATGAGGAATGTTGCCACAAACCACGTTTTTATAGACTAAACCGTGGTGGTTGTAGAACATGACTGATGCGATGCCTCCCGGTTTGACTTGTTCAAGAACTGTTTCAAGTGCGGCCTTAGGATCAACCAGCCACTCCATCACAGCGTGGAACATAACCAGATCGACCTGTCCATCCATATGTTCACCGATGGATTGGACAGGCGAATGAATCAGGCGATACTGCTCAAGCAAACCGTTTTTTTCAATATCCTGCTTAGCCAACTGCAGCATTTCCGAAGATAGATCACATAAAGCGATTCGATGTCCGAGCTTAGCAAGCTTTTGCGACATTTGTGCCAAACCACCACCAGCGTCTAACACTTCTAGGGGTTGCTGGTCAGCATCTAATTCACTTAGAATCTGTAGAAAATCTTCCCACACAATGATTTGGCGGATCTCCCCTTTATCGGAGCCGTAAATATTTTTTGCAAATTTGTGGGCGATATCGTCGAAATTGCGGTCTTCTGTCACTTCTGCTGAGTTATCATAACGGATTGTGCCGCTATTCTGGCACAAGGAAAGCAGGAATAAAGAGGGATACCCTCATTTTTATTATCAATTGATGTTTTTTCGGACTATTTATGTATGTTTGAGCTGAAAAAAGTAGTGTCAGCCATGCTTATGCCCCTTCCGGCATTGCTGCTGATAGGCTTGTTGGGTCTTGCTCTCATTAGTTTTACTACAAAACGTAAAACTGGCTGCTTCGTTGTTCTATTCTCTTTTGTTGGCATTTTTCTTGTTGCCTTCCAACCTGTTTCAACCAAGCTTCTTATGCCGTTAGAGCGAGAGCATAAAGCCTTTTTGCCAGTTTCTGGCACCATCGACTACGTGATGGTTTTAGGGAATGGTCATGTTATCGATGACGAAATTCCACCCACCTCGCAGTTAAGCCGTGCAGCATTAATGCGCTTAACTGAGGGCATTCGTATTTTAAGAATGTATCCAGGCGCGAAATTAATCTTATCCGGCTATGCTGGCGGATCTGAAATTAGCCACGCGCGAATGATGGCGAACGTTGCCCTTGCGTTGGGAGTCGCGAAATCCGATATCATTTTATTAGAAGATGCGAAAGATACGTGGGAAGAGGCGCGTCAAGCGGCTGCATTCGTTCAACAAAAGGAGATTGTGTTAGTCACTTCTGCGAGTCACATGAGCCGTGCATTGTATGAGTTCAACGCAGCAGGCATTAAACCAATCCCAGCTCCGACCAACTTCTTAGCTATTAGCGAGATAAGTCAACCTTGGGATAAATACTCACCTAAAGCGCGTTACTTAGAACAAACAGAGCTTTATTGGCATGAGTACTTGGGCAGCATTTGGCAAAGATTGCGTGATACTGTCGGCCAAACACCAATGGTTGAAGCAAACTAGTATTATCTTGAAGCCACAAAAAAGGGAGAGCCGAAGCTCTCCTTTTTCTTTTTACGATTTAGTGATGTTCAAACTAGTCACCAGCAAACATATAGCCTTCGCCGTGTACCGTTACAAAAATCTGTGGGTTCTTAGGATCGAACTCCATTTTTGCGCGCATACGTCGAATAAGAACATCAATGGTGCGGTCATTCGGCGCATCAACTCGATGGCTGATCATGTTCAAAATACGCTCACGACTTAACACCTGGTTAGGGTAAGACGATAATGCCACCAAAAGTTCGTACTCTGCTTTAGTTAGTTTTACTGGCTCACCATTGCGGCTAAGTGCGCGACGTTGAATGTCGAATGTCCACTCCCCAAAGCGCACAATGTGCTCTTCACTGGTTTCATTCGCTTTCGAGCTGCCACTGCGCGCTGCTGAAATACGCCACAGCAAGTTTTTAACGCGAACTAACAGCTCTCTCAGTTCAAAAGGTTTTGTCACATAATCGTCAGCACCCATTTCTAGGCCTACGATTTTATCAATGCTATCCGTGCGTCCTGTTACTAATATGATACCAATATCCGATTGGCTACGTAACTCACGAGTAAGCATCAGGCCGTCTTCACCAGGCAGGTTAATATCCAGCATGATCAGGTCTACATCGCCCGCTTGCAAAACTTCACGCATTTCTGCGCCACTCTCTGCTTCGCTGACTTGGTAGCCCTCATTTTGGAAATATCCCGCAAGCTTACTACGAGTTACAACATCATCTTCTACGACTAATACGTGATAGCTCATTTACACCACTTTTCTGTCTTCTTATTATCCAAGACGTATTCTATTCATAACTAGTAACATTTCTAGTCATAGATACATTAAAACGCAAGATTTAGCGTTTTTATTGATTCAAAACAAGCTTGCCCATTGCTATTAACAAACGGTCATTTTTGACCATAAAACATAACAATTATAGTTACTGCTATTCATTTTAATTGATTACACTTAGGGGATATCCCTAATTGACTTTGTGATGCATGACTTGAAGCATCATTCAGGAGCCCAAAATGCAAGAAGTGAAAGCTTTTAATGAAAAACGCGCTGAAATTTACTGGTGGTTTTCGAGCTTGTTCGCAAAAGAACTAACAGAGAAAGAATTGGAAGCCTATCACAGTGTTGAAATTCGCAGTTTTCTCGCAGGTTTAGGTGAAAATGAGTCGCTAAAACCATCCGTTGATAGCCTAGTTGATGCGCTGAATCGGTTACAAGATCGTGAAGATGCACAACTAGAGCTTGCAGCTGACTTTTGTGAACTGTTTTTGAAGACAGAAAAATACGGCGCTCTTCCTTACGCATCCATGTACATTGGTGAATCAGGTTTACTGAATGACAAGCCAGCTGAGGAAATGGAAAAGTTGATGGCTGAATTTGGCGTTCAAGTAGACGAAAACCTAAAGGAACCTGCGGATCACTTAGCCGTTGAGCTCGACTTTCTCGGGAACATGATTATCCGCTCAAACGAGCTTGAACAAGAAAAACACATGGAAGAAGCCTTCGTTAAACAAAACGACTTTATCCAGCAACAATTGATGTCTTGGTTACCTCAGTTTTCAGACAAATGTAAACAATTCGACGAATTTGGATTTTACTCGAGTGTCGCGAAACTATTAGTTGCATTTTGTAAACTAGACAGCGCCTACCTTCTTGGTGAATAATTGCCGCCTATTTTTAGGGAGCCTGCCTATCGGGCTTCCTGTATGCCGAAAGTGACCAATTGTAAGTAACTTGGGTATAATATTCGTTTGCCTTAACTTAGCGCAAAGACGCTTGGTTATTTAGCAGTCAAAATGTGACTTCAAATACACAAATCTCGTGCTGAAAACATTGCTAGTCAGTCCACATAGGGCTAAAATGTGAGCGCAAACGATTAAATATAATTTATATGTAAACCGCTGAAATATAGCGGTTTTTGTGTTTTCTTAACAGGTTGATGGCAATTTCTCATCAGATAGAAAAAAGATAAAATTCATCGACCGATGCTGCTACGCACCCTTTTGTCGCACTTGGATCAACCGCTGCCGAGACACTTAGCGCCAATTTTAGATTGCTAGGTGTAAAACCATTAGAGCATCAGGTACATCCAATACGACATATTTCAGTAGCTCGATACAGGACACCATTTATGGCCACGATAAAAGACGTTGCTCGCTTAGCCGGCGTTTCCACTACGACAGTTTCGCACGTTATCAATAAAACGCGTTTCGTTGCAGAAGCAACGCAAGAAAAAGTAATGAAAGCCGTTGACGAGCTGAATTACGCGCCAAGTGCCGTTGCACGCAGCCTAAAATGCAACTCAACTCGTACGATTGGCATGTTAGTAACTCAATCAACTAACCTATTTTTCTCAGAAGTGATTGATGGCGTTGAGAGCTACTGTTACCGCCAAGGCTATACTCTGATTTTATGTAACACAGGCGGGATTTACGAAAAACAACGCGATTACATTCGTATGCTGGCTGAAAAGCGCGTTGATGGCATCCTAGTGATGTGTTCTGACTTAACCGAAGAACTAAAAGAGATGCTTGACCGTCATGCGGACATTCCTAAAGTGGTCATGGATTGGGGCCCAGAGAGCTCACAAGCAGACAAGATCATGGATAACTCAGAAGAAGGTGGCTACATTGCAACCAAACATCTGATTGATAATGGTCATACGGATATCGCTTGTCTAAGCGGTCATTTTGAAAAGCTTGCTTGCCAAGAGCGCATTGCAGGTTTCCGTCGCGCAATGAGCGAAGCGAACCTAGCTGTAAATGAAGACTGGATCCTTGAAGGTAACTTTGAATGTGATACGGCCGTATTAGTTGCAGATAAAATTACCGCAATGGACAAGCGCCCGACGGCGGTATTCTGTTTTAACGACACAATGGCTCTAGGCCTAATGAGCCGCTTGCAACAAAACAGGATCAAAATTCCTGAAGATATTTCAGTGATCGGCTACGACAACATCGAGCTTGCAGAATACTTCTCTCCACCGCTAACGACTATCCACCAACCTAAACGTCGTGTTGGTAAAAATGCATTCGAAATTCTACTTGAGCGTATCAAAGATAAAGAACACGAAAAACGAATTTTCGAAATGCAACCTGAGCTTGTAATTCGAAATACTGTGAAAAAAATGAACTAAATTTCACTGTATTTAACCATGTTAAATAAGCGCTCTACAGGGGCGCTTATTTTTTTGGGAAAATTAAGCATTCTCTAATACTTCACACCGCTCTAATAACAATTGACTAACGTTAACTCCCTGTTTTATATAAATGTAATATATATTAAGAACTCCTTTTCAAAGGCCAATTTGCACCTTTCCATATGCAAAATAGAGCATTCAATCTATCATTTTTATTGAACCGAAATCACACTTTTAACGCTAAACCGTGATGTTAATTCAATATAAGAAGTATGCTCATTGTGTCACGCACAGGGCAAACCATTCGAAAGAGTGGGACGCAAAGCCTCCGGCCTGAACCATATTACGATATGGAAGGTAGCGGGGTTACCGATGGCAAGTGTGTAAGCAATGACTTTACTCTGTAATGACATTGTTTTTACGCATGTTTGCTACTCTCTCGGACCTGACTTTTGGTGGCGTAATATTAATTACACCGAGATAACAAAACATGGATAAACCGATACTCAAAGACTCTATGAAGCTATTTGAGGCACTTGGTAATATCAAGTCGCGCTCAATGTTTGGTGGCTTCGGACTATTCGCTGATGAAACAATGTTTGCACTAGTGGTAAACAATCAGCTTCATATCAGAGCAGACCAAAAAACTTCATCTGACTTCGAGAAACAAGGGCTAAAGCCTTACGTTTATAAAAAACGTGGCTTCCCAGTCGTTACAAAGTACTACGCTATTTCCAGCGATTTATGGGAATCAAGCGAACGCTTAATCGAAGTAGCGAATCAATCATTGAAAAAGGCAAAGCTTGAGAAAGAACAGCAAGCAAGTACAAAGCCTAACCGTTTGAAAGATTTGCCTAACTTACGACTGGCTACCGAGCGCATGCTAAAAAAAGCCGGCATCGAATCCGTAGAGAAGCTTGAAGAGGAAGGTGCGCTTAACGCCTATAAAGCGATAAGAGATACGCACTCTGCAACCGTCAACATTGAGTTGCTATGGGCACTAGAAGGTGCTATCAACGGCACTCATTGGAGTGTGGTACCTCAAGCTCGCCGAGATGAGTTGATGAACGGCCTCCAATAAAAGTCGGCCTAAAAACTATCTTGTAAAACCGCAGTCTAATCTGCGGTTTTTTTGTGAAATTTTTTCGGTTTTCCTACTGTCTTATTACATATATCCCAAATTGGAATCAAAATTATGAATAAGAAACTGATTTTAGGTCTCATCCTACTAGCGGCTATCGTCTTTTTAGGTATTAACTTTGGCCAGTATTTAACCTTAGAGAATGCAAAAGCCCAACAAGAAGCACTAACTACATACATCGATCAGAATTTTGCATTCTCGGCTGCGATTTACTTTTTTACCTACATTGCAATTACCGCTTTTTCTATCCCAGGAGCGGCAGTAGTCACCTTACTTGGTGCAGCCTTATTTGGTTTTTGGACAAGCTTGCTACTGGTTTCTTTCGCTAGCACTATGGGGGCAACACTGGCCTTCTTGAGCAGCCGATACTTATTGCGTGACTGGGTACAAAACAAATTCGGAAATAAACTCAACGCAATTAATCAAGGTGTCGAAAAAGACGGAGCTTTTTATCTATTTTCCTTGCGTCTAATCCCTGTATTCCCTTTCTTTCTAATCAACTTACTGATGGGCTTAACACCGATGTCTGTAGGTCGATTTTATCTCACTAGCCAAATAGGTATGCTGCCAGGCACAGCCGTATATCTGAATGCAGGTACTCAATTAGCAACAATTGAAAGCCTATCGGGCATTGTTTCACCCGCAGTATTAGCGTCTTTTGCGCTATTGGGACTATTTCCAATCATCACTAAATGGGTTATGAATAAAGTAAGGCCGACACCAAGTCAGCAAAACTCGTAATTGGTGAAGTGGGTATTTTGATGAAAATATTTATCGCTAAAAACCCAGCAGAAGCACACATTGTATGTGAGCTGCTTAAAGTGGAACAAATTTACTGTGAAGTTCGCGGAGAAGGTATTTTCGGCTTAAAAGGAGAACTGCCGTTTGGTGATGATACCGATCCTTATGTGTGGCTTTTTGACACTGCACAAAAGATGAAAGCTGAAGAAATAGTAAAAGCATATCGAAAACAATCCGATAGGCATGAGTATCAAGATTGGCAATGCCCAAAATGTCATGAAATAAACGAAGGGCAATTTGGTGCATGTTGGCAATGTGGATATCAACTAGGAGAGCTATAGCGGCTCTCCTATTCAGTGGATGCACTCAGTTTTAAGCACATACAGCTTGCTGTTTAATAAACTCGATGGAGTGTTGATTGAAGTCTTCTGGACGCTCTACATTGCATACATGACCACAATTCGGGATTTCTCGTAGAATGCTGAGCTTATGTGCTGCAACCATTTCTTTGACAGGTTTAATAAACATGTAATCCCTGTCGCCCATTAAGTAAAGAGTCGGAATAGGTAACTCTCGATCTTTAAAATATTTCATTAACGGATTTACATCAGCAGCAAGAATAAACCAACGTTTAAATTCTTTTTGGCAAAGCTTCTTGGCTTCGCGAATAAAAAGGTGGCGAGATTCTCGTTGGCTTCTTTGAGGCATAACAATATAAGCGAACAGTTTGTAGAGCCACATGTACGGTAGGATATGCTTACAAAAATTACCTAATTTCACTAATATCTGAGAACGAGTGTTAAGCCTTGTGACAGCACCGCCGAGCACCATCGAACGTACGCGCTCTGATGACAATTCAGCAAGGTTTCGAACAATAATGGTACCAAGCGACATACCGACAAAATGAGCGGATTGGATCTTTAAATGGTCCAATACTTTCAAAATATCTTGGGTAACTTCCGTAAAGGTATAACGGCTAGCAATGAGCTCTTTAAGTAACTGATTTGACTTTCCATGACCTCTTAAATCGATCAGCAATAAGTTAAAGTGTTGCTTGTAAGCCTTAATTTGCTTGAACCAAATAGAAGAGCTACCACCAGCACCGTGCACAAATACAACCCACTCATGACTAGTAGGGTGCAAATAGGTTTTATGAAAAAGTAGCGGCTGGGTCATATTCAGTATCAAAAAGATCGTGCTATTGAGTAAAAAGCCATCCTACCACACTCCCCTTACTCAAGATAATAAAGGCACCTCATTCGGTGCCTTTCGTTACAATTTTAAGTCAAACTAACGCTGAGTGGTAAAGCTGCAAATAAGATTCTGCGGCCTTTTGCCAACAAAAGTCTTGTTGCATCGCGTGCAACTGTACTTTATTCACTTCAGGCTCGTTTTGAGCGTAGAGCAACAGTGCTCTTAGCATCGTTAACAACAATGCCTGCGGTGTCGGTTCGAAAAAAACAAACCCCGTTGCTTCAGATGGGTTTACATCATAATCGCTAACGCTGTCCTTTAAGCCACCAACACCGCGTACTATCGGTAATGTCCCATAAGCCATACTATAGATTTGGTTTAAGCCACATGGTTCAAACTCAGAAGGCATCAAGAAGAAATCAGAACCAGCTTCAACGATATGCGCAAGTTCATTGTCATACGCTTCTACAAAGGCAAATTTGCTAGAAAACTGCGCGGCAACCTCTCGTAGCTGAGCGGCAAGAACAGGGTCTCCGGTCCCAACGACAACTAGCTGAATATCGTGCTTCAAAAAATCGGCCAAAGCAGGCAACAAGTAATGAACGCCTTTCTGCTGGGTCAACCGACAAACCATACCGAACATAGCTACATTTTTTTCGGGCAAATTTAGTCGTTGTTGTAATGCTTTTTTACAAGCTTTCTTCCCTTGCGACATACTTTGCTGGTCGGCGCAGTAATTAACTGGCAAGTAGGTATCCGTTTCCGGATTCCAAGCGCTGTAATCACAACCATTCAAGATGCCGACTAAGTCCTGCGCACGTTGCTGAAACTCCCAAGCCATGCCGTGACTGCCAAGCTCTGTTTTTAGTTCCTCTGCGTACGTAGGGCTAACCGCGTTTATCTTATCTGCATTCATTACGCCAGCTTTAAGCATCGTAATATGCGTTGCACTCACCGCAGCATCGGGAACGTTTCTACAATGAAACTCTGGCAAACACTGCACGTCTTCATAACTAAATACGCCTTTAAAGACCGCATTGTGAATTGAAATGACGCTTTTAGTATGAGCAAAAAATGGATCATTGCCATACCTGTGCTTGAGCAAAAATGGAACAAGCCCCGTGTGCCAATCGTTCGCGTGTATGATATTAGGTTGAAAGGCGAGCTTGGGTAACATATCGAGACATGCTGCACTAAAAAACGCAAAGCGCTCGCCGTTATCAGTATACGCTTGGTTGTTCTCCGCATACATTGATGGTCGATTGAAATACGGCGGACAATCAATCAGGTAAACAGGATTTTGACCTAACATGAGCCGCAAAACTCGATACTCCGTATGCGGCCATGATGTTAATTCTGTTTCTAATACAACTTCTGCGTCTGCGAGTTTATCAATACTGCTGTACGCAGGGATGGTAATTCTTACGTCCTGCAGTAGGTTTTGAAGGGCTTCCGGTAGTGCCTTGGCAACATCTGCCAAGCCACCACTTTTAATGAGGCCTTCAACCTCAGAAGCTACAAACAGAATAGATAAGTTGTTAGTAGCCAACTCGAGCTCCTTTCGGAATAACAACAATGCCCTCCTCAGACACGTGGAAGTGTTTTTTATCTTCTTGAAGATTCACACCAATCTGAGTACCAGGAGCAATATCGGCATCCTTGTCGACAATCACACGACGTAAAACACAGCCTTCGCCAATTTTTACGTCACCAAGAAGTATACATTCGCTGATATCGCAAGCAGAAGCAATATTACTGCGAAAACCAAGCACCGACTTTTCGATTCTTGAGCCTCTAACATAGCTGCCATTACACACTAAACTATCTATTATCTGCACACGACCATTATCAGAGTCGGTAAATGTCGCAGGTGGCAATGGTGGGTAGTAGGTGTGCAATGGCCATTTACGGTTGTACAGCGAAAATGGAGCATCTTTTTCTAGCAGATCCATATGCGCTTGCCAGTACGCATCAATAGTTCCGACATCACGCCAGTACACCTCTTCTTTTTCGCCACTGATTTTGTTGGTACTGAAGTCATACACGAACACATCACCTCTAGGGAACATCTTTGGAATGATGTCCTTTCCAAAATCATGTGATGAAGCTTCATTATCCGCATCTTCGACCAACTCTGAGAACAGTACCTGAGCTTCAAAAACATAGTTACCCATTGAAACTAAAGCGTAATCAGGGTCACCAGGAATCGACTTCGGATTTGCTGGTTTTTCTTCAAAGCCAATCATACGACCTTCACTATCGACTTCGATAACCCCAAATTGCGACGCCTCTTTTAGTGGCATGCGCAATGCAGATACCGTCAGAGAAGCCTTCTTTTCTGAGTGGAAGTTCAGCATTTGTTTGATATCCATCTTATAGATATGGTCAGAGCCAAAAATACAAACTTGCTCTGGTTCCTCTAATTCCATAAAACGCAGGTTTTGATAGATCGCGTCCGCCGTCCCTTCGTACCAACGTTTACCAGTACGCATTTGAGCGGGAATAGGATCGATAAAGCGGTCTGTAATGCCGTTGATGTTCCACCCCTTTTTTAAGTGATGGAATAAAGATTGAGATTTAAATTGGGTTAGGACGTAAATGCGCATCAGATCCGCATTAACAAAATTGTTTAGAGCAAAATCGATCAATCGATAACTACCACCAAACGGTACCGAAGGTTTACTGCGAGATTCCGTTAAAGGTCTCAAACGAGAGCCTTCACCGCCAGCAAGAATCATTCCCAAAACACCAGCCATTTGTTGTTCTCCATATCGTTATAGCTTGGATTTGGTACTCGCTTGAATGAGTCATACTCGGGGAGTCAAGCGAATACATTTAGCAACCGTCTCTGAGTTTCTGTGAACTCTTACAACACGGATAAAAAAGCTACGGCACTTCCAGTATGCAACGTCCACTCTTTCCTTATTTTTTGACGCAAACAATGCACACAGTTGCACTAATTTTTGTAATAAATTATCTAAGCGGGTTCTAAATTACAATTTTTAATACGCCATTCTGTGTACCATATAGCTCTTGCGTACTCAAGACGATATCTAGATCACACATGGAAAAGCAAACGATTACATTGTGAAAACAATTTACGAACGGATTCACTACACCGCCGATTTTTTAGCCCAATGTATAACAAATATGTGAATGCAAAATGAAAGTTACAACGAATATTTTTTACATAAAAAATACATCAGCGACTACGAAATATTGATACTGGGATCTTCTCGCGTCAGCAAAACTCAGTCAAAGCAGCAAAGATCTATACGAACAACACAGTGGCCTTTACGCAAAAACAAAACGCAAAAAAGGCAGCGATATCGCTGCCTTTTTACATTACTTAGATCGTACGTTTTTATGCTTTCGCTTTTTTACGCTTATCAGTGACTTCCCACTTACCGTCAACAAAGAGCGCTGTCCAACCAGATGGTTTGCCATTCTCTTCCGAACGAACGTAGTTCTCTTTTGTTTTGCGACTAAAGCGTACGACTGCAGGACGACCATCAGGATCTTCTTGCGGTGCGGTCGCTAGGTATTTGAACTTCTCAGGTAAACGCTCTTCAAAACGTGCCAGTTCAGCAACCAAAGGAGCACGTGTCTCGCGCGATTTCGGGAAGTTGCTTGCCGCCATAAATAGACCTGAAGCACCATCACGAAGTACGAAATACGCATCTGAGTTTTCACATGGCAACTCGGGGAAATGAACAGGATCTTCTTTTGGTGGCGCGACTTCGCCATTCTTAAGAATCTTACGAGTGTTCTTACACGTTTCGCTCGTACAATCCATGTATTTACCAAAGCGACCGTTCTTAAGCACCATATCAGAGCCACATTTGTCACACTCAACAACTGGACCATCGTAGCCTTTTACTTTGAACTCGCCGTATTCAACAAGGTAGCCTTCACAGTTCGGGTTATTACCACAAACATGCATCTTACGCTTGTCATCAATCAGGTATGCGTCCATCGCTGTTTCACAGATCGGACAACGCTTTTTAGCACGAAGAGCTGCGGTTTCAACGTCTTCTTCTAGAACGTTAATAATACCTTCTTCGTCACCCAAGTTGATGGTTGTCTTACAACGCTCTTTTGGTGGTAACGCGTAACCTGAACAGCCTAAGAACACACCTGTCGAAGCAGTACGGATGCCCATTGGACGGCTACACGTCGGACACTCGATATCCGTCATGACGATGTGATTTAACTTCATACCGCCTTCTGACTCATCTAGCTCCGCTTTTTCAAGATCGCCAGTAAAATCAGCAAAGAAGTTGTCTAACACAGCTTTCCAGTTCACTTCACCTTCAGCGATTTGGTCCAATTTCTGTTCCATACGCGCAGTAAAGTCGTAGTTCATCAAATCGTTAAAGCTGTCATCAAGGCGGTCAGTAACAATTTCACCCATTTTTTCAGCGTAGAAACGGCGCTGATCAACTTTCACATAGCCACGATCTTGAATCGTAGAAATGATCGATGCGTAAGTCGACGGACGACCAATGCCTCGTTTCTCCAGCTCTTTAACCAGTGCTGCTTCAGTGTAGCGCGCAGGTGGCTTTGTAAAGTGCTGTTTAGGGTCAAGTGACTCTAAGCTTAGCTTATCGCCAAGTTGTACCGCAGGAAGGATTGTATCCTCGTTTTTGCCCATTGGACGCTGTACACGAGTCCAGCCGTCAAATTTAAGGATACGACCTTTCGCTTTAAGCGTGTATTCTGCCGCTTTTACGCTGATGGTTGTTGAATCGTATTCTGCTGGCGTCATTTGACACGCTACAAACTGATTCCAAATCAAAGCATAAAGTTTGTGCGCATCAGCATCGACACCTTGCAGGTCTTCCGCCTTAACACCCACATTTGAAGGACGGATCGCTTCGTGCGCTTCCTGTGCCCCTTCTTTGCTACCGTACGTCAATGGTTTCGCTGGCAGGTACTTATCACCAAACTCAGAACCAATAAAGTCACGTACAGCATCCACAGCCTCGGCACTTAGGTTAGTCGAGTCAGTACGCATATAAGTGATGTAACCGGCCTCATAGAGGCGCTGAGCTAGCATCATGGTCTTTTTCACGCCGTAGCCCAGGCGTGTACTCGCTGCCTGTTGAAGCGTAGAGGTGATGTAAGGTGCTGAAGGCTTGCTCTTTGTAGGGCGGTCTTCACGCTTACATACTTCGTAACTTGCATTCTCAAGTACAGACATCGCTGCTTTGGTTTCTGCCTCATTAACTGGCTTAAACGCAGAACCGTCTTTCTGAGCAACAAGCAGTTTAAAGTCCGCTTTGTCTTTCGTTTTCGTATTCGCATGAATGTCCCAGAATTCTTCTGGTACAAACGCGTTAATCTCACGCTCACGCTCAACTAACAGTTTCACCGCAACAGACTGCACGCGACCAGCAGATAAACCACGAGCCACTTTTTTCCAAAGTAAAGGTGAAACCATAAAACCAACGACACGGTCCATGAAGCGACGTGCTTGTTGGGCATTTACACCATCCATGTTCAGCTCACCAGGTGTCTGGAAAGCTTGTTGGATCGCGTTTTTCGTGATTTCGTTAAAAACTACACGTTTGTATCGCTCTTCATCACCACCGATGATCTCACGAAGGTGCCATGCGATTGCTTCCCCTTCGCGGTCCAAGTCGGTTGCGAGATAAACGCAATCTGCGTCTTTGGCGAGTTTTTGTAGTTCGTTGACAACTTTTTCTTTGCCTGGAAGGATTTGGTAATTCGCTTCCCAGTCATGATATGGGTTAATCCCCATTTTTTTGATCAACGCTTTGCGGTCTTTCTCTTTTTTAACGCGCGCTTTCTCTTCCGGACTCATCCCTTTAGTTGAGATGGCTGCGGCTTTTTTCTCACCAGTGCTTTGACCGGCCGTAGGCAGATCACGCACATGACCAACACTAGACTTAACAATAAAGTCTTTACCAAGGTACTTATTTATCGTCTTTGCCTTGGCTGGTGACTCCACTATAACGAGTGATTTACCCATAACTGACTCTAACGTCCTTCATAATAATGCGGGTAGAAACCTTGTTTAAAGGCCACCCGCATAATGTTCTATTTCATTGCTTCTTTTTTTACTATTGTGCGAGATGAAAAGAAGATCAACTGCTTTTTTGAAATTCAGATCCGATTGGTTGACAATTCATCGTCTTTATACTTCAAAGAGACAGGGTTCTGAAAGGTATTGAGCGGCATATCTAAACAGGCAAACTTAGCATCCGCTAATCCAATGCAATAAATTTTGTTACCCATCACAAAATAGTTTGGTTCAATGCTCTGCCATCTTCCTCCGCATCATGCTTATACTCTAAAAATTGATCTGTTTAGTCTTACTGAACGATTGACTGAATTAATCATGCAAACCCATTTTAGTTGTAGGTATACTCAGCGTTCTTAACTGAATAGGATGGTAGAAAGAATATGTCTGATAGAACGTTTATCGAAGAGTTCGACCTTCTTTTGATCGCTAACCAAATCATCCAAGAGCACGATGATTACATCGAGGGAATGCGAGCAACAAGTGTAGAAGAAAAAGAAGGTGTTTTAGTTTTTAAAGGTGAATACTTCCTTGATGACAAAGGTTTACCAACTTCAAATACGACTGCAGTATTCAATATGTTCAAATACTTAGCGCATCACCTTTCTAAGGAATTTACGCTGGTTAAATAGTATTGGGAAACAAAAAAGCCAGAGTGTTATTCACTCTGGCTTTCCTGTTTCAGGTCAGAATATTTAGCAGCTCAAAGCCTTAAGTTTGTCGAAGTAGTCAGGGAACGTTTTCGACGTACACTTTGGATCGTTAATCGTCACAGGCGTATCACTAAGTGCCATCAGCGAAAAACACATCGCCATACGATGATCATCGTAAGTATCAATCGCTGCATGCTTTAACTGAGAGACAGGTTTGACGATGATGTAGTCTTCCCCTTCTTCCACTTCCGCACCAACTTTACGTAACTCAGTCGCCATAGCTGACAAACGGTCTGTTTCTTTTACACGCCAGTTATAAACGTTACGAATAGCGGTAGTGCCTTCGGCAAATAACGCTGTTGTCGCGATGGTCATTGCAGCATCAGGGATATGGTTGTAATCCATATCAATGCCTTTTAATTGACCAACACGTGAAATTACGTAGTCATCACCCCATTCAATTTCTGCACCCATTTTTTCAAGCGCATCAGCAAATTGAATATCACCTTGAATGCTGTTTTTACCGATACCCGTCACTTTAACTTCTCCGCCTTTGATGGCTGCCGCCGCCAAGAAGTAAGAAGCAGAAGACGCGTCACCTTCAACCAAGAAATCACCTGGAGCGATGTATTGCTGACCGGCAGGAATCACAAACTCTTGATAGTCGTTGTTGATCACATCGACCCCAAACTGCTTCATGATATGCAGGGTGATATCGATATAAGGCTTAGAAACCAACTCGCCTTCGATGTTGATGCGAATTTCACCTTCAGCCAATGGCGCAGACATTAAGAAAGCGGTCAAGAACTGACTCGAAATAGATCCATCGATAGAAACTGTACCTGCTTTTAGGCCAGTACCGACTATTTTGAGAGGCGGAAAGTTCTCGTTTTCCATGTACTCAACGTTCGCACCAGCATCTTTCAGTGCCGTGACAAGGTGACCAATTGGACGCTCTTTCATACGAGGTTCGCCCGTCAGTACATACTCCCCTTCTCCAAGACAAAGAGCCGCAGCTAATGGTCGCATCGCAGTGCCAGCATTACCGAGAAATAATTCTACCGGCTCTGAGACAGAAAACGGACGCCCAAGGCCTTCAACGAGACATTCTGTTTTATCTTCGGAAAGTTGGTATTGAACGCCGAGTTTAGTCAGCGCATTCAGCATATGACGGATATCATCACTGTCGAGGAGATTAGTAAGGCGAGTTCTGCCTTTAGCAAGAGCAGCAAGTAAAAGAGCTCGATTAGAAACGCTTTTAGAGCCAGGAAGATTCACTTCCCCTTGAATTTTATTGATAGGTTGTAACGTTAGGCTTTCCATTAAAAGTTGATAATCCTTTGTGCCCTCAACATACGATTTTTTATGAGAGCTAAACAATTCTTCGTGAATTCAGACTACCCAAAAAAACACGACAAAACCAGAGCAAATCGGCGCTAATTTATGAATATACTCAAGTAGCCTAAAGATGCAGAATTAAAGGCATTGCCAGCGATGTAAATAAGAGCGAAAGAGGCGCGACGAAACAGCAAGCTATTTCGATTTTATTTGACGATAAGCCTGCCCTACTGTGCATGCCTGGTTAGGCTACCTTAGGTTAAAATAACGTAGGATTAATAAGCGATATCAACCCTGACTCCATCATCAAAATATAAGATACGAACTTCATCCCCTCGACTAAATAGCATATTTTTATCAACATCTTGGATAACATTAATCAGCTTGTCGCCCTTCACTTTAATGAGTAGCTCAACTAACTTATATTCAACCGTGTATTGGTAATTACTTTGATTTTGTGCAACCGCTGCACCTGCAAGTGCACCCACTGCCGTCGCAACTTCTCTTCCCGTACCGCCACCAAATTGATTGCCGACTAAACCGCCTATTGTGGCACCAAGTAGCGTTTTCCAACCATTATTTTTCGATTGAACGACCTCTTGCTGAGTAATATAACGGACAGAGTCAATCTTCCCATACACCACTTCATTTACCGGCTTGGCAACATTTCTTTCATATGCTGCGTTGGCGGCAAGTGGGAAAAACAGTATGATCCAAAGCCATACTTTCACAATATTTCTTGACCAGGTCATCATAAACTCCTCTGACTCTAATGTTGGTAACGACTTCTTATGGCTATTTATTTAACTGAACTCGATGATACGTTCAACTTTCCCTCACCGTATAAAGCACTCAGCGATCCCAATGGTTTGCTTGCTTTTGGCGGTGACTTAGATCCCATGAGAATCCTCAATGGTTACTATCAAGGCATTTTCCCTTGGTATGGTCCTGGAGAACCTATTCTATGGTGGAGCCCTTCCCCACGCGCTGTTTTTGATCCCTTAGCGTTTAAACCGTCTAAAAGTCTCAAAAAATTTCAGCGTAAACATAACTATAAAGTAACGCTCAATTTCGCGACAGAAGAAGTGATTAGACTATGTTCATCAACACGTCCTGCAGAGGAAACTTGGCTCAACGAGGACATGCAAGCGTCTTATATTGAGTTAGCTAAACTTGGTCACTGTCACTCTGTAGAAGTATGGCATGACAACGAGCTCATTGGGGGACTATATGGCATCTGCGTTGGTCAACTTTTTTGCGGAGAGTCGATGTTTAGCCTAAAAGATAACGCATCTAAAATTGCATTGTGGTACTTATGCAACCATTTGGCGTCAAAGCAAGGTCAATTAATCGATTGTCAGGTTATGAACTCGCACTTGGCATCACTTGGCGCATTTGAACTAGAGCGTAACGAGTTTATGCAAAAACTACTATCTTTAAGAGAAAAACAAACACTATTTGATACCTATAAGCCCCAAGTTTTGCAGGATTCAGTATGAGTACGGATATACAACATATTCGAATTGGATTAACGAATAATCACCCTTGCAGTTACTTGCCTGAACGGCAAGAGCGTGTGGCGGTGGCACTTGATGCAGGGCTGCATACTAAAGAAAACTATCAACTGCTGATGGCCAACGGCTTTCGTCGTAGCGGAGATACCATATATAAACCGCACTGTGAGCATTGTAATGCTTGTCAGCCAATTCGAGTCTCGATTCCGGACGTGACGCTATCAAAAAGCCAGAAGAGGCTGCTCAGTAAAGCACAGTTTTTACGCTGGGAAATGAAACCTGAAATGGATGAGGAATGGTTTGAGCTTTACAGTCGGTACATCTGCAAACGGCATAAAAACGGCACTATGTACCCACCAAAGCGTGATGAGTTTTCTCGGTTTGCCCAAACCAGCTGGTTGACCACTTCATTTTTACATATTTACGATGAGTCAAATCAATTACTCGCCATTGCGGTAACGGATGTAATGACTCAATGTTCGAGTGCGTTTTATACTTTTTTTGACCCTGACTACCCGTTATCTCTTGGCACTTTGGCAGTGCTCTATCAAATAAAATACTGCCAAGAAAACAAACAACAGTGGCTTTATTTGGGTTATCAGATTGATGAGTGTCCAGCAATGAACTACAAAACACGCTTTCAACGCCACCAAAGGCTAGTAAATCAGCGTTGGCGAGGGTAGAATACGCCTCAACTTTACATAATTACTATTTAGCGGCAGAATATAGCCCGCTAATATTGCCTAATTTCTAAAGAGGATTAAATGGCTAAAGAAGACGTAATCGAGATGCAAGGCACGGTCCTTGACACTCTACCAAACACTATGTTCCGTGTTGAACTTGAAAACGGTCACGTTGTGACTGCTCACATCTCTGGCAAGATGCGTAAGAACTACATCCGTATCCTAACGGGTGACAAAGTAACTGTAGAGATGACTCCATACGACCTGTCAAAAGGCCGCATCGTCTTCCGCGCTCGTTAATCTCTGATTTTCGGATGCAATAAAAAACGGAGCAGTTTGCTCCGTTTTTTATTGCATGATTTTTATTTCCGAGTAGGTTCAGACAAACAAAAAGCGCACGATAAAATCGTGCGCTTTTACTTCCCTACGGAGCAATTAATGCATCGCAGCCTCTTTCTCACTCAAATATTCAAATTTAAGTGTGTCGTTTACTAGCGTTACTTTCACAGTGCCGCCGTCGACTAGAGAGCCAAACAACAATTCATTAGCCAAAGGTTTCTTAAGTTGCTCTTGGATAACACGTCCCATTGGGCGAGCACCCATCGCCTTATCATAACCTTTATTCGCTAACCAATGGCGTGCATCTTGCGATACCTCCATTGATACGCCACGAGCATCAAGTTGCACCTGCAGTTCAACAATAAACTTATCAACAACTTGATGGATAACGCTTTCATCAAGGCTGTTAAACCAGATGATGTTATCAAGACGGTTACGGAACTCAGGAGTGAACACCTTCTTAATTTCCGCCATCACATCGTGACTGTTGTCTTGCTGAATCAAACCAATTGATTTCTTCTCAGTTTCAGCCACACCCGCGTTGGTTGTCATAACGAGGATGACATTACGGAAGTCTGCTTTACGACCGTTGTTGTCCGTTAGCGTACCATTATCCATCACTTGCAATAGCAAATTAAAGATATCTGGATGCGCTTTCTCAATCTCATCAAGCAATACTACTGAATGTGGGTGCTTGATAACAGCGTCTGTCAGCAAACCACCTTGGTCGTAACCGACATAACCAGGAGGCGCACCAATTAAGCGACTCACGGAGTGACGCTCACCATATTCCGACATATCAAAACGAAGTAGCTCGATCCCTAGAAGCTTAGATAGCTGCACCGTCACCTCTGTTTTACCCACCCCAGTAGGGCCAGCAAACAAGAATGAACCAACTGGTTTGTTATCCACGCCCAAACCTGCACGTGTCAGCTTGATCGCTTCGGATAATGCATCAATCGCATTATCTTGACCAAATACCAACATCTTCATCTTGCTATCTAGGTTCTTCAAGATGTCTTTATCTGAAGAAGAAACCGACTTCTCTGGGATTCGTGCCATCTTGGCAACCATCGCTTCGATATCGGCAACACCAACCGTTTTCTTACGGCGGCTTGCAGGAGCAAGACGACTGCGAGCGCCAGCTTCATCAATGACATCAATGGCTTTATCTGGTAAATGACGTTCATTGATGTATTTCGCCGAAAGTTCTACCGCGGCACGCAGTGCTTTATTGGTGTAACGTACTTCATGATGTGCTTCGTACTTCGGCTTCAAGCCCATCAAGATTTTAGTTGTGTCATCCAGAGAAGGTTCTACAACGTCAATCTTTTGGAAGCGACGGGACAACGCACGCTCTTTCTCGAAAATGTTGCTGTATTCTTGGTATGTAGTCGAGCCGATACAACGCAACTTACCGCTACTTAGTAGAGGTTTGATAAGGTTTGCGGCATCAACTTGACCACCAGAAGCCGCACCCGCACCGATGATTGTGTGTATCTCATCGATGAACAAAATTGCATCTTCTTCTTTTTCAAGCTGTTTCAAAATCGCCTTGAAGCGTTTTTCAAAATCACCACGGTACTTAGTACCAGCCAATAGAGAACCAATATCCAATGAGTAAATCACGCTGTTTTGAATAACTTCCGGGACCTGCCCTTCTACAATTCGCCAAGCAAGACCTTCTGCGATGGCTGTTTTACCTACCCCGGCTTCACCCACTAATAATGGGTTATTCTTGCGGCGGCGGCAAAGTACTTGAATAGTGCGCTCTAGCTCTTTATCGCGACCAATCAGTGGATCGATATTGCCATCTTTAGCGACCTGATTAAGGTTAGTCGCAAAGCTTTCCAAACGTTCTTCAGAATTCGGCTCTTCGACACTCTCTGAACTGAACGAATCTGATGATGGGTCTTCGCTTGCACCTGACGCTTTAGTAATACCATGGGAGATAAAGTTAACAATATCTAATCGGGAGATGTCGTTTTTCTTCAGTAGGTAGGCGGCATGCGACTCTTGCTCACTGAAGATCGCCACAAGCACGTTTGCACCTGTTACTTCGTTGCGGCCAGACGACTGTACATGAAAGACGGCGCGTTGTAGCACACGTTGAAAACTCAAAGTCGGCTGGGTTTCACGCGTCTCATCACTGTCTGGGATAAGAGGCGTAGTTTGATCGATGAATATATCGAGTTCGTTACGTAAAGCGTCAAGATCCGCTTTACAAGCTAAAAGGGCTTCCTTAGCTGCATCATTTTCCAATAATGCAAGTAGGAGGTGTTCGACAGTCATAAACTCGTGGCGTTTATCTCGCGCCCGAGCAAATGCACCGTTAAGGCTTGACTCTAGTTCTTTATTTAGCATAAGTACCTCCCGAAAAAACAACTTGGGTTGTTCGAGCAAGTCTTCTTTGTTTACGCTTGCTCCATAGTGCAAAGTAGCGGATGTTCATTTTCCCTTGCGTACATCGTAACTTGCGCTACTTTTGTTTCGGCAATTTCTGCACTGTATGTGCCACAGATTGCCTTTCCTTCATAGTGAATCTTGAGCATGATCTGAGTCGCTTTATCAATGTCATGTGAAAAGAATCGCTCAAGTACCTCTATGACGAAATCCATAGGTGTATAGTCATCATTATTTAGTACAACATTGTACAGCTTAGGTGGCTGAACTTTCGTACTTTCTCGCTCCAGAAGATCAGAGTCCGGAGTGACCCATTCAAAATTTTTACTCATGGCAATTCAAAGATATCGTATCAAAGGGTTGATGTTTTCGACCTATAAAAACAATCTACCACAAGCGTGCAGCGCGGTGTAGTGAGATATGGCACCGAATTCGATCTTTGATCGATAAAAGTTGCTACCTAATATAGAGACTAATGCAGGTCTTGAGGGGGCGCAAATAAAAGATGCTTGTCGATAAGTTACACATTTTTACTTATAAAATAACTTTCTTTTTACCCCCTCCGAGCTATTGCAAAACATCTCTCAGTCTTCTACCGAGATCACACTTCCTAACTGAGAATGGGGTAATTATCACGAAAACTTCATTTTTTATTCAGTTAGAGGATTCGTCTATCATAAGCAACACGAACAGTATGGTTTTTCCAGTGAATGCTACTTTGCAGGCTAATTGACCAAACTTCCGCGTATATACGAAAAACTGTTTGCAAATTTGTTAATCTCAAAAGTGATTTGTTTTCAATTATGTTTCTGTTTGTTGCTTAATGCTATTGACTGTCGGGATTCATTGACTACAGTGGAAAGTGTTGATGCATAAATCGTCATTTTGAATCCATTTGTTTTTAAGCAGCTTGGTGAATGTGATGTCTCATTGACTAGATGTTTGTTAGCGTTCGCTGACAATAGTAGTACCAGGTTAAAGGTATAACTTGGTTGTTGTAACAACTCAGTAAAAAATGCATGAGGGATGTAAAAGCATGGCTACAGGTACAGTAAAGTGGTTTAACAATGCCAAAGGATTTGGGTTTATTTGTTCAGATGAAGAAGAGGGAGATATCTTTGCCCACTACTCAACTATCCAGATGGACGGTTATCGTACACTGAAAGCAGGCCAACAAGTCTCATACGAGATTGAAAAAGGTCCCAAAGGCTGTCACGCGAGTAGCGTCGTGCCTCTTGAAGGTCAAGCCAAATAATTAGAGCGCTGTCGAAAAATAAAAATATTGCTCTCGAAACATCATTTTGATGTTCCGAAGAGAAAAATAAACCCGCCAAGATAGCGGGTTTCTTACTATTTGTAGCTTATGAAATGCAGATAGACCACATACAAAGTATTGATAAAATAAGAAACACGTCGAAAACGACGTGCTCTTTTCATCTATTTTACTTGTTAATGATCGCGTTAAAAGTTTCGCTTGGGCGCATCAACTTAGAAACCAATGCATCGTCTAGCAGGTAGTAACCGCCCAGCTCTCCTTTCACACCCTGTGCGTTGTTTAGCTCAGCGACGATTTTTTCTTCATGCTCTGACAACGCTTTCGCAATCGGTGCAAACTCAGCAGCGAGATCAGCATCGTCTGTTTGCTCGGCAAGTGCTTTCGCCCAGTAAAGTGCGAGGTAGAAATGACTACCGCGATTATCTAATTCGCCCACTTTACGTGATGGAGACTTGTTGGTATCTAAAAACTCACCAGTCGCTTTGTCTAGCGTATCCGCCAAAACTTGTGCTTTCGGGTTGTTTGCCACCACACTTAGATGTTCCAGGGATGCAGCTAGTGCTAAGAACTCACCTAAAGAATCCCAACGAAGGTGATTCTCTTTTTCTACTTGTTGAACATGCTTAGGAGCAGAACCACCAGCACCTGTTTCAAATAGACCACCGCCATTCATCAATGGAACGATAGATAGCATCTTAGCTGACGTGCCTAACTCTAGAATTGGGAACAGGTCTGTTAGGTAGTCACGAAGAACGTTACCCGTTACAGAGATAGTATCCAAACCCGCTTTCATACGCTCTAGCGAGTACTTACAAGCATCAACAGGAGATAGGATCTTAATCTCTAGACCGTCAGTATCGTGCTCTGGTAAGTAGGTATTTACTTTCTTAATGAGTTCAGCATCGTGCGCACGGTTTTCGTCTAGCCAGAATACGGCTGGAACACCTGTTGCACGTGCGCGAGTCACTGCTAGTTTAACCCAATCTTGGATTGGTGCGTCCTTCACCTGACACATACGGAAGATATCGCCTTCTTCAACCGCTTGCTCTAACAATACGTTACCCGCAGTATCAACAACGCGAACGGTACCCGCTGCATCTAGAATGAACGTCTTGTCGTGAGAACCATATTCTTCTGCCTTTTGAGCCATTAAGCCAACGTTAGGCACGCTACCCATAGTGGTCGGGTCAAATGCGCCGTGCTCTTTACAGAAATCAATCACCGCTTGGTAAATACCTGCGTAGCTACGATCTGGTATCATCGCTTTGGTGTCTTTTTGTTTACCATCTGGTCCCCACATTTGACCAGAAGAGCGAAGCATTGCTGGCATAGAAGCATCTACAATAATGTCGCTTGGTACATGTAAGTTTGTGATACCACGATCAGAGTCAACCATCGCAAGTTCTGGTTGAGTTTGGTAAACCGCTTGAATGGCCGCTTCAATTTCTGCTTTTTGCGCTTCAGGTAAAGACTCAATTTTTGAGTAAACATCACCGATGCCATTGTTTACATCAACGCCTAGCTCTTCAAACAGCTTGCCGTACTTATCGAAAACGTCTTTGTAGTAAACTTTTACTGCATGGCCGAAAATGACAGGGTCAGAAACTTTCATCATTGTCGCTTTCATATGAAGAGACAGCAGCACGTCTTGTGCTTTCGCTTCAGCAATCTCTTTCTCGAAAAATTCAACCAGCGCCTTCTTCTTCATCACTGAAGTGTCAATGACTTCTTTATCTAGTAATGGGAAAGCCGGCTTAAGCTCTTTAACTGTACCGTCATTACCGACGAACTCGATTTTGACCTCTGTTGCGCCAGAGATGGTTGTCGACTTTTCGCTCCCAAAGAAGTCGTTATCTGACATGCTCGCGACATGAGACTTAGACTCTGATGACCACGCACCCATTGAATGTGGATTTTTCTTCGCGTAGTTCTTAACCGAAGTTGGAGCACGACGGTCTGAGTTACCTTCACGAAGTACTGGGTTAACCGCACTACCTTTGATTTTGTCGTAAGCCGCTTTAATCGCTTTCTCTTCGTACGTGCTCGGTTCTTCTGGGTAGTTTGGTAAATCGTAACCTTTCGCCTGAAGCTCTTTAATCGCCGCTTTAAGCTGAGGAACTGAAGCTGAAATGTTAGGTAGCTTGATGATATTTGCTTCTGGAGTTTGAGCTAGTTCACCAAGCTCTGTCAACGCATCGCCAATGCGCTGTTCTTCTTTTAGATGCTCTGGGAAGTTAGCGATAATTCGACCTGCTAGTGAAATATCACGAGTATCTACATTGATGCCAGACGATGCTGTGAATGATTGAATGATTGGTAGTAATGAATAAGTTGCTAGCGCCGGCGCTTCATCAGTGATGGTGTAGATAATTGTAGGTTTTTCTGTAGGCATGAAATTTCCCTATTTTTTAATCAACTTGTTGGCTGATCAACTCAGCGTCTGAGTTGGTTTAATTGACGCATTGCTGCACGTTAGCAGTACATGTCTCCTCACTAACGCCACATGCGGTTCGCACTCTTTGTTGTAGTTTGAAGCTCTGGGCTCTGAATCCATGAGTGCACTGATATAATTAAACAAATAACACGAATTAGTCTATCATTCTGTGCGCGTTTGTTAGTTTTAGGCGCGCAAATCATATCCGATCATGAGAAAACTTAAAACTTTCAAACACAGTTCATTTACATTTTTGCAGGGTAGTTAACATGTCATCTCGTACAGGTCATGAAAAAGGTCGCGGTCGCAATCAATCCCAAACGGGCCGATTTAAACACTCAGGAGCTCGCAATAGCTCAAAGACTCGTACCCAAACAAACCGTCGCCCTGTTCGCTCAGCAAGAAACCAAAAGCCAAAAGTGGATCCAAAAGACCGTAAAGTCATTATATTCAACAAGCCTTACGATACGCTCAGTCAATTTACCGATGGCGATGGTCGCAAAACGTTAGCGGACTATATCCCAATCAAAGATGTCTATGCGGCTGGCCGATTGGACCGAGACAGCGAAGGTTTGATGGTACTCACTAACGATGGCATCTTGCAGGCGAAGCTAACGCAGCCAAAGTCAAAATCGCCGAAGACTTATTGGGTTCAAGTCGATGGCGCTCCTCAAGAGCAAGATCTTGAAAAATTGAGAAAGGGAGTAGAGCTAAAAGATGGCATGACCCTACCAGCCGAAGTTGAAGTGATTCCAGAACCACAAGTCTGGGATAGAACCCCTCCTGTTCGTTTTCGGGCAAATATCCCAACAACTTGGTTAGCCATTACCATTATTGAAGGAAGAAATCGCCAGGTGCGTCGCATGACTGCGCACATTGGCTTCCCAACGCTGCGTTTAGTTCGTTACTCGATGGGCGGCATTGTTCTTGACGATTTAAAGCCAGGGGAGTGGCGAGAAATAAAGCTCTAGGCTTAAACCTCAAAAAACATAATAGCAGGCAATCGCCTGCTTTTTTAGTTTTTGTCGTTACCAATAACGATTATTGTTGAGCAACCCACTTCTTGAATGCCTGACGTTCTTCGTCTGTCATTTCTAGGTAGGCAATCTTCGCTTTTGTTACGGGTGATTTTACTCTTTGCGCGCTTTTGCTGGTTACAATTTCAGCCGTCGCTGCTTGTAGCTCAGACAATTCGACTCTCTTGCCGTTTGCAAAGAAAACGCCATGAGCTTCATTGTACTCCGCTAGTTGCTCATCAAGGTTTGAATATGGGAACGCGCCTTTCTCACCTGGCATTTTATATTGCGAGTAATCAATAGACTTATCGTTGAAACTTACTTTCCAGTCCATTTTATCTTGCTCAAACAGCTTGTCTGCCTGACGTTTTTCTCTAAAAGGTGGCGCATCAATATAAAGCTCACCCGTGCCAGAACTAAAGCCAAGAATGTATGGTGCAGAGTAAACTTGAGTACGTTTATCACCACGCCCAATCGCTTTGTTTACTTTTACAACTACTTGGTTATAGCCATCAACAAGACCAAACGGTTCACTCAAATCATCCGCACTAACGCCATTTACAAATAACACTTGAACGCCTTGAGCGGTAGTTAGGGTTGCTGAAGTATCAGCTTTATTTGTTGTGTCTGCGTTCGCTGTTGTACCAAACAACCCAAGCACAAATGCTACTGTCCAAGCTTTTAGTCTCATATCCTAATAACCTTAAAATTCAATTAATTACATCAAAAGAGTTAAATATCGCTTACGATTCATCACAGTTTGAGGAAATCATTGCTGAAAAGCCAATCATTTCTACATCATTGACTGTAGATAACTGGTAAGCGCATTCAATTCTCAAAAATCTTCATGTACTCACTTGGTCAATGCTTTCAGGTGCCTAAGGAGATACAAGCTATTAATATAAAAAAGGCCGCAATAAATGCGACCTTTACTATATCTACTTAAATTCTGCGATTAGAACGTGTAGTAAACACCAGCAACTACGATATCGCCTTCAGTTTTCATAGAAGCATCTTTGTTATCGTTTTCGCTTGCAGTGTATTCGATGAACGTTAGAACGTTACCAGTTACAGCGTAGTCAGCACCAAACGTGTAGTAAGATTGGTCGTGGTCGCCTTCGTACTCAGTGAAACCGAATGAAGTGTAAACGCGAGCTTCGTTCATTTGGTAAGCTGCTACTGCAGACCATGTATCTTGGTCAGCTTTGTTTAGCTCTTCAGCAACGTAGTTAACTGCAGCAGAGAAGTTGTCCATGTTGAAACGAACAGCTGCGCCCATTACTTGGTAGTCATCACCAGCAAGGTTACGGTTTTCTTGATCTTGGTAAGAAGCACCAACAGTGAACATTTCGTTGATTGCGTATTGTGCAGATAGACCGAATGCAGTATCGATTTTCTCGTCTTGATCTAAGTATGCATCAGCGATAACAGTTAGCTTATCGAAACTACCTTTAACAGAAACAGCGTGACCAGCACTTTCTTTTGATTTTACGAAGTCATCAACGTAGCCAAGACCTTCGTTAGTGTTGTCGATAGTGATTGCGTCCAGAGAATCACCAAAGTCACCAACTTCGCCAACAGCTACACCCCAGTTGTCACCGAAGTAAGCACCGAAGTAAAGATCATCTGTGCGTACACGTGCGTGTTCTCCGTCAATTTCACCAGTAAGTTTGTTGTCGTTATCGAAGAATTCACCGTTTTCTAGTTCAAATGAACCGAATACCTTAACGTCTTGGTTTAGTTTGTGTTCAGCATCGACTTGGACTTTAGCCCAAAGGTCAACGTCTACATCACGCTTAGTAGAAGTTTTACCGTTTTCTTTACGTTCAACAGTACTTACGTAAGTATCGATCTCACCTTTAAGGTTGAAAGAAGTTGTACCGTTGTCGTAGATGTTGCCTGCTGCTAGAGCAGACGTAGAGATGCCAGCTACTGCAAGAGCTACTAGAGTTTTTTTCATAATTAATCCACTGCCTTTTCTTAGTTCGGGATATCCTTGTCCGGTTCCCTTTTTTTATATGTTTGAGATAGAGCGTTAACAAAACGTTATACAGCGCCTTCTCAAAATCTGGAGCTAAGAGTGCAAAAGATTATTCTGGCTGTCAAATTTTCTAAATACCAATGTAAAAAAACAAAAATAACATTTAAAAACAATAACTTGAAAAGTTTATCTTTATTTATTCGACGAACATCTAATCAATCCTCTTGATTTTTCATAATTTATAAAACCATTAACAATGAGATTTTAAACCCAAAATAAATACTAAAAAACACAATATATAGAATAAAAACCATACAAATATCATATTTGGAGTTTTATATTTTTCATATAATGAAATTAATTTCATTTAGATAAGGTTCAATATTTTTTTGTGAAGAAGATCTACATTCCTCATAAAAGCATTCCGTTTTGTGAACTACTGTACAACTAGTGATGTGTGCTACTATTCGCCTCCAACGCATTTGAGGCCCGTATGCTGACCAGTAACATTCAAAAATCGATTCGTAATAGCTATCAAAACCTGCAAGATCAACTTGATAACTTTGTACCTAGAAGAGCACAAAACTACCTTGTTGCAGAGATTGCAAAAACGCTGTGCGGTCAGTACCACAAATCTAACCGAATACTGGTTGCAGAAGCAGGGACTGGAATTGGTAAGTCGCTCTCCTATCTAATGGCTGCCATCCCCGTGGCTGTACATAACAATAGAAAAGTGGTTATCTCAACGGCGACCGTAGCTCTGCAAGAGCAGCTCATAAATAAAGACCTCCCTCTTTTTCGTCGGATTACCGACCGAGAGTTTTCTTTTATTTTGGCAAAAGGCCGTCAACGCTATTGTTGTGCAGAAAAACTTGCTTCAGCTTGTGGTGCTGATGGTGGTCAGTTAGCCATGTTCGAAACCAAGCCTAAGCAAAAAGATATAGAGCTGTTGGAAACAATGCATCGCTCTCTTGCGCAAGGTAAATGGGATGGTGACCGTGATTCTTGGCCTAAAACCATCGATGATAAGCTATGGCAACTGATTGTTAGTGATAAACACAGTTGTAATAACAGCTTACCCGGCCATCGCGGCTGCCCATTCCAAAAAGCGCGCTCAGAGTTGGATAAGAATGATGTCATCATTGCGAACCACTCTCTCGTCATGGCAGACGCAGACTTGGGGGGCGGAGTAATCTTACCTGAGCCAGAAAACACGATATACGTCTTTGACGAGGCACATCACTTGCCTCATGTCGCCCGCGATCATGCTTCAGCATCTGCGAGCTTAAAAGGTGCGGCAGCGTGGCTTGAGAAGTTAAATCAGTCGATTAGCAAGTTTTCATCGCTCGCAGACGAGAAACGCGTAGCTCGATTTCGCAACGACCTTCAAGACGCGGTTCAGAACTTGATACCAGCACTGACTCAACTGCCTAAACAGTTCGATCCAGCTCAATTTGAAGAGAGTATCTACCGCTTTGAGCACGGTGAACTACCAGAATGGCTAGAGAACCAATCCAAAGAGTTAAAGCAGTTCAGTAAAAAAGCAAATCAAAGTGTGGCAAAAATTGCCGACCTTATTGCGGAAAGAGTAAAAGATGGGGAGCTTGCGACAAGATTGGCTGAACCAGCACTTGCAGAGCTCGGCTTCTACATTCAAAGGTTAGAAAACCTAGCGCAAGTCTGGCACTTGATGGCTGAGCCAACTCGTGAAAAAGGTGCGCCTTTAGCTCGCTGGTTAGAAACCCACCCCGATCGCGAGGGTGATTTCATTGTGAGTGTTTCTCCGCTTGAAATTGGATGGCAACTCGACCAACAAATTTGGAGCAGGTGCATTGGCGCCATTTTAGTTTCCGCAACGATGCGTGCATTAAACTCCTTCCATTACTTTTGCCATCAGGTTGGTATTGATGGAAAACCAGAATCAGGCACACAGTTTTTAGCGCTTGCGTCACCATTCGATTACCAAAACCAGGCAGAATTGCTCATCCCTGCGATGAAATATGAACCACCAGCGCCTCAATTTACTGAATATCTTATTGAGATATTGCCTAAGTACTTGGAAGACAAGAAAGCCAACTTAGTATTATTCTCATCCTATTGGCAGATGAACCAAGTTGCGAAGGCGCTGTCTTCGGAGTTCATAAAAAAAGGCTGGGCATTGCAAGTTCAAGGTGAAAGCTCACGTCAAGAAATTCTAAAAAAACATAAAAAGCTAATAGAATCAAATAAAACCAGCATCTTATTTGGTACTGGCAGTTTCTCTGAGGGGCTAGATTTACCTGGCGAATTACTTGAAAACTTGGTGATAACAAAAATTCCATTTGGTGTTCCAACCTCCCCTGTCGAACAGGCTCACTCCGAATATATCGAGAAAAAAGGTGGGAACCCGTTTATGCAAATAACTGTACCTGACGCAAGCAAAAAGCTGATCCAGAGCGTAGGTCGCTTACTGCGTAAAGAGAGAGATTCTGGTAGAGTAACGATTCTTGATCGACGCCTAGTCACTAAGCGATACGGACAAGCCTTAATCGACTCACTACCTCCATTTAAACGTAAAATAGAATATTAGAAGAATCACCATTTATGGAAATGATTGAGCCAACTATGCTGTTGGTGTTGGCGCTTGTCGCTTTTGTCGCTGGATTTATTGATGCAGTTGCCGGTGGTGGTGGCATGCTAACCGTACCTGCTCTACTATCGTTGGGCTTGCCGCCCCATATTGCACTAGGCACCAATAAACTTGCGGCTACCTTTGCCTCTTCTACTGCGGCATTTACGTACTACAAGAAACGTTTATTCAAGCCTCAATGCTGGGGAAGAGCATTTGTTGCGACGCTTGTCGGAGCAACATTAGGTACCCTACTTGTGGACGCGATTAGCACGGATTGGCTAGAAAAAGGGTTACCTCTTGTTATTTTAGCGGCGGCGTTATACACCGTCTTCCATAAAACACCGCACTCTCCTCATCAAAGTCCAATTCCCGAGCCTTGCCCAAAACTTCATAGAAAACAGTACATGCAAGGATTATCCATAGGGTTCTATGACGGGCTCGCAGGGCCTGGAACTGGGGCTTTTTGGACGGTAAGTTCAATGGCTCTGTATCGGCTGAATATCTTGCTCGCCTCTGGCTTAGCAAAAGCAATGAACTTTACCAGCAACTTTACCTCTTTGATTACGTTTGCAGTCCTCGGTCATATCAACTGGGTGCTAGGCTTAACAATGGGGGTATGTTTAATGGCTGGCGCTTTTGTTGGCGCGCATTCCGCCATTCGGTTTGGTTCTAAATTCATTCGCCCTGTATTTGTTACTGTCGTCAGTATACTGGCCATAAAATTGGCTTATGACGCATGGTTTGTAGGTTTGTCATGAACATTTCTCAACTCCAGGAAAACCTAGAACAAATGGCGAAGCAAGCCGCTGTTCTTGACCGTCAAAGAGGCGAACACCATGTTCCGCTTTTTGATGAGCGCTTATTTGGTTGTCGCTCTCGCTTACTTACTCCTAGCGTAAAAGAAGCAAAAGCCACGCTGGATGCGATTGTGCGTGAGCAAAATGAAGGTAAGCTCACCGCTTTGCGTGCTGAGTACCTCACTGAACGGTTAGTAGCGCAAATAGGTGCGATTCAACGCGAGATTTCTACCACCAAAATTCGCAAGAATGAGATCAAACATAGCAGCCATTTCCGCAAGCCTATTAACGTGCTTTATCAGGAACTCGCTCAACACCAAGAGTGGGCAAGACGCTTGCGCGAAATGGTGTTAGAAAAAGAACGTGCTGTCGAAACCGCTCCTAGTTTTATGCGTGCCGAGGCTCAGAAAGTGTTACTAGCGACCGAGCAACGTTTGGCTCGTTGTGAGGCAGCGCTTCTGAAACTAGAGAACCAAATTACACATAGGGAAAAACACCAATAATGGCCGATCAACCAACCTTGCCTTTAGATGACGCACCTGAAGAGATCAAATTGGCTGTCGATTTGATCTATTTACTTGAGAGCAATGAGATAGATCCAGAAGTTGCGCTTAACGCTTTGAAGATCGTGCAAAGCGACTTAGAAAACAAATTAAAAACAAAGTAGCCCAACGTTTCGCTCCTTTCACCAAGACTCGTTTTCAGTGCTCTTGCACAATGATACTATTCATAAAAAAAGTACGCCCTCAAAAAGGATAAACAATGAAAGTAATCAGCTTTAACATCAATGGACTACGTGCGCGACTGCACCAACTCCAAGCGCTAATCGACAAACACCAACCAGATGTGATTGGCCTTCAGGAAATTAAAGTTCACGATGAAGCATTCCCGATTGAAGCTGTCGAAGCCATGGGCTACAAAGTGTATTTCCATGGTCAAAAAGCGCACTACGGCGTCGCAATGCTTTGTAAGCAAGAACCTCTACACGTACAAAAAGGGTTCCCGACGGATAACGAGGAACATCAAAAGCGAATGATCATGGCTACGTTTTTAAATGAAAACGGCGAGAAGGTCACTGTGCTAAACGGCTACTTCCCTCAAGGGGATAACATCAGCCACGAAACAAAATTCCCATACAAACGTCAGTTTTATAAAGATCTGATGACCTACCTAAACGATCATCACAATAGTGACGAGCAATTGATTGTTATGGGTGACATCAACATCAGCCCTATTGATGCAGATATCGGTATCGGCGAACCAAACCGTAAGCGTTGGCTAAAAACAGGTAAATGTTCATTCCAACCGGAAGAGCGCGAATGGCTGAAAACCTTGCTAGATTGGGGCTTTGAGGACACCTTCCGCAAGCTATATCCAGAAGTGAACGATCAATTCTCGTGGTTTGATTATCGCTCTCGCGGATTTGATGATAACCGAGGTCTACGAATTGATGTCATTTTGGCGACCCCTTCTCTCGCGCAAAAATGTATTGAGTCGGGTATCGATTATGAATTGCGCGGTATTGAAAAACCTTCAGACCACGCTCCAATTTGGTCGACGTTCAAGTAATACATAACTGAGCAATAAGCGGGACTCAACGCTAAGCTTAACCCATGAAAAAGGGAGACTCTGTCTCCCTTTTTCATGCAAGTTACTTTCTACTCAGCTAGTTCAGCGGCCAAACCGTTTGACCATCAACACTGACTGGCGTTTGAGCAAATTCGTTCAGACAGTAGCCGGTATTGCTGCTTGCAAAGTAAGTGAGCGGCATCGGCGGTAGATTCAGCGCCACAACCTGCTGTTTCGCTTTTTCTGTGAACGAGAAGCCCCACATATCTAAATAGCTCGTCATGTCTCGCTGAGAGATGTAGCTCAGAGCAATAAGCAACCAGTCGTTGTTTGAGATGCTATTTGCCTCTTCACGAGAGTAGTTGGCGAAACCAATACTCAATCGTCTCTCATTCCAAAGCGCATCATCCGATTTTAAGCGGTTAAACTCACGTTCAATCAGGTGCAATCGCGCCAATAAATGCCAACCATTTTGCAGTACACCTTCATGCTGCGTCGCCATCATCATTTGAATGTAAACGCGAGCTCCCCAACTCCAACCAGTTTGATTTTGCGCTGCCATGTAAGCGTTTGGATCCGCTTGAGTTCGGCTTGCTTGCAATAATTCAAACTGGCCTTTGAAATCCAAACTTTGGCAAGTTGAAACTTTCCCCGTATTCTGGAAGAAACGAGACTTACTGTAATACGAGTAGTAATTGGTCGTTGAATGCCCTTCCCAGCCTGCAAATCGGAATCGACCTTTTTCCAAGCCATGACCAAGCTCATGTAAATCACCGTGACCGAGTGGGCTGAATGACCAGTAAGCATCGTATGGGTTACCAGAACAGCCGTAACCACACGTCGCTTGGTCAGCGTTCATATGCTTCACCATATCAATATTGGCGATTTCCCAACCTTGATTTTTGGCATACTGGATAATTTCCGGAACCTCATCGATCCCCGGCCCTTGGAAACCAGCCAAGACATGTGGGTAGTTATGAACATACTCTTCTGTCGCTAGCGCCATTTCAGCTGGTGTCGACCACATCTCATCGTTGACAGATTCAAGCATTTTGTCACGTTTAGAGTGTACCTCAAATCCAGGCGTGATCAGTTCAGCCCAATCGAACAAATTCGCTTCAAGCTCCTGAATAAACGCATCGTTATCCTTTTCACTTCTCCATACATGGTGTTGCGCTACATGGCTAAATGTTAGAGCTACTGGTACATCATTATTGTTAAAGTGAACCTGGATAGGCCCGCCATAAGGTGAAGTCAGCGTGATGGTTTCACCCGGCTTCACCTCATAGGCGAAAGAAGTCAGCATTTTTGGTCGCGTGTATCCATCTTTGCTGAACTCATGAGTTGCGCCACTTCTTAAACTGTTGATGACAATTTTAGTCGTCACTTCATTACTGTCATTGCGCGTGACCGTAAAGGTCTCCCCAGGAAGCGCATACACACCAGCAGAGCGGAAGTTACGCTTTGATTCCATATTAATCGTTGCGCTGATTCTCTTTACTTCAGGGCTAAACTCACTACGGCTGAAGTTCCCCATATTTGGTTGTTTTGGGTTCACGCTTCGGCTGTTGTATTGTACGTAATCGGCAAAATACGATTTTAGGAATTCGGTCGTTTGGGTTGATTGTTTGTCCATTGGGAACACAACCGTTTGACGATAGTGATCAGCCAGCAATACCATGAGTTTTTCGTATTGGTAGCCATCTTGATTAAACAAATCTACTTTTTGTTCATCAAGCTTTTGCAACCGATGGCGAATACTGTTTGCCCCTGCATAAAATTGACTTTCCATATTCGCAGTGTCAGGACAAGATTTGTCATCACACTGTGACAAGTCAACATTGAAGTTTTGAGATTCAAAACGAGACAACAGCGCTTGTTGCGTAGCAACAGAGTCTGGCACGAAGTTCATGAGTGATGAAGGCGCCCAATCAACCAAGCCTAACTTACGCCAATAGTTATCTCCCACATAATCAACATGGAATTTTTCCAAAATGTCTTGGCCAAGATCAGTTAGTCCTCCATCCCAATGCAGGTATAGAACAGGAATTTGGGCTTGCTCAGCGTATTCCAAAGCTTCGAGTACTGGTTTGTTGGTATCTCCAGATTGCAGATGCTGTGACAAGATCAATAAGTTTGGAGTATTGGTTTGCAAGCAGCTAAGTAGCTTCGAACCATCGCATAGGTTGGCCTCGTTAAACGCCAACTCTTGTGAAACATTGTCGTTCAGCCAATTCCGAGTCGCTTGCTCATCAGGGAAGTAATAAGACTGATCCATTTGCGCGATGACAACGTTTGAAGTAGCTCCGCCTGACAACCAAGTGACCAGGTTGCTTAGCCATTGAGTCATCGCTGCATTCGAAGACTCGGGAAAGCGTTGTGCCGTTCTAAATGGGTTACTACCTAATAGCGCATAACGTTGACCATTAGCTTTTTCTCCAGCAACGCCAATTGACAACGCCTGATCTTTATAACCGCTAGCCATGGCCTTGTTGGTCATCAAGATGGTGTCGTTGAACCCATACTGAGGTGCCAATATCGCTGCATCATGGGTTGGATCCCAATAAAGGCCAGAAAGGTTTTTCGCAATTGCAGATTTGATCGTATTCGACTGTTTCTTGTGCCCTTCCACAACTTGCCGACTTTCTCGGATGAAATCGTTCGGGTCAGAAACGAGCAGTGCATTACCAGTTTCCAGAGCTTGTTGAACTGAAGCTGGCGTTGGTTTTACTTGAGCATTAGATTGTGACTCTCCCTCTCCCCCACCACATCCAGTGGCAACGGCGGCAAGGCCCAACGATAGAATTGTTTTTTTCATTTTTACTTACTAAACAATGGGTTTATCAAATATTAATGTAAGTACATGAATAAAAAGAAATAGTCTTTTGTATCGGTAGGGAAAATAGGAATGAAGATAACAAAATCATCAAAAAGCAATGGTACCCATTCCGATACCATTGCTGACATTAATTATTAACTTAAAGGACGTAGGTATGCCAAGAAGCGCTTCTCTGCCACTTTAAAGCACCACAAGATCATAAACGTCAGTGCCATGTAGAACAGCCCCGCCGTTAGGAAAGATTCAAATGGCGCATAGTAACGTGAGTTAACTAAGCGCGCAGCGCCAGTTAGATCCATAATGGTAACGATACCCGCGACCGCACTACCGTGCAGCATGAAAATCACTTCGTTTGAATAAGCTGGTAATGCTCGACGCAGTGCACTAGGCAAGATAATACGTCTGTATGTCATAAACTTACTCATCCCATACGCTTTGGCAGCTTCTACTTCACCTTTGGGCAAGCCATTAATCGCACCACGAATAATTTCTGCTGTATAAGCCGACGTATTAAGAATAAAAGCGACTAAAGCACAAAACCAGGCGTTTTCCCACAAGGTATCTTTCACAGGAAAGAACTGATCCATACCGTAATAAATCAAATACAACTGGACCAACAACGGTGTTCCACGGAAAAAGTAAATGAATCCCCAAGAAGGTAAGCTAAAGGCATAATTCGTACTATTACGTGCCACGGCTAATGGAATCGAGACACACAAACCGATAACCAACGCTAATCCTACCAGCCAAACTGTCGTCCAAAGTCCCTGAAGATAAGTTGGGAAGCTTTCAATAATCAAAGAAAAATCCATAACTTACCTCGCATGAATACTGAACTTACGCTCAACAAGCTTGAGTAGCCCGGTCGAAACGCTGGTAAAAAACAGAAAGATGAGCGCGACAGCCATGTAAAAGGTAAACGGCATTTTCGTCGTACCTGCCGCCAACGAGCTCATTCTCACCATGTCATCCAGGCCGATGATGGACACTAACGCTGTGGTCTTGAGTAACACTAACCAGTTATTACCAAATCCAGGTAATGCATGACGAATCATCTGAGGCAGTAAGATTCTTCTAAACGATAAGGCTGAGCTCATACCATAAGCTTTCGCCGCTTCTAGTTCACCTTTGTCCACCGCCATGATCGCTCCGCGAAAAGTCTCCGCCATGTAGGCACCAAAGATAAAACCAATCGTGAGTACACCTGCAATAAATGGGCTGACATCAATATAATCAGGTAAGTAAGACGTCCACTCATGGTTTGGATCACTCGAAGCAAACCACTCATTGAGCGTTTCGTTAATGGAGTACAGGCTATTGTTTAAAAGTATTTGTCCACCAAAGAAAATCAGCATCATCAGAACCAAATCTGGAATGCCGCGAATGACGGTGGTGTAAAGAGTGGCAATCGCCCTTGCCCATTTGTAAGGCGCTAGCTTAGCTAATGCGCCAAGCATACCTAAGATCACCGCAAGAAGGAGTGAAAGCACTGCAACTTCTATCGTTACTAAAGCCCCTTTTAAAATCGAAGCTTCGTATCCTTGTAAATCTAGCATAGGTGAGTTCCTAATCCCTAAACTCAAAAAATCGACCGTTGACTACTTCTAGGAACAAGCCAACGGTCGCTTAATTACGGTTTATTCACCGTACACATCGTAGTTAAAGTATTTACCAGCAATTTCTTGATAAACACCTTTCTCACGTAGAGAAATTATCGCCGCGTCCAATTTCTTCGTTAGATCTTTATCTTGTTTACGCACGGCAATACCAAAACCTTCACCGAACCACTTAGGATCGGTCAATGACGGACCAACAAACTCGTACGCGTCGCCGCCCGCTTTATTAAGCACACCTTCTTCTAGAGCAGAGGCGTCTCCCAATACAGCGGCAACACGACCATTGGCTAAATCTAGGTAAGCCTCATCAAAAGAACCGTAACGAACAATCTCTACTTTATCGCCATAGTTATCTGTCAGATATTTGTCGTGTGTTGTTGCACGTTGAACGGCGATTTTCTTGCCATCTAGGTTGTCAAAATCCAGATTCGCACCCTTCTTGGCAATAAATTTGTTTGGAATCAGTGCGTATTTGCCAGTGAAATCGACTTTCTTCTTACGTTCTTCAGTAATAGACATCGCAGCGATGATTGCGTCGTACTTACGCGCTAATAGAGAAGGAATGATGCCATCCCAATCTTGAGCGACAATCTTACATTTCACTTGCATTTCTTCACAAAGCGCGTTGGCCATGTCTACGTCGAAGCCTTTCAGAGAACCATCAGTTTCTGTCCAGCTAAACGGAGGGTAAGCACCCTCAATGCCGAAGCGAACTGTTTTCCATTCTTTCGCTTGAGCGACACCAGATACTGCCGTTGCGGCGATCGTTGCTGCTAATAACCACTTTTTCATTTCCATACTCCTGTGATTGCTATTTTATTTCGTTTTGTTTGTTGTGCTGGCTTAGGAGGCAATAGTCTGCCGCCTAAAAATATTAGTAAATGGATGAGATAAACTGCTGTAATCGTTCTGAATCCGGGTTTGTAAATAGCTTAGCTGGATTTCCCTGTTCTTCCACTAAGCCTTGATGCAAGAACATCACATGGTTTGATACGTCTCGCGCAAACGCCATTTCGTGCGTGACCACCAGCATGGTTCGTCCTTCATCTGCCAAATCTCTCATTACCCCTAATACTTCCCCAACGAGTTCTGGGTCAAGCGCCGAGGTTGGCTCGTCAAACAACATCACTTCAGGGTCAACTGCTAGCGCACGGGCAATAGCGGCACGTTGCTGCTGACCGCCAGATAAGTGTCCAGGATAATAGTCTTTACGCTCATATAGGCCTACTTTCTTAAGCAAGACTTCTGCGTTTTCAATCGCTTGGGCTTTTGGTACGCCTAGAACATGAACAGGGGCTTCAATCACGTTTTCTAGTACTGTCAGGTGTGACCATAAGTTGAAACCTTGGAACACCATCGCTAGACGTGAGCGAATACGTTGCACTTGCTTTTCATTAGCAGGAACAGATTCCCCTGCTCGGTTGTTCTTCATTTGGATTAATTCACCATTCACCCAAATTTCGCCTGCGGTAGGCGTTTCTAGCAAGTTGATACATCTAAGAAAGGTACTCTTACCAGAACCGGAAGAGCCAATGATGGAGATGACATCTCCTTTGTGCGCGGCAAGAGAAATTCCCTTGAGAACTTCATTTTGTCCAAATGTTTTGTGCAGGTCTTTTATATCTAGCGCTGGTACATCATTCATGCGCTCTACTCCCTGTGTTTTTGTCACTGCAATTAAGGGACTCCGCCCTCTCTAATTCGGAACAAATTAGCACCACACCCTGAAACTTGCAACAAATTATTAACCTAAATAATTCGAATAGAAAGATACGATAGCCAAATTAATATGCAATATATAGCAACTTATTCTTCAAAAGCTGAATATTAAATATAAAAAAGCCCCTTTAGAAGGGGCTTAATAAATTTACAAAAGTGTTAATTGAAACTTATTTAGGGTCGTAATGAATTAATTAAAACGACTGACTACCAATGAGTTTGAAGTACGTAATGTCACTTCATTTTCTAGGCCTTCTTTTTCAGAAGTAATGATGCCATCCAAGTCTTCATCTAGCTCAGGCTCTGACGCTTCACCATTAGAAAAGAAGCTCATGAAAACTTTAGAGTCGATATTGCTATCGTCACTCAATACCAAAGCAGTGCGATTAAAATCGTCCGAAGCTGAAACTTTCAAACCGTTAACGGCTGATGTTGGGAAATTGTAGTAATGGAGCTCAGGAACAACAACAGAGTCACTGTCGCTCTTTGTGAAAATACGATGTGTGACTTTATAGTCGCCTGAAGCCGCAAAGTAAGCGACACGAGTAAAGCCTTCTGTAGACGATGTTAAACCCATGTCCAGATCAATCACCGAGTCTGCACTTCCTTGTGTTGATACACTTGGTTTTGTGTTTGGCAGGTTATCAATATTTAAGTAAGAGCTTGGATCAACGTCAATATCCCATCCATCAGAGACCGTTTCGTTAAGTAGAGAGTCCCAACCATTAACTTGATTCTCTGAGAACGCCATGTAGACCCAAGTTTCTTTATTCGTTGCACTAGGTCGATTATATTCAACGGCCGTTTTATCTAGCTTCAGCGCATCATACGCAAAGCCGTTAGTAATAAAACCAATGTGGAGAGTGTCGTAAGTATAATCAGAAGACGAATAAATGTTTGACGTATTATCCGCTCTGACTAAGGCGATCTCACCAGTCCCCCACGAACCAATACCATACTGGTAAAGCGCTTTGTCGCTTGAACCAGATTCATACTGGAACAACGCCGTAGGCTCACCTTTAAGCCCCATAAGCTCATCGGTAGGCAACATATCAGGGTTAGGTGACGTGAAAACATCGGTTTGCGAGACAAAGTTGTAGTCTCCACCACCTGATTCAGCATTTCGGTAATCTAGGTTAGTAAACTTATTGCTTGCTAAGTTTCCGCCAGTAAAGCACTTGTTCAAAGAGTCTCGGTTAAGGGCAAACGTGGCATTACGTAGTTTCTTATCTTGTAAGAATTCTTTTGAAAACGTATTTACGCGAGCTTCTCTACCGTTAAATTCTATTGCTTGAAACGTTACAAAGCCACCGTCAGGGATATCTTCAAGATAAAACTTAAAGTTATCAGTGGTTGGTTTGATGATGTCTCCGGCTCTTTTGCCATCTGCATCAGAGTAGTAACCGATAACATAGTTAGTCACTTGCTCTTTTGACGCTGCGCTATAGGTTAAGACCGTTTTATCACCGTTCAGCTCAGTTTTGTGGTCATACACCGTACAACCTTTCGCAGTAGCTTCACTTTCAGTCATTGTTGCTGGTATAGCAAAATCAAAAGTAAACGCTGTTTTCGGCGCAGCACCACCGCCGCCACCGCCACCGCCGCCACAACCGACCATTAACCCTGAGATGATTGCCACTAGTGGCAGTACTTTAAGCTGTTTCATGTCTTTTTCCTAAACTGAGCGGCAATGATTAGCCAAAAAATCGTCTTTGCTCTGTAGAAAGCAAGAATAAAGCCAGCTTTATATAATCATCATGAATATTGATATTTACCCCGAATCCCTCGAACGATAAGAGCAACAAATTCTAATTTTATGCAACTTGTGTAATGAAATTACACAAGATTTCACCATCTCATTCGCATGCCAGAAACTTTCTGTAGTTTTATTTCACAACCATTCTTAAAGTGATCTAAATCAATCACCCTAAATGGCTATCTTGCTAGACTCCTGCCAAAAGATGAGGATTTTTTTGTGCCTCAACACAATAAGTTATTAGCTATGCTTAGGCACAATGTCGACGTGTAACAAATCTAATAATAGCTAGCATAAGCGTGCCGCAGGATGCGGATTAACACAATTGAATGAAGAATTCATAACTTTTAAATATATGAGGAATCTATGTCAGACGCAGTTAACAAAACGCACTCTGATTCAGATATCGAGACCAAGAGCTACCGTGAGCTTCATCGTCCAGCATCTGAGTTCGCAAGCCGTTCAGACTACCTAGACCACGAACTACAAATTATGAAGCCGCGTCGTTTCGGCTTAAACTTGCCAGGTCGTGACTTCCGTTTTGAACTTGAAGATCTTGTTCCAGCACTTGCCGGTACGATTGGTATTATCGCGATGTACTCTGCGGTAATGATGTCTTGGGCTGAAGGCCTAACTGCCGCATGGGACCATGTTAACCTGGGCAAAGATTTCGCCATCGAAGTTGCCCGTGTAGAGATGCTCATCCCTGCACTTCTTTTCTGTGTACTTGCTTCTGGCTTTATTAACCCTAAAGCCAACCTAGCAGGTAACCACGGCCCAATGATCCCTCTTATTGGTACCATCGCGCTTGCTGGTGCTCACCCTCTTGCATTGGCAATTCTCATTGGTGTGTTTGGTTTAATTCTGAGCCTGTTAAAAGGTGGTTCAAAACTGGTTAACCTCACCTCTGAAGGTACGGCTGGTGGCCTTCTCATCTTCTTGGGTTTAACCGGAACAATGAGCCAAATTAATTCCATTCAAGCTTGGGCTGTTGGTTTGCAATCCGACACAGTTGCCGCAGGTAGCATGGGTTACATCGGTCTAATCGTTCTTGCGGTTACCATTGGCCTGTACGCGTTTCTTGCTAAAGTGAACAAACGCTGGCTAGCAATCCCTGTTTGTGCCTTCACTGGCCTTGCAATCGCACTTGTTCTTGGCGCTGGCTTCGATATTAAATTCGTAACCGAGACGGGTCTTCCAAACCTAAACCCAATCTACTGGTGGGGTTCAACAGAAGAAGGTTGGATGCTTGGTCTTCCTAATATGGAACACTTCATCGCTTCTCTACCATTCGCAATTCTTGCTGTAGCAATGTGGTCTCCTGACTTCTTGGGTCACCGCATCTTCCAAGAAATGAACTACCCACGTAAGAGTGAAAAAGTACTGATGGACGTTGATGACACAATGACAATGTGTTCTGTGCGCCAAATGGTCGGTACCGCTGTCGGTGGTGGTAACATCACATCATCTTGGGGGACTTACATGATCCCAGCAGCAATCGCGAAGCGCCCTATTCCTGGCGGTGCAATCTTACTAGGTTCTCTATGTATTATTGTTGCAATCCTTGGTTTCCCTATGGATGTTGCTGTATGGCCACCAGTTATGCGCGTTGCTCTTCTCGTTGGTGTCTCTCTACCACTACTTGAAGCAGGCATGCAGATGGTGAAAGACTCAAAAGATTCACAAGCAGCAGGCATCTGTATCTTTGGTTCAGCAGTCGTTAACCCTGTTCTAGCTTGGGCACTAACTATGCTTTTAGATAACAACGGCTTAATTGGTGATAAAGAGCGCGCGTCTCGCTTGTCGTTTGTAGACAAGATTGTGATCCCAGTAAGCGTACTTATTATCTGTTTAGTTGCTATGCTTGCAGTTGGTATGCTTGAAGGCCAATATGGCATCCAAGCTTGGCTGTAAAGCTGACAGTTCAGAAAATGTGTGGGTAGCGCTAGTCGCTACCCCATTTTTATCGAGATTTTTGAGGATTTATTGATTTAGTTTAAGGTTTGCAAAAAAATTTTAGTTTAACCTCTAACTGTTGCTTAAAAAGAGAAACGTTAAAACTAGTGACAATATTTATAGTTTTGTAACTCGAACATTTAAATTTAAGACTATAAATATTGTTATTCATAAGAGTGTACTGTTCCCCTCTTTAACTTGGGGATAGCTGGCTCAACGGCGAAGCAGTACGTATTTTTTTCTACTAAAAAGGTAGGTATGTCATGGCAGAGCAATTTGCTAAAGCTTGGGAAGGTTTTGCTGCAGGCGACTGGCAAAACGAAGTAAACGTTCGTGATTTCATTCAGAAGAACTACACTCCGTACGAAGGCGACGAATCTTTCCTAGTTTCTGAAGGTACTGAAGCGACTAACAAGCTTTGGGCTAAGGTAATGGAAGGCATCAAACAAGAGAACGCGACTCACGCTCCTGTTGATTTTGATACTTCAGTTATCTCTACCATCACTGCTCACGATGCAGGCTACATCGAAAAAGACCTAGAAACTATCGTAGGTCTTCAAACTGACGCTCCTCTAAAACGTGCGATCATCCCTAACGGTGGTATCCGCATGGTTGAAGGTTCATGCAAAGCCTACGACCGCGAGCTAGACCCACAAGTTAAAAAAATCTACACAGAATACCGTAAAACTCACAACCAAGGCGTTTTCGATATCTACACTCCTCAAATCATGGCGTGTCGTAAATCTGGCGTACTGACTGGTCTTCCAGATGCATACGGTCGTGGTCGTATCATCGGTGACTACCGTCGTGTTGCTCTATACGGTATTGACTTCCTAATGAAGGATAAATTCGCGCAGTTCTCTTCTCTACAAGAGCGTTTTGAGAACGGCGAAGACCTACAAATGACAATGCAGCTTCGTGAAGAGATCGCAGAGCAACACCGTGCTCTAGGTCAAATCAAAGAAATGGCGGCAAAATACGGTTGTGATATTTCTCGTCCTGCTGAAACTGCGCAAGAAGCTATTCAGTGGACTTACTTCGGTTACCTAGCTGCTGTTAAATCTCAAAACGGTGCGGCTATGTCTCTAGGTCGTACTTCTACGTTCCTAGACATCTTCATCGAACGTGATATCGCGGCTGGTAAGCTAACTGAAGAACAAGCTCAGGAAATGATCGACCACTTCGTAATGAAACTACGTATGGTTCGTTTCCTACGTACTCCTGAGTACGATGATCTATTCTCTGGCGACCCTATCTGGGCAACTGAGTCTATGGGTGGTATGGGTCTTGACGGTCGTACGCTAGTTACTCGTACAAACTTCCGTTTCCTAAACTCACTATACACTATGGGTCCTTCTCCAGAGCCAAACATCACTGTTCTTTGGTCTGAGCAACTACCTGAAGGCTTCAAGAAGTTCTGTGCGAAAGTATCTATCGATACTTCTTCTATTCAGTACGAAAATGACGACCTAATGCGTCCAGACATGAACTCTGACGACTACGCGATCGCATGTTGTGTATCTCCAATGGTTGTTGGTAAGCAAATGCAGTTCTTCGGTGCTCGTGCGAACCTTGCGAAAACAATGCTTTACACCATCAACGGTGGTGTGGATGAGAAGCTAAAAATCCAAGTTGGCCCGCAAATGCCTAAGATCGAAGGCGATGTTCTTAACTACGATGAACTGTGGGAGAAAATGGACCACTTCATGGATTGGCTAGCGAAACAATATGTGACTGCACTAAACGCTATCCACTTCATGCACGATAAGTACAGCTACGAAGCGGCGCTAATGGCTCTACACGACCGTGACGTTAAGCGTACTATGGCTTGTGGTATTGCTGGTCTATCTGTTGCAGCTGACTCACTATCTGCAATTAAATACGCAAAAGTTAAGCCAATTCGTGACGAAGACGGTCTAGCAATCGACTTCGAAATCGAAGGCGATTACCCTAAATTCGGTAACAACGACCCACGCGTTGATGACATTGCATGTGAACTTGTTTCTGTATTTATGGGCAAAATCCGTAAGCTTAAGACTTACCGTGATGCAATCCCTACTCAGTCAATTCTTACTATCACTTCAAACGTGGTTTACGGTAAGAAAACTGGTAACACGCCTGACGGTCGTCGTGCTGGTGCTCCATTTGCTCCAGGTGCAAACCCAATGCACGGTCGTGACGAGAAAGGTGCTGTAGCATCACTAACTTCAGTTGCTAAACTGCCGTTTGCTGACGCACAAGATGGTATCTCTTACACATTCTCTATCGTACCTAACGCACTAGGTAAAGATGAGGGTTCACAACGCGCTAACCTTGCTGGTCTGATGGATGGTTACTTCCACCACGAAGCGGGTATCGAAGGTGGCCAACACCTAAACGTGAACGTTCTTAACCGTGAAACTCTAGAAGACGCAGTTAAGCACCCAGAGAAATACCCTCAGCTAACAATCCGTGTATCTGGTTACGCTGTTCGCTTCAACTCTCTAACTGCAGAGCAACAAGCTGACGTAATCGCACGTACATTCACTGAGTCTCTATAAGACTATAGCGAAATAACGTTCTAGTAATACAACAAAGGCTGATGCTAAGTAGCATCAGCCTTTTTTTATTTCTTGAATGAAAGTTGTGATATCGCGAAAGACTTTTGCCCGCATTCTTACGTATGATGCGAAAAAAGTTAGCAAATAAAGTCTATGAGATTTAGTAAATTAATTATTCTTACCCTTCTTTCTCCAGTTGCAATAGCATCCACTAAGTCTACGGTTTCTTTTACCATCGACAACGATGGTATTTTTGGCGTCGATCAAGACTATACGAATGGTGTATTCCTTTCGTACGCGACAGACCAACTGATACAAGAAAGCCAATGGAAATGGCTGAGTCTAGCTAACTCAGAGCACGCCAATATCGATAAAATAGAGTTGGTTCTTGGCCACAAAATGTGGACTCCAAGCGACATTGAAGCCGATTATCCACTAATCAATGATCGCCCATATGCCGGTTACCTACACACCGAAATCAACTACCTTTCCCTAACGAGTGACAAAGCTGTACGGTACAATTTCACCATAGGAGCTACGGGTGAAAGTTCGCTATCAGAAAAGGCGCAAGAAATCGTTCACGGCATAACAGGATCGACGGACCCTCAAGGTTGGGATTACCAGATTGAAGATAAAGTTGCGTTCAGCCTTGGTTACCGCGTATTTAACAAATTGATGCGCAGCGAAGAACAAAAAACACAATGGGAGATCACCAACATTAACGACATCAATGCGGGTAACTTCCGTAGTGATGTCTCTCAAGGCGTCATGTTTCGTTGGGGTACAAACCTAGCGAATAGCATCGGAGCCGCCAATATCAGTGTCGAAAGCCCTTTTTCAGCAAGTATGATCGCTCAGAATACGTCGAGTTGGTTCTTGTTCACCGGGTTTGAAGGTCGTTACCGCTTTAATGACATGACTATCGAAGGAGATCGTCCTGGCATTCCTGAACCGTCAGCGCCATACGACGCCACACTGCAAAATTGGCAAGCAAGTGCCGTCGCGGGGGTATCTTGGTACAACCAAAATTACGGTGCAAGCATCACCTTTACAATTAAAACACCGGATTATGAAGAAGCCCAAACCGATGTTTATGGGACAGGCTCGTTCTCCGTGTTCGCCTTTTTCTAAAAACTGGATTATCCCAGCATCGAAGTCAATCTAGATACACGGCAAGTTCTCGGGGTAGGTATTAACCACCTCGTGTTCAAGCGTTTATGTAGATTGGCTCCATCTATTTTCTTTCTTCAAATAACCTTGCCTTTAGTACCGACAAAGCTGTTTTAACCCTGCTTTTTGTAATAAAATAACAGCTAGAATTTACTAGTAATGAGAGCAAAAGATGTCAACAGCTGGTCGTATTCACTCATTTGAGTCATGTGGTACCGTAGACGGACCTGGTATTCGATTTATCGTCTTCTTGCAAGGTTGTTTAATGCGCTGTAAGTATTGCCATAACCGCGATACTTGGGACACGCATGATGGCAAAGAAGTCACGGTTGAAGAAATCATTTCCGAAGCGAAAAGTTACCGCCACTTCATGAATGCATCAGGTGGTGGCGTTACTTGTTCTGGCGGCGAAGCGATGCTTCAACCGGAATTCGTACGTGATTTTTTCCGCGCTGCTAAAGCCGAAGGCATTCATACATGTCTAGATACTAACGGTTATGTTCGTAAGCACACTGATGTTATCGATGAAGTACTGGATGCAACAGACTTAGTCATGCTTGACATCAAACACATGAAAGACGAAGTGCACCAAGATCTCATCGGTGTATCCAACCGACGCACATTGGACTTTGCTCGTTACTTACAAAAAATCGGAAAGAAAACATGGATTCGCTATGTCGTCGTGCCTGGTTACACAGATGACCCAGAAGCAGCACACATGCTTGGTGAATTTATTAAAGACATGGATAACATCGAAAAGGTCGAGTTACTTCCTTACCACAAATTAGGGGCTCATAAGTGGGAAGCGTTAGGCTTAGAATACCCACTCGAAGGCGTAAACCCGCCACCGAAAGAAACCATGGATGAAATTCAATCCATTCTTGCTCAATACAACGATAACGTAAAATACTAAGTGAACCGCAAGACTAACCTCTTTAAAATACCAGCTTATTGCTGGTATTTTTTTGATTATATCTAAGCCTTATCAGTGAGTTTCTCTGCGGTCATTTAGGTAGAAAAAGAACGATAGAAATGATTGCGTCATGTGCGCATAGGAAGGAAGTAACATGGATTTGTTTAACTTAGGCTCTCTTGTTGTCTCAATTTGGATAGTAGTAGTCTACTGCCTACCAGATTGGAAAAAAGTCGTTTGGCCCAAACTGGAAAAAGAGAAAGGATTTCAGCACCTCGTTTTTGCAACGCTCTTCTTTTTCAGTATTTTATGGACAGCTCAAGCAGGTGTAAAAGAAGGATTACAGATTCATTTTCTTGCACTAACAACGCTGACGATGATGTATGGTTGGCGTATGGCATTTCTACTCAGTATCCCTGCAATGCTGGTCAACCACCTACTACATGATGTGTCCTTGCTACTCTTACCCACGTCGTTAGTTCTATCTGCCCTAATTCCGATTTTCATTAGTTACTTAGTGTTTCTTCTGAGTTACCACTACTTGCCACGAAACATTTTTGTTTTCATCTTCGTTGCTGGATTTTTCAATGGCGCGATAACAGGAAGTCTGCACCTCATCATTAACTCTTTTTATCACCTATCAGTTGGTCACTACGATTGGGAAACCATTCAACATAACTACTTTGTTTTTGTGCCGTTGCTCGCCTTTCCAGAAGGTCTATTAAATGGTATGGCACTGGCGGTTTTAACCGTATTCAAGCCAGAGTGGCTGAGAGTATTTTCAGACCGAGACTACATATACAATCATTACCATAAATAAGTGTTTTCAAACTGGTCAAAAGTGACAGTTCTTGCCATTTTTTAGTATTAAATATGTGTTGAGATCATGTTTCACTCATGTCTTAAGCGTTAACCTAAGCACATTAAAAATGTATTAGATATCTAGTGAGGTCACCATGGAAATGTCAAACGCTCAACGTTTGATTCTATCAAACCAATACAACCTTATGTCTCAACTTGATCCAAGTAATGCGGCCAAATACAAACGCTTACAAACGATCGTTGAACGTGGTTATGAACTACAAATGCGAGAGTTGAACAAAGATTTCGGCTGCCTCTCAGAAGCAGAATGTCGTGAGATCATCGACGTTATGGAGATGTATCATGCGATGCAAGAATCTTACAACATGCTAGACGATGAAGACCGCAGCAACGTAGATCAGCGCCGCTTGAAGTTCTTGGGATTTGATATCGCTTCAGAAGCGCAACAAGTACATTACGTACGTTTTCTCATCGATTCTGAAGGTTTGTACCCTCAGTTTGACAAGGCAGATCATCACTTTAACAGCCAAATGCCGATGCTAGATAAATACCGCCGTATGCTGCAAACTTGGCGTAACTGCCCTCGTCAGTATCATTTATGTGAAAACGAACTAGCGCAAATCTTCAGCGCATAAAATGGTCGTCTAAGATGAGGAGAGCGCCCGCTCTCCTTGTTATTTACCCTGTCACAAACTTATCTAAGACTTTGCTCTCTTCCTACCTCTTTCACTTACCTTGCTCAATGTAGAACAACGAATCACTGAGACTCTTCTGTCTTTGCCAAATATTTGATTTCTATTGCACCTATTCACGACATAAATTCGTCCTTAATAAAAGAGTGATTCAAATGTCACTTTTACAATAAATTCATAATTGTTAAGCAAAATTGCAAATCCCCGACTAGGCTTAAGTAGAGAAAGGCTGTGATTGAAAAATTCATATCCACCGCTCACCGTTGTAACGAAAAAACCGTCCATAAAGCAAAGTCTTTGGTGTCGCCAATCTTACATTCTGTACGAACCAAATGTGATAACAGGACGTATATTCAAACAACAACGAGCATAACTGTTGGTGGAAAGCCTGAATCAACGTTCGTCGGTAGACTGACTATTAAAGGGGAAAGCGACATGAGTATTTTCGACCACTATCAATCAAGATATGAAGCTGCAAAAGATGAAGAGATGTCGTTACAGGAGTTTTTAGCCCTGTGTAAAGATGACAAAAGCGCTTATGCTAATGCAGCAGAACGCCTACTGATGGCGATTGGTGAACCAGAGATAATCGATACGGCAAAAGATCCGAGACTAAGCCGAATCTTCTCGAATCGTGTTATCTCTCGTTATGAAACCTTTAAAGACTTTTATGGCATGGAAGATGCCATAGAACAAATTGTGTCTTACCTAAAACATGCGGCGCAAGGCCTAGAAGAGCGTAAGCAGATTCTTTACCTACTCGGCCCTGTAGGTGGCGGTAAGTCTTCGCTTGCAGAAAAGCTTAAGGCTCTGATGGAACAGATGCCTATTTATGTTCTTACTGCTAACGGCGAACGCAGCCCAGTGAATGACCATCCATTCTGCCTATTCAAAGCCACAGAAGATGGCGATATTTTGAAAAAAGAGTATGGCATCGAGCACCGTTATCTTCGCTCGATCATGTCTCCTTGGGCCGCTAAACGTCTTCACGAGTTTGGTGGTGATATCACCAAATTTAAAGTAGTGAAAGTACGCCCTTCTATCCTTGACCAAATCGGTATTGCCAAAACTGAACCAGGCGATGAAAACAACCAAGATATCTCATCATTGGTTGGTAAAGTCGATATTCGTAAGCTTGAACACTATTCGCAAGACGATCCAGACGCTTACAGCTACTCCGGTGCGCTGTGTAAAGCAAACCAAGGTTTAATGGAATTCGTTGAGATGTTCAAAGCACCAATCAAAGTGCTTCACCCGCTGTTAACAGCAACGCAAGAAGGCAACTTCAACGGTACAGAAGGCCTTTCTGCGATTCCATTCGACGGTATGATTCTGGCTCACTCAAACGAATCTGAGTGGCAGACCTTCCGTAACAACAAGAACAATGAAGCGTTCTTGGACCGTGTTTATATTGTGAAAGTACCTTACTGTCTACGTGTTTCAGAAGAAGTCAAAATCTACCAAAAACTTCTTGAAAACAGTGAGTTGTCTCAAGCCCCTTGTTCACCAAGCACGCTCGAGACTCTGGCACAATTCAGTATTCTTTCTCGACTTAAAGAGCCTGAAAACTCGTCCATCTTCTCTAAGATGCGCGTATACGACGGTGAAACGCTGAAAGATACGGATCCAAAGGCAAAAAGCTATCAAGAGTATCGTGATTATGCTGGTGTCGATGAAGGCATGAACGGTCTCTCAACACGTTTTGCCTTTAAGATTTTGTCACGCGTATTTAACTTCGACCAAACCGAAGTGGCAGCCAACCCTGTACATCTATTCTATGTGATTGAACAACAGGTTGAGCGCGAACAGTTCCCTGCTGAAACAGCAGAGAAATATCTCGAGTTCTTGAAAGGCTACCTAGTACCTCGATACGTTGAATTTATCGGTAAAGAGATTCAGACCGCTTATCTTGAGTCTTACTCTGAATACGGCCAAAACATCTTCGACCGATATGTCACCTATGCAGACTTCTGGATTCAAGACCAAGAGTACCGAGATCCAGAAACTGGTCAGCTATTTGATCGCTCTTCACTGAATGCTGAGCTAGAGAAGATCGAAAAAACAGCTGGTATTTCTAACCCGAAAGATTTCCGAAACGAAATCGTTAACTTTGTGCTTCGTGCGAAAGCGAATAACAATGGTCAAAACCCGGTTTGGACCAGCTACGAAAAACTGCGCACAGTAATCGAGAAGAAAATGTTCTCCAATACCGAAGAGCTACTTCCGGTTATCTCATTTAATGCGAAAACCTCTTCTGAAGATCAGAAGAAGCACGACGACTTTGTCGCTCGCATGATGGAAAAAGGCTATACCGAGAAACAGGTTCGCCTACTTTCTGAGTGGTACCTACGAGTACGTAAGTCATCCTAACCCAGTATTGAGTTAGGTCGCTTGTGAAACATGAAGAGGGCTATTTCATGGCGCAATTTATAGACCGAAGGCTCAATGGCAAGAACAAGAGCGCTGTTAATCGACAGCGCTTCTTGAAGCGCCACAAAGAGCAAATAAAAGAGTCGGTAGCAGACGCAGTGAATCGACGCTCGATTACGAATACGGAAACGGGCGAAGACGTCTCTATCCCTCACAAAGACATCAATGAGCCTATATTTCATCAAGGCAAAGGTGGTGTTCGCGAACGAGTTCATCCCGGTAACGATCAATTCATTACTGGTGATAAAATTGAGCGTCCCAAAGGTGGCGGTCAAGGTAGCGGCTCTGGAGAAGGAAACGCCAGTCCAGATGGAGAAGGCCAAGACGAATTTGTATTCCAAATATCAAAAGATGAGTACCTCGATATTTTGTTTGAAGATCTCGAGCTGCCTAATCTAGAAAAAAACCAAATTGCCAAAATCACTGAATGGAAAACACACCGTGCAGGCTTTCAAACTGCCGGTATCCCTTCCAATATCGCCGTAGTTCGTTCTCTGCAACAATCTCTTGCGCGCCGTACTGCAATGACTGCTGGTAAGAAACGACTTCTTAAAGAGTTAGAAGACGAACTTGCTCGCATCAAAAATATTGAACCTGCTCAGCAGTTTGAAGAGAACCGCTTGAAGGCTGAAATTGAAGAACTGCGCAAGAAAATCGAAAGCGTGCCGTTCATCGATACCTTCGACTTACGCTTCAAGAACTATGAGAAACGCCCGGTACCATCGAGCCAAGCGGTAATGTTCTGTCTAATGGACGTATCCGGTTCGATGGACCAGGCAACGAAAGACATCGCAAAACGCTTCTATGTTCTTTTGTACTTGTTCTTAACTCGTACCTACGAGAATGTCGAAGTCGTCTTTATCCGCCACCATACCCAAGCGAAGGAAGTGGACGAGCACGAATTTTTCTACTCACAAGAAACCGGGGGTACCATTGTATCTAGCGCGCTCAAGTTAATGGATGAAATAGTAAAAGAGCGATACCCGATTGGTCAGTGGAACATATATGCAGCTCAAGCATCCGACGGTGACAACTGGGCAGATGATTCGCCAAGATGCCGGGATCTGTTAGTGAACAAATTACTTCCAAACTGTCAGTATTACTCTTACATAGAGATCACGCGGCGATCGCACCAAACTCTATGGCATGAGTACGAAAAACTCACTGAAGAGTTTCCTAATTTCGCAATGAAAAACATTCGCTCTGTGGAGGATATTTTCCCAGTCTTTCGTGAACTATTCCAAAAAGAAACGGCGTAAGGAGGCTAGCGATGAATACCGCAACGAGAAACCTCTCAGGAGAGGCGCCTAAGAAGCGTAACAGTAAAGTGTTGCCAGATGGACCAGATTGGACATTTGAGCTGTTAGAGCGATACCACAAAGAAATTAAGCGTGTCGCGGAGCATTATCGCCTAGACACTTACCCTAACCAAATAGAAGTGATTACTTCAGAACAGATGATGGATGCCTACTCAAGTATCGGCATGCCAATCAATTACAACCACTGGTCATTTGGTAAAAAATTCATTCAAACAGAGCAGAACTATAAACATGGTCAAATGGGGTTAGCCTACGAGATTGTGATTAACTCCGACCCTTGTATTGCTTATTTGATGGAAGAAAATACGGTAACAATGCAAGCACTCGTGATAGCGCACGCGTGTTACGGCCATAACTCTTTTTTCAAAGGTAACTACCTATTCCAAACGTGGACTGACGCCAGTTCTATTATCGACTATCTGCTGTTCGCCAAAAAGTACTTAGCCGAATGTGAAGAACGATATGGCGTAAAAGAAGTGGAAAAGCTGCTCGACTCTTGTCACGCGTTAATGAACTTTGGTGTAGACCGCTACAAGCGTCCAGAGAAAATCTCAATTACAGAGGAAAAAGCAAGACAAGAAGAACGCGAAGCATACCTACAATCTCAAGTTAATGAGCTTTGGCGCACCGTACCGACAGCCAAGACGAAAGAGGAAGACATCAAAGAGCGATTCCCAAGCGAGCCTCAGGAAAACTTGCTCTACTTCTTCGAAAAACATGCGCCGTTGCTAGAGCCGTGGCAACGTGAAGTTGTTCGGATCGTCCGTAAGATCAGTCAGTATTTTTATCCGCAAAAACAAACGCAAGTTATGAATGAGGGCTGGGCAACGTTCTGGCACTACACCATACTCAACCATCTTTATGATGAGGGCTTGGTGTCTGAAAAATTCATTCTAGAGTTCTTACATAGCCACACCAGTGTCGTGGCTCAGCCACCTTATAACAGCCCTTACTTTAATGGCATTAACCCCTACGCGTTAGGCTTTGCCATGTTCCGAGATATTAAGCGTATCTGTGAAGAACCAACTGATGAGGACAAAGAGTGGTTTCCAGACCTAGCAGGAACCGACTGGTTAGATGCAGTGCATTTCGCGATGCATAATTTCAAAGATGAAAGCTTTATTAGCCAATACCTTTCTCCGAAATTAATGCGTGATTTCAAGTTGTTTGCGATCAACGATGATGATCATAAGAACTTTATTGAAGTCGCTGCGATACACGATGAGATGGGTTATAAACGCATTAGAGAAACCCTAGCCGCTCAGTATAACTTATCTAATCTTGAGCCAAACATTCAGGTGTTTAATGTCGATGTCCGTGGTGATCGCTCGCTTACGTTGCAGTACGTTCCTCACAACCGCATCCCACTTGATGATAGTTACGAAGAAGTTCTAAAGCACGTGTATCGATTATGGGGCTTTGATGTCATTCTCCAAGAAGTGAAAGACACCGGTCACCGAGAAGTCTTAGCGACCTGCCCTAAACGGAACCAATACGACACTAACATTTAACTAATACCTCGATACAAGTAAAACAAAAAGGCTCCTAATTCAGGAGCCTTGTTTATTCTTAAATCTATCTGAGCATTTGTTACGCTTGCTTTGCAACAATCGCGCGCACGGCTTCTAGATCTTCGGGCGTATCAACGCCTGCTGCTGGTGCTTCTTTCGCTACCGCCACATGAATTTTTTCACCGTACCAAAGCACTCGCAGTTGCTCAAGACACTCAATCTGCTCTAATGCACTTGGTGCCCAGTTGACATACGTATTAATGAAACCAGCTCGATAAGCATAAATACCAATATGACGCATTAATGGGTTGGCAATGGTTTTGTCTTGTTTAGCAAAGTTATCGCGATCCCAAGGGATGGTTGCTCGACTAAAGTACATCGCATAACCTTGCTCATCTGCGACAACTTTAACAGCGTTCGGGTTGAACACTTCCTCTTCCGAGTCTATTTCTACAGCTAACGTCGCCATCGGGGCTTCACACCCAGATAAGTTATCAGCAACCTGACGAATGATGGACGGCGGAATCAAAGGCTCATCCCCTTGCACATTAACAATAATGTGGTCTGACGGAATAGCCATTTTTTCAACAACTTCGGCAAGACGCTCCGTACCTGATTCGTGGTGGGGAGAGGTCATACAAACTTTACCACCAAATGACGAAACCGCTTTCGCAACACGCTCGTCATCAGTTGCAACGATGACATCTTCCGCACCCGCTTGTAGCGCTTGTTCATAAACCCACTGAACCATAGGCTTACCACCAATATCCGCTAGCGGTTTACCAGGCAAACGGCTCGATGCGTAGCGCGAAGGGATGACAACCGTAAAAGACATTAGCGTCCCTCATCCATGCTCATAGTGCGAGCTTCAGGCTCTAGCAGAACTGGAATACCCTCTTTGATCGGGTAAGCAAGGCGATCCAATTTGCAGATCAACTCTTGATTATCTTTATCGTACGTCAGCTTACCTTTGCAAACAGGGCAAGCTACAATCTCAAGTAGACGGTGATCCATAAGCCGCTTTAACCTCTTTTATTCTATTTAAAATTTGCTCTGCATCGTTTGACTCAAACTGGGCAGATACAGGCAGATACCACCAATTATCTTGCGCATAATGGCTGCACTTGACGGCATCTTTCTCGGTCATAATCACATTGGTCCCTTGTTGAGCCAATGCTTCTAATTCTTGTTGATCAAAGTCTTGATGGTCAGCAAAACCTTTTGTGACTTTAACATCTGCGTTCATCGAGTTTAGTGTATGAAAAAAACGCGGAGGATGCCCAATGCCCGCAAATGCGACGAGATCTTTCAACTCCGAGACATCCACATGTTGCTTAGTCTTAAGATTAATAGCTTTAGAGGGTGCTAAAGCCATTGCGATTTCGCCCGTATGCGCTTGACCGCCATTGGTGATGATAAAGTCGACTTCTTTAAGTCGCTCAATACCTTCACGTAAAGGACCTAATGGAATCAGGCTTTCATTCCCAAACCGGCGATTCCCATCCACAATCACTAACTCAATATCACGGCCTAACGCATAATGTTGTAATCCATCATCCGTAATTATGATATCCACATCCAAATCTAGCAGTGCTTTCACTGCATTTGAACGCACAGGATCTACCGCAACAGGTGCTCCTGTACGGCGATGAATCAACTTAGGTTCATCGCCACAATGCTTCGCTGGCGTATCTTCTTTTAGCACTAACGGATAGGCAGGAGCCTTTGCCCCATAACCACGAGAAACAACCCCCGGCTTAAAGCCCATTTGCTGTAGTTGCTCAACAAGCCACACAACAACTGGTGTTTTACCATTGCCACCAGCAGTGATATTGCCAACCACAACAACAGGTATAGGCGCATTATAAGCTTGCTTGCGGCCAGTTTGGTATTGCTTTCGCTTTGACTTGCTTATCGCTCCAAATAATAAACTCAGTGGCCACAAAAGCGGCCACAAGAGATATTTTATTGGATGGCTTTCAAACCAGATTTTTTCAATCACCGCGCTTATTCACCAAACTGAATACGGTGCAATTGTGCATACGCACCATTTTTCTCAATAAGCTCAGCGTGGTTGCCACGTTCAATGATGGCACCATCATCAACCACAAGAATTTCATCGGCTTTCTCGATTGTGGATAAGCGGTGCGCTATTACAAGTACCGTTTTGTCTTTTTGCAGCTCATCAAGTGCAGCTTGAATAGCTCGCTCGGATTCGGTATCCAAAGCCGAAGTTGCCTCATCAAGAATCAGCACTGGAGCATCACGCAATAGAGCTCGCGCAATCGCAACACGTTGGCGTTGACCACCAGACAAGCTAGCACCATTTTCACCAATCATGGTATCAAGTCCATCATCCATTTTGCCGATGAACTCCATCGCATGCGCGAGTGTTGCCGCTTTCTCGATATCACTACGCTCATATTGGCCATCCGTTGCGTACGCAATATTGTTTGCTATCGTGTCATTAAACAAATGAACATTTTGCGATACTAGTGCAAATTGCTGGCGTAAATTCTTTAGCTCGTAATCACGAATATCATGCCCATCTAATGTGATAGATCCACTGTCAACATCATAGAAGCGGTTGAACAAGTTCGCGATGGTACTTTTACCTGAGCCAGAACGGCCAACTAGCGCCACCGTTTTTCCTCTTGGAATATCGAAGCTGACATTTTCCAATGCTGGTTTTTCTGCACCAGTGTAAGTAAAGCTTACGTTTTTAACTGAAACATCGCCATTTGCGCGTTCAACTGTCAACTTACCTTCGTTTTTCTCAGGCTCGAGGTCAATTAACGCGAAGAGCGTTTGGCTCGCGGCCATACCACGTTGGAACTGAGAAGTAACGTTAGTCAGCGCTTTAAGTGGGCGCATCAGCCCAAACATTGCAGAGAAGACAACAGTAAATGTACCAGGAGTCAGTTGCTCTTTAATCGAATCAATACTTGCCAAATAAAGAACGGCAACAATTGCAAGTGATGCAATCATTTGTATGATAGGGTTAGCCGCCGCTTGAGCCGTCACCAACTTCATGCTTTGTTGACGCATTTGGTTGCTGACTTTTTCAAATCGTTTACGTTCGATGTCTTGGCCGCCATAGCTCAACACAACTTTATGGCCTTTCAGCATCTGCTCTGCTGATGCAGTTACGTTACCCATCATGGTCTGCATATTTTTGGATATTTTTCTAAAACGTTTAGAAACAACACCAATACCCCATGCCACAACAGGAGCAACAGCAAACAGCACTAGCGACAATTGCCAGCTGTTGTAAAACATCAAGACTAACAGACCAATGATACTTGCGCCTTCACGCACAATGCTCACCAACGCTTGGCTAGTTGCCGCTGATACTTGCTCTGAGTCGTAGGTTATACGCGACAATAAGTTGCCCGTCTTTTCCTTATCAAAGTATGACACTGGCATATGCATAAAGTGATTGAACACCATGCGACGGACTTGCATAACTACGTTGCCAGATACCCAGCTCAAACAGTAGGTGGAGACAAATCCACTTATGCCACGGATGAACATCATGGCAAAAATAATCAATGGAAGCGTGCGTAAAAAATCAGATTCAGCGTTCCCAAAACCTTCATCGAGTAGTGGTTTTAGCAGGGAAATCATATAGGTATCTGATATGGCATTAATAACTAATGCAATGACTGCAACGACAAGACCTGACTTATAAAGGCGAATAAATTGCCATAGACGCTTAAACGTCTGCCAAGTCGTTTCATCAGTATTTATCGACATAGAAGTGCTTTATTTTCTTACATTAAGACTCTCATTCTACTCCCTTACGCAGCATCTGCCTATACCAAGGCTCAAATGTATCGCTACGTTTGGTTTCTGAGTGCCAATTATCACGGTGAATAAAGAAGCTTACCTGACCACCCTCACCAGTATCAAGCCAAGTAATGCCAAGCTTTCGGTATGAAGCAACGACATTTTCCGCTGGCATTCCCCATCGATTGTTTTTTGCTAAAGAAGCAACCGCCACACTCGGGCTCACCGACTCGATAAATCGAGGATTCGATGAACATTTACTCCCGTGGTGAGGGACTAGCATCACATCGCTTTGTAACTTTCCGGGTTCTCTAAGCAAAATCCACTCGCTAATGGCCTCAATATCACCAGTAAAAAGCATACTAAAGTTAGAAATAGGGTCAGTAAGTCGTAATACACAGGAGTGCGGATTATACGCACGTTGAACAAGTGCAGGAGGCCAGAGCACTTCCATGTTTAATCCTTGCCATTTCCATTGGTCGCCTCTAGTGCAAGGCTCATATTCGATAAAGAATTGACTACTAAGTTTACGTTGTGGAGAAAAAGCATCTTCAATGAAAAAGCGGCCGCCTGCGTGATCATTATCGGAATGGCTTAGAATCAGTGTATCTATGCTTTCATAACCTCGTTGATGCAAAACCGGAGTGACGACCTGCTCTGCGATACTGCCGCTTTGCCATGCTTTACCAGTGTCATACAGCAACACCTTGTCGTCTTTTTCTACAACCACTGCAAGGCCATGACCTACATCTAATACATCGATACGCCAATGCGGTTCATACTCCGATGCAAGCTTGATACTAATAACGATGCCGAGTAACAAATACCACGCGTACTGAGACATGAACCGTTGAAATATTAAGCAAACCACTATCGCCATAACCAGCATTGTCATTTCCATGCTAATAGGTTGCCAAGAACCTATTGCGTACTGTATTGACGTGCTCAATGGCTGTAATGACCAGTCCACCAAATGCCACAGAGGCTTCGCTATCATTTCAAGAAACAAAGATGAGAACAGGGCTAGAAACATCAAAGGTACAACGATAAATCCGAACCAAGGAATAAATACCAAGTTGTAGGCTATTGAGGACAAACTAAAACCGGAAAAGAAATGGCCACTAACAGGTACGATTAAAGCGCCCAACATCAATTGAGTAAGCAATACCGCTTTTAATTTCGTTTTCCAATCTCCCCTTTGATGTTGAATCAAATTAATTGCGAACAATACCGCACAAACGGAGAGGTATGATAACCAAAAGCTCATACTGTAGGATGCAAAAGGTTGGACAAGCAGTTGTAGAGATACTGCAAGCAAAAGAACTCGCCAAGAAGTCCAGTGCACCAGAGTATACTTCAGGAGAACGTAAACAACGCATACCGACACTGCTCGCGTAGTAGGTAGAGAGAAATCCGCTAACCAAGCGTAGGCAACAGCGAAAATCAGCCCATATAAGCTAGGCAACAACTGGTATTGGGGTAATAGATAACGAACGGTACCGCCCACGACTAGCCCAAAAGTAAACGCCATACCAATATGTAAACCAGAAATGGAGACCAAATGCAGTAAACCACTGTCCCTGAGCGCTTGCCAATCTTCCTTAGACAACCAAGAACGGTCAGCAAAAACTAACGCACTTATTAACGAGAAATGATGAAGGGAAGACACATCATCAGCGACATCGGCAATAATGGATTGACGCAGAGATACATTAGAACGAACAATCCACTTAGCGTCTTTGTTAACAACCGCTCGGGCGATAATATTTTTACCCATCGCGTGCTTTTCAGCATCAAAGCCAGCTTCGTTGCGTAGACCTGTAATCGGCTTTAACGAGATGGATGTCGTAAACTCACTGTTAACATCGAGTGGAAAAGGCGTAATAAGACGGATTTTAGGTTTAAGAAAAGGTAACAGAGTTTGAGAATTTACCGCTTCTATAGCGACAATACCTTCATAACCGTGACTTATTTGCGTAAAAGGGCTGTCAACTTTACCAATTATGGTAATATTCTCCCCTGCTTGAAAAAGGGCTTGTCTCTGAGACTCCAATACATTGCCGTGGACGATGACAACCATAAAGCCCGCAATTGCGCCTATGCTAATTAAGCCACGACGTAATTTGATTATTGAGCCAGTGGTTATTATTCCCAGCAGCAACCAACGCCAATCTGGTATTGTCGGCCACCAAGCCGACGAGATTACGCTCGCTACAAATAACGCCAAGGTCCAACTTTTTTCTGAGAGAGTCATGCTGTCCTATGCCTAGAAAGCTGATAAAACGCTTCATGCCAGATCATGAATTGATCAAACGCCAAAAAGCATTGAAGGTCTTCGGCAATGTGTTGTACAACCCAAACTTGTGGTGCTTAAACCGCCGCTCGGCATCAGGGGCTTTTGCTGTCGGGTTATTTATGGCTTTTGTTCCGCTGCCGAGCCAAATGATCATGGCCGCTGGTTTGGCCATTATGTTGGGTGTCAATCTGCCCCTCTCCGTCGCTTTGGTATGGATCAGCAATCCTATCACTATGCCTGTGCTATTTTACTTTGCGTACAAGCTAGGTGCTCTAGTGATGCGTCTTCCCCCGCAACCTTTTCACTTTGAACTATCGTGGGAATTCATCATGCAGCAAATGAGCACCATTGGACCTCCATTTCTATTGGGCTGCGCAATTTGTGGGGTTGTATCCGCGATTATTGGCTACTTCGGAATTCGAGGGCTTTGGCGCTACTCCGTGGTACGGAGCTGGCAAAAACGCAAAATAAGATAAGACCTTACTGCGTAAAAATCAGCATTTGAGCTATCAGTTGAGGGGCATCTAACAGTTAGAATGAAACGCGATGTTACTCAAGTCGGATAAATACAAAAAAAGGACCGAATTCGGTCCTTTTTGTTTTTCGCATATTGTAAAACAATCAGCTATTTAGAACTCAGTACAGCCGCCGGATTCAACCTTGCGGCACGAGAAGCGGGATACCACGTCGCAAGTAAACTAAGCACTATCGCCGTCACTGACACCAATGCCACATCTGGCCAGTGTAGTTGTGATGGTAAGAAGTCGACGAAGTAAATATCGCCCGATAAAAACTGATGACCAATTAAGCTCTCTAACCCTTTAATTAACGGGGTCAGATTTAACGCCACTAAGACACCGATAACACTGCCGACGAGACTGCCAAATACACCAGAGAATACACCTTGCCAAACAAAGATCCGTTTGATTAGGCTATCTTTTGCTCCCATTGTTCGCAAAATTGCAATTTCCGCCGCTCGGTCTTTCACTGCCATCATCAACGTAGACACAATATTAAAACATGCCACGCCAATCACCAGTACCATCACCAAGTACATAATGGTGCGCACGAGCTGAATATCGCGATACAAAAAACCAAACTTTTGCTGCCAGCTTTTCAAATACACATAAACATCAACCATGCTACCAACCTCGCGAACAATAGAAGGCGCATTGAGAACATCGTCCGTTTTTAGTGAAATGCCAGTGACCCCTTCCCCTAATCTCGCATATTGCTGAGCATCCGCTAATGGTACTAACGCTAGAGAGTGGTCTATTTGGCCATTCAACGTTAAGAACCCTGACACCTTCACGCGCACACGCTTAGGAGCCTGCACTTTATTTGCGCCGCCTGTTTGCGGAATCATCAACGTAACGTAATCCCCCACGGCGACATTTAGCTCGTTTGCTACACCTCGGCCTAAGATCACTTGCTGCTGACCGGCATAAAAGTTTTGCCAAGCTGCTTGGTCAATAAAATTCGATAAGCTCGACACCGCTTGCTCGAAAGTAGGCTCTACGCCACGAACTTCTATCGCTTTTAGCTTACTGCCTTTTTCTGCCAAGCCCGTAAAACGAACATACGGTGCTGCCGCAACAACATGTTCATGTTTTAGAGCTTGATTCATCGTTTTGGTGTAGTCATGAAGTGGTCCATTAACACCTTCTAACTCGCCGTGTGGGATCACAGACAACACACGCGATTGCAGCTCGCGCTCAAAGCCATTCATTGCAGACAAACCGATAATGATCACAGCAACGCCAACCGCAATACCAATGGTTGAAGAAAGCGATATGAAAGACACCATCTTGTTGCGCTTTTTCGCTCGACTGAAGCGACCACCAATCATCAAAGCTAAAGAGGTAAACAAAACTAGCCCTCCGCAGATGCTGTATCAGTCACAAAACGATCTACGAGCAAACCATCTTGCATGTGCATTTGACGATCCATTTTTGCTGCCAGCTCTTTGTCATGCGTGACAACCAAAAATGCAATGTTTGACTCTTTATTGAGCTCGCGCATCAAATCATAGATAGACAGTGCCGTATTGTGATCTAAGTTCCCCGTAGGTTCATCAGCCAAGACCAGATCAGGTTTATTCACCAATGCACGCGCAATCGCAACACGCTGACGCTCACCGCCCGATAACTCGGAGGGTCTATGTTGCATCCGATGACTCAAACCAACTTTATCTAACAGCGCTTTAGCCGCCTGTTTTGCATCCGCTACTTTAGCACCGCCAATCATCAGTGGCATCGCCACATTTTCAAGCGCAGTAAAGTCAGCCAACAAGTGATGAAACTGGTATACAAAACCAAGGTGCTTGTTGCGTAATGCAGCCTGTTTGTTCGAGCTCAAAGCTGATAGGTTTTGCCCTAGAAAATCAACTTCACCATGAGTTGCGTCATCTAACGCACCTAAAATATGCAATAAGGTACTTTTTCCCGAACCAGAAGAGCCAACAATAGAAACCAACTCCCCTTTGTCGATATCGAAACTTACGCCTTTCAACACTTCCGTATCTAACGAACCCTCTCGGTAGACTTTACGAATATCACGACATTCTAATAGCTTATTCATAGCGAAGTGCCTCAGCAGGTTTAACAGAAGATGCTCGATAAGAAGGATAAAGCGTAGCAGCAAGGCTAAGAGCAATCGCCAATACCACCACTAAAAGAATTTGCAGTGAATCAATCAAGATGGGTAGATGACCACCAAAGCTGAATAGCGCCACACCAGCAGATTCAAGAATCGCATTTAGATTAAGTGACAAGATCACGCCCGCAGCGCCACCAACAATCGCGCCAATTACACCACTGCTTGCACCTTGCACCATGAAAATGGTCATCACTTGAGATTGAGTCATGCCTTGAGTTTTCAATATTGCGACTTCTGATTGCTTCTCCATTACCACCATGATTAAAGCGGAGATAATATTGAATGCAGCGACACCCACAATTAGACCTAGCATAAGTCCCATCATGTTCTTTTCCATTTTCACCGCTTGGAAAAGCTCACCACGCTGTTCGCGCCAATCACTCCATTCCCATCCATCAGGCATGGGTTGGTCAGCAAAATCCGTCACCATAAATGGGTCAGAGAAAAAGACACGCCAACCAGAAACCGTGTCTTTAGGGAAACGCATCAGCTTAGATGCATCCGTCATGTTCACAATCATTAATTGACCATCAACGTCCGATCCCGTATTGAAAATGCCTGAGACAGTAAAGTTTCGCTGGCTAGGAATACGGCCAAGTGGGGTAAACTGCGTTGCGTTGGTCACCATCAAGCGCACTTTATCCCCGATTGAGACCTTTAGTGAACGCGCCAAACTGTGACCCAAAAATACATTGTAGTCACCTGCTTGAAGTGACGATAATCGTCCGGCAATCAAATGGTTGCTAATCGGATCGCCTTTCTTAGGTTCAATACCGATGAGGTAACCAGCCGTCAGCTGTGCAGAACTCTGAATAACAGCCTCTCCTCTAACGATAGGCTCCGGCTGAGATTCACTCGACATCGCTTGAACAAATGGAGGGGCAGACTCGGTCATAGGCGTTTTTCCATCGTGTTGCGAAACAACGGCATGAGGTAGCACACCTAAAATGCGTTCTTTTAACTGCGATTCAAACCCGTTCATCACAGAAAGAACCGTCACCAACGCCATTACACCGATCGTAATACCCGCCGTCGACATATAAGAAACAAATCGGCTGAACCTATCTCCAGAGCGTCCCCGAAGATACCTTAAGCCAATAAACAATGAGATAGGATGATACATATAAGACAAACCAACTGGTTGTTTTGATATAAAGCTTTAGCGGATTATCTTACCTTACTCTTCTCATTAAGAAGACAAGAGAATCGCTAAATTTGTCAACGACATGCAATAAGTCTGTATTTAGGGCAAAAAGTTCAAGGACAAATCAGCTAAACTTGATAACTTCATTCAGTTAGCGATAATCAGTGCCCTATTTCTCTTTGTTTGTTGAGTGAACAGAGAGCGCTCACTGGCAAAAGGATCGACTATATGACAGAGCAAGAATACTTTACCGTCCATCATAACCTCACCATCAACGTCGAAACGTTGAGTGCGGACTTTGCTTTGCCAGATGAAGAAACATTTGCCTCCGAAATTCCAGCACCATTTATTGTCGCCAGTGAATTTAGTCACTTAGATATGTTGGCAGACAACGCGCGTCTAGAGCTGAAAAACAAAGAGTTAAAGCATGTGATCAACTTGCTTGATACGCAAAACGCGAAACTTAACCTCTTGTTGAGCTTTATGCTTTCACAACAAGATGACGCCTCCATTCGATATCAAACGACGCAGTTTGGTGCTAGTCAACTCAGTTTCCGCTCAGATACAGCGTTAACTACTCAACAACTCGTTCGTGTTAAACTGTTCCTCGATCACCCTGCTGCGGCGATTTACTGTTACGCTCAAGTAGAAGAATGTGATGCTTCAGAGCAAGATTTCATTATCACGCTTAGATACAAGATGCTCCGAGAATCTGATCAAGATTTACTGATAAAGGCGGCACTGTATCAACAACAAAAACTTTTACGTCAGCGCTCGATGGAGCGAGATAAAAAATAATTCCTATGACAAAAGCAACGATTCTTTCCGTCACCAACCCTTCAGAGCGTGGCGACAAAAAACAGCTAGGTAATTTGCCGGGCGCAGCTCTACCTCTAGCCATTGCAGAGCTGGCCAAGCAGCATTCGAGTCACTCGCTACTCGTTGTGCCTGACCCGCAAATCGCTTTAAAGCTTCAGGCAGAGATTGAGCAATTCACCGACCAAACGGTAAGCCTGTTCCCCGACTGGGAAACGCTGCCTTACGATAACTTTTCTCCGCATCAAGAAATCATCTCTGAACGTATCGCACGCCTATACCAACTGCCAAGTCAACGTGATGGCATAACCATCGTCCCGGTCAGTACAGTATTGCAACGCCAATCGCCACGTGATTTTCTGTTGCAACACACTTTAATGGTGAAAACTGGTGATCGGCTCTCGCTAGAGAAGTTACGTGTACAACTTGAAAATTCAGGCTACCGCCATGTAGATCAAGTATTTGGGCCAGGTGAATATGCAAGTCGTGGGTCTATTCTGGATCTCTTTCCTATGGGCAGCAATGACCCGTACCGCATCGACTTCTTTGATGATGAAATAGATACCATTCGCACGTTTGATCCAGAGAACCAACGCTCTATCGACGATATTCAGCAAATCCAATTGCTGCCTGCACATGAGTTCCCAACCACTAAAGAAGCGATTGAAGATTTCCGTACACGTTGGCGCACCCAGTTCGACGCACGCCGCGAGCCTGAATCAATCTACATGCAAGTGACCAAAGGCACGTGGCCCGCTGGTATTGAGTATTGGCAGCCGCTGTTTTTTGACCATACCGAGACTTTATTTGAATATTTGCCAGAAGACTCTCAAGTCATCACATATGGTGATATCGAATCTGCGGTCGATACTTTCTTAACCGATGTCGAATATCGATACGACCAGAAAAAAGTTGATCCGCTGCGTCCTCTTTTGACTCCTGAACAGCTTTGGTTGAAAAAAGACGAACTTTTCAGTCAACTAAAACAGCTCCCTATCGCTCAATTGAGCCTAGATAAAGTGGTTAAGCGTGCCGGTCGTCAAAACCTACCAGTACAATCGTTAGCCGAGCTTGGCGTTCAACAACAAAATAAAGAGCCGCTCTCGCGCCTTCGTCAGTTTAGTGAGCAATTCAGCGGCAAAATCGTTTTCTCGGTAGAGTCAGAAGGTCGTCGTGAAGCACTAACGGAGCTGTTGCAAGGCATCAAAGTTCGGCCGGTCGTACATGGCTCACTTTACCAAGCTCTAGACTCGGGTGATCGATTCAGCTTGATCTTAGGCGCAGCAGAGCATGGTTTCATTCACGAAGAGCTGAACTTCGCTCTGATCTGTGAAAGTGATCTACTCGGTGACCGTGTTATCCAGCGACGCCGCAAAGATAAAAAAGCCGTCAACAGTGACACCGTTATTCGCCATCTTGCGGAACTAAAACCCGGTCAACCTGTGGTTCATATTGATCACGGTATTGGCCGCTACATCGGTTTACAAACACTTGAAGCCGGTGGCATGAAAACGGAATACGTCACCCTTGAGTATCAAAACGATGCCAAGCTCTACGTGCCAGTTTCATCACTGAATCTTATCAGCCGTTATTCTGGCGGCGCTGAAGAGAGTGCGCCACTGCATAAATTAGGTGGTGAAGCGTGGGCAAAAGCACGTCGTAAAGCGGCAGAAAAAGTGCGTGATGTCGCAGCAGAATTGCTGGATGTGTATGCTAAACGAGAATTAAAACCTGGCTTCAAATTTGAGCTAGATCGTGGGCAATACGCAACATTTAAAGCAACATTCCCGTTTGAAGAAACAGATGACCAAGCGATGGCCATCAATGCCGTATTGTCAGACATGTGCCAGGCAAAAGCGATGGATCGCTTAGTGTGTGGTGACGTGGGCTTTGGTAAAACGGAAGTCGCTATGCGCGCAGCATTTGTCGCAACGGATAACAGTAAACAGGTCGCCGTACTCGTACCAACAACCTTGCTTGCTCAGCAGCATTTCGAAAACTTCCGTGACCGTTTTGCCAACTTACCAATCCGAGTTGAAGTACTGTCTCGTTTTAAATCTGCCAAAGAACAAAAAGTCATTCTGCAAGACGTTGCCGATGGTAAAGTAGACATTGTCGTTGGTACGCATAAGCTGCTTTCGAGCGACATTAAATTCAAAGATTTAGGTTTGTTGATCGTTGATGAGGAACACCGCTTCGGGGTTCGTCAAAAAGAAAAAGTCAAAGCAATGCGTGCGGATGTGGACATTCTTACCCTCACCGCAACACCAATTCCACGCACACTGAATATGGCAATGAGTGGCATGCGAGACCTGTCGATCATCGCGACACCTCCTGCACGCCGTTTAGCCATTAAAACCTTTGTTCGACAAAAAGAAGAGCCAGTGGTCCGTGAAGCGGTACTGCGTGAAATTATGCGTGGTGGTCAGGTTTACTTCCTGCACAATCAGGTTGAAACCATTGAAAAAACGGCAGAAGACTTACAGAAACTCATCCCAGAGGCACGTATTACCGTGGCTCATGGTCAAATGCGCGAGCGCGAACTTGAGCGAATCATGAATGACTTCTACCATCAGCGCTTTAATGTGTTGGTGTGTACAACCATCATCGAAACCGGTATCGACGTACCAACGGCAAATACCATAATCATGGATCGTGCGGACAATCTTGGCTTGGCGCAGTTGCATCAATTGCGTGGCCGTGTTGGACGTTCGCACCATCAGGCCTATGCTTACTTATTAACGCCACATCCAAAAGCCATGACCAAAGATGCCATCAAGCGTCTTGATGCGATTGCTTCACTGGAAGACTTAGGTGCTGGCTTTACGTTAGCAACCCACGATTTAGAAATCCGTGGTGCTGGTGAGCTGCTTGGTGATGAGCAAAGTGGGCAAATTCAATCCGTTGGTTTTACACTTTATATGGAAATGCTGGAACAAGCAGTGCAAGCATTAAAAGAAGGCAAGGAGCCATCTTTGGATGAGCTGCTTCGTGAGCAAACTGAAGTGGAAATGCGAATCCCAGCGCTCTTACCAGATGATTACATTCCGGATGTAAACACACGACTGTCGATGTACAAACGCATTGCGAGTGTCACAAGCAGTGATGAACTATCAGAGCTAAAAGTGGAACTGATTGATCGCTTTGGTTTGCTTCCAGACGCAACAAAGAACTTACTTGCCGTCTCAGAATTGAAAATTTCGGCTGGTAGTTTAAAAGCGAAAAAGATAGAAGCCCATGATAAAGGTGGATTTATCGAGTTTTACCCTGATGCTGACATAAATCCAGCGTATTTAGTTAAACTGCTGCAATCACAGCCGCAAAAATTTGCAATGGAAGGTCCAACTAAGTTCAAGTTTAGCGTACCATTGGTGGACCGACGTAAACGCATTCAGTTTGTTCAAGACTTACTGAATGATTTTAAACAGAATTTATTACCAACGAGCTAATAGTCGAATGAGAATACTGATCCCATTATTGCTTCTATGTGTCTCAATGCCCTCTTGGGCACAGCGCCAATTTGATATTGAAGTGATCATTTTCAAGCGAGCAGTCGACGCTGAAAGCACAACAGAATCTTGGCCGAATCAACTGCCAAAAATCGATATGGAAAATGTCGGTAGCCTAGAGAGTGAATCCTACCGCCGCTCTAAAGGCGTGACACTTTTGCCAAGTTCTTCTTTCCGTCTCAACGCGCAAGAAGCGGCACTAAATAATCATGCCGGCTTTAAAGTGCTTAAACACGTAGCCTGGCGTCAAGGTGACCGAGGTAAATCTAGCGCCCCAATTTTCCGCATCGTTGGCGGGCGAGATTTCTCTGATTCTTATCAAGCAGATGGCCGCCCAATCAATGGCAATCAAACATTTTCCAGCGACGGTTACAGTGAAGAGACGGTCAATGGTCCTTTATATGAACTAGATGGTCGATTCCAAATATACGTACAGCATTACCTCTTCGCCGAAACAACACTAGATCTGCGCGAACCAAGTGTTAGAGAGGTGCGTTTTGAACCAACCTCAACTGAGCAATTGGCGGATGACTTAGGTGAAGTAGATGGTAACGTCCAAGTCGGTAACTTGGCAGAAATATCGCCGACAGTAACCGAAGAGAAATTCCTGAAGAGTTATCGAATGGATCAAAAACGTCGTATGCGTAGCAGCGAGACTCATTACCTAGATAACCCGTTGATGGGTATGATCATTCAAGTTCGTCGGGTTCGATAAGCACGAGCGGTTCGACAAAGCGCAGCAAAGCTGCGCTTTGTTTTTATCTGCTATACCTCAGTTATTCCTAACCAACGCAGAGCAAGGAAAATAGCTGCGTTCAAGTATAAATAGACAGCTTTCAATTTACTTACACTCAACATGGAAGTCGTATTAGTTCATGAGTCCAGACTTTGAAATCATTGCGCCCCGCTTAGCGCTCAAGCTCATCCCTGCTGAAGAAGCACATTCACTACAACGATTACTTGCAGAATCCCCTTCGCTGCACCAATGGCTTGACTGGTGTGATAAAAACGTCACATTGAAAACCGCGCAGGACTTTCTGTTGGCAACCCGTCTTAACTGGGTCAAAACTGAGGCTTTTGGTTTCGGTATCTATGAGCGGCAAAGTAACACTTTGGTTGGAATGGCAGCGGTTAATGAGTTATATCATACGTTTAATATGGCGAGTATTGGTTACTGGGTTGCCGACCGCTATCAACGGCAAGGCTATGCCCAAGAAGCCGTTAAAGCCTTAGCAGAATTCTGCTTCGCAAAGCTAAGTTTAACTCGACTAGAGATTGTTTGTGACCCCGACAACGAAGCTAGCCAAGCCTTAATTGAGTCCGTCGGTGCACAAAAAGAAGCCATCGCCAGAAACCGGTTTATTTTTCAGGGTAAGCCTAAAGATGGCGTTGTGTTCTCACTTTTACCGACAGATCTAACATAAACAAAAAGCCACCGACTTGCGGTGGCTTCTGCATTTTTTAAGATACAACACATCCACACAGAGTGGATTTAAAACCTTAGTGCAGCTTAAGGTTTGGACGCAGCACGCGATTAATGCGGCCGACGAGCATCATCAGACCGGTTTTGAATACACCATGCAACGCCATTAGGTGCATGCGATACAATGAGATGTAAACGACACGAGCAATACGGCCTTCTACCATCATCGACCCTTTAGTTAGGTTCCCCATCAGACTACCAACGGTTGAGAAGCGACTTAGAGACACTAATGAACCGTGATCTTTATATACATAGTCTTTCAACTCGCGCCCGTTGATCTTCGCGACGATGTTACTAAATGCCTGGCTTGCCATTTGGTGTGCAGCTTGAGCGCGTGGCGGCACGAACGAACCGTCAGACTGGGTGCATTGTGCTAAGTCACCAATAACAAAGATGTCATCATCTCGTGTTGTCTGTAGTGTGTTTTTCACTACAAGCTGATTGATACGGTTCGTTTCTAAGCCAGCGATATCTTTAATAAAGTCTGGAGCTTTGATACCTGCAGCCCAAACCATGATTTGAGCTGGGATTTTCTCACCATCTTTTGTAGTAAGGCCATCTTTTTCAGCTTTAGTCACCATAGTGGCGGTGCGCACGTTTACGCCCAACTTCACCAACTCTTGATGAGCAGCAGAAGAAATACGTGGAGGTAACGCTGGTAAAATACGCTCACCTGCTTCAATCAGATTGACGTTCAACTTGCTAGAATCAAGATCACCGAAGCCATAAGTGCGCAGCTCTTTAACAGCATTATGTAACTCAGCTGATAGTTCAACGCCAGTTGCACCAGCACCAACAATCGCAATATCGACCGTACCGTTACCGTTTTTCGCGTGCAGCTTTAGGAACTCGTTGTTCATTTCTGTACGGAAACGGTGTGCTTGCTCAGGGCTGTCTAGGAAAATACAGTTTTCACGAACGCCAGGCGTGTTGAAGTCGTTTGATGTCGAGCCAATCGCCATCACTAAAATGTCGTATTCTAGCTCACGGCTTGGCATAAGAAGTTCACCGTGTTCGTCTTTAAGCTCACTTAAGATGATAACTTTACGTTCACGGTCGATGTCTTGAAGACTACCCATTTGGAAGTCGAAGCTGTGGTTTTTTGCATGAGCTCGATAGCTCAGTGCATCTACTCCTTCGTCCAAAGAACCTGTAGCAACCTCATGCAATAATGGCTTCCACAAGTGGCTCGCTTTTCGATCGACTAGCGTAATTTGCGCACGGTTTTTGCGACCTAGAGTTCGACCAAGCTTAGTTGCCAACTCAAGACCACCTGCACCGCCGCCTACAACGATAATGCGTGTCACAATGATTTTCCTCTACAAAAATGAATATATGGGGTTCAGCTCGATGCATGACTCACAAACATTTGTGGCATCCATCCAACCGATGAATTCTTGGTTCTTAGAGGTGTCTCAATTACTTGGATTAAAAAACTACCACCCACTTTGATTCTTTATCTATCAATGACTTGTCAGGGTTTGGCATGTTTATCTGGTACGCATACGGCGCCAGAAGTTTTTGGGCAAGTTTATTACTCGCTCTCAATTTTTTTTGATATTTATCAAATTATTTTAGTCCGGTTCATTATATAGAGACCAACTTTGAAGGCAACCAAAATCCGTGTAACGAGTACGGATTGACTACTTTTCGACTACTCTACAACAAGGTGTTCGTGCTACATAGGAGGTAAGTAAGAAAACGGTAAGGAGAACACAATATTCAAAGCGTTAAACCAAGAAAATGTGCCTTTCAAAGAGACAGTGGCTCGGCATACTCAAGAGAAGGAATCGCAGCAAAGCAGCCGATAAAAACGCCGCTTTACTGTCTACACTCAACATTAGTAAGTATTTTTAAATGCCTTTATCGCTTGTAAATGATGAGAGATTTTTTTGAACTTATGAGACTGAGTTTCATCCCAAATGATTTGATAGTGTTTTTCTAACTCAGCTGCCGTTTTCGAATTGTCATGCACTTCATCATCTTTAGAGAGAATCACTAAGCAGTGCGCTTGATTTTTCGCTCGGAACTGATCAACACATTTTGTTGCGATATCTTCGTACTCTTCTGGGCGATCGATTCGACCAGCCATCGTTTTTTCTGGGTGCAAGTTCGGGTTGAACATCACTTGCTTGATACCGCATAGAAAACCAATTCGCTCAGACCAGTAACCACCTAAACCTACCCCACAGATTAACGGGTTTGGGTCATCAGATTGATCGATAACTTTAGACACTTCTTTTAACAAGTGTTGCATGTCGTGCTTTGGGTGAAGGGTGCTGTAATTGATAAAACGAACGTCGTCGTCGATAAATTGCAGTTGAAGAACTTTTTCGTGGTTACCCGGGCTTGTACTGTCAAAGCCGTGTAAGTAAATAATCATGTGTACCTCTCCCTGTGTGTATCTGGTACTTTTATTAAAACTACCACTATTTCCTTACTGTTAAAGGGGAAAATATCACGAGTTCTCAAAACAGTGATCTTCCATACACAATGAGCCTTTCAACTCATACGCACTGTTTAAGTATTGTTCAGTTCCCCACAATTTATAGGCAAGTAGATACCAGAGCATCGCCATCACCAAGGTTCTTGGTTGCCAAGCGTGTACACCTCTCAGCCAAAGAGACACATCTTCGATACCTCGAATTTGGCAATACTGCTTTACCGCTTCTTCCACAGGCGCATTCGCGACCTGAATAGTTAAGGTCAAATCTAGCCTAGGGTCAGCAATCCCGGCATACTCCCAATCAATGACTTTCACCCCACTCTCCCCTCGCACTAGGTTGTAACACCCCAGATCGAAGTGACATAGGGCAAGCGGAACAGGTGCAACGTTCGGTTCCGTGCGCCACTTCATGTACAAAGCCTCAAACTCCGTACCCACATACTGACCATCAAGCTCAAGCCAATAATGATCGATGCGAGAAATATATGAAAATGGAACCAAAGGAATTGCGCTTATCGGATATTGATGAATCTTCGCCGCAATGGATAATAAATCGCTTAGTGCTAAGCCTGACTCCGTCAGTGCCTCTCCTTCTATCCATTCCACCAGCAACCCTTGCTCATGAATAAAAACTGGCTTGGGGCCAATTTCCAATGAAGAGACTGCATTCAGCACTTGATATTCACTGTAACGAGAAATTGAAAAAGCCTTGCAGACATGACTGGTCGGTCGCCAGATGTATGCAAGGCCTTGAGAAGATTCCAACCGCCAACAGCGGTTGGTTAGCCCCCCGGTAACAGTTTGTACTTTTACCGGAGGCTCCGTAAAGAAGCCATCGAGAGCATTAAGACTCGGATCTAACTGTTTTGCTTGTTGCCAAGAAAACCATGCCATTGATGACTTCTCCACCCTGTTCGATTAAAGACCGAATAGGCTCTTAGATTGCGCTTTACGAATTTCAGTTTCATCCGCCCACTCAATCAAACCTGTTTCTAGGTCCATTAGGCGCATGGTCATCTTGTAGTATACATCTTTATCGCTACCTGCATTTTTCACAATGCTAGATAGGTTGCCGTAAAGCATGTATTGAGCACCAACCATTTTACCAAATTGGATCGCTGTGCTTTGGTTAACAAGCTCATCCGTGTTTTGGAAGTTAAGTTGTTCACGCACAGACTCAACACGATCCATATCAACAAAGCGGAACTTACCTGAGTTCAACATCTTAGTAGAGATCGTGTCAGTAATGGATTCAGTGTCAATATGTTCACTGGTTTTGTTCTTAATTCGCTCAACAAAAACGATAGGACGTTGGTCACGAGTAATTGCTGCTACAGAGCCCGACATCATCATGCTATCCACCATTTCAGCCGCGATTTTTTGTAAATCTGTTGAGCCAAAATCGATAGTCGTGGTTTCTGTTGCTTGCGCATCGCCGTAAGAGACTTTGTTAGAACAGCCACCTAAAATGACGGCAAGACCTAAAAGAGCAATAATACTTTTTTTCATGAGAGTTCCTTAGTTTTTCAATACCAGCGCATCGTTAGCGCGGCAGCTTCGGCAGAGCCGTTAAGATTAATCGTCTTGTGCTTCTCTAATTTGCACACGGAATTTTGTGCCATTTGGATTCACAGTAACTTCAGATAACGTGACTTGCTCAAATCCTCGCACAATCATTTTTCGCCACGGACCAGGTTTGGTATTCACTTCTAAACCATTGTTGTCATACCAATAAAATCGGTAAAGAATGTGCTGATCACCTTTGTAATTGCTACTCAACTGCACGACTCCTCGTGGGCGATCATCAACGTAAGTGGTGGTGATGTTGTCAACTAATAAGCGACTACCTAAAACGTTATCATTAAAGAATACTTTTTGCGTTTGGCCATCAATTCGAATACCAGCCGTGTTTTCGGCGCATCCAACTAAACCAATAGCCATTGCTAAACAAACAAGCCATGCTTTCATTACAGTCTCCCTAGCTGTTTATGCCACACGGTTGAGTGTGCTCCCTGACGAGATACCCATACCAATGTAGTCTGCTGTGCAGGCACTTCAAACTGATAGGTTTGATCACCCAAGTTTAAACTTTGTGTTCCCGGTTTCACGATTTTTGAAGCCGTTTTCACTTGCGCTGGCAATGTTTGCCAACTTCTTGTATCTGGCTGTTCGGTCAATGTGTTCCATACATTGAAAAGTATGTTGCCCACATCATCGCCTTTTTTCGCCGCCTCTTTTCGGATTCGATCTTTTGCCCAAACACGAAGAGCTTGACGGATCACTATTGTAGTAAGACGTTCATTAAGATCGTTTTGCGCCATCGCATTAACATCAGTCAGCGTACTGGAAGGCAATACCTGACCATTTAAAACAACATCGCTAAAACGTTGAGCACCTCGGTTCTGATAATAAGGAAGCGCCAACGAATAAATCGCGCCATTATCGCGACTGTCGTAAATCGGTAAATCAATACGCCACCCTTTCATCGCCTCAACAACACCCTGCTCATCAATAACGATGACTCGCCCTTGTGACTGAGTTAATCCAGAAGGTGCTTTGCCATACCGCTTCTCTAGCATGCGCAAGTCTTCACGCATGCCTAACTTCTTAGCAGCGTATAAGGTGCTTTCTACAACTTGCTTGTTGTCTGGCATTACAGCGAGTGCTCGTCGGTAATCAACATAAGCACTGTTTAAGTCTCGCGACGCTTCATATAACAAGCCAGAAAGATAGAACAGATAACCATTTTGTACCGCGCTTAGTTTTTTACCAGCATCAGGGTAGTTCGCTAATACACTGCCTAAATTGGCAGACATGCCTTGCTTGTTAAGGTCTTTCTCTGCTGCTTTTAGCTCTTTTTCACGCGCATTTCTTGCCGCTTCCTGAACTTGATTAGCTCGACGCACTTCAACTAGTGCTCCTTCTAAATCGTTTTTCTGTAAGTAATTTAGTCCTAGATACAGGTGCAAAAAGCCAAGTTCGTAATCGGCGGGATGATAATCTTGGAGATTGTCGTTCACTGCGAGAGAGCCGACGCTCGTTGCCGTGTCTGACACAGATATCGTCGCTCGATCTTGTTGAACACGTACGGCACGATCGCTGCTTTCTAGCGCATTCAAACTTGTTGGGTAATCTTCAGCAAGAAAAGAGATGCGACCTTTTTCAAAATTGCCAAGTATCTCGCCACCCACTTCACTTGATTGAAGTTGTTTTGCTTTGGCATATTCCCCTGCAACAACGGCTTGATAAACTTCTTGATTCTGGTTGCTGTAATGACTAAACAGATTGCCCGCAGATAAATTCGCGCAGCCAGAGGCCATTAAAGCCCAGCTCATCAGCCCTAACAGCTTTACACCTAGTTTCACATTTATCTCCACAAATGTGTCATTCGACAGGAAAAAGAAGTGGGTGAATCGCCACCCACTTTTAAAAGCTTAGCTCAATACCATTGGACCTAGAGGGCGGCCGCCTAGTAGGTGCATGTGAATATGGTAAACCTCTTGGCCACCATGTGGATTACAATTAACGATCAGGCGATAGCCGTCTTCAGCAATACCTTCTTCTTTCGCCAACTTTCTAGCAACAGTGAACAAACGCCCCATCATTGCTTCATCTTCAGCTTCTACATCATTCGTTGTTGGGATCAGTTTATTCGGAATAATGAGAATATGGCTTGGTGTGCGAGGGTTAATGTCGCGAAACGCAGTCACCAAATCATCTTGATAAAGGATATCGGCAGGGATTTCCTTGCGAATAATTTTACTAAAGATCGTTTCTTCCGCCATGAGGACTCCATTTTATAAACGTAATTAGACCCCAATTAGTATGCGCCAACCAAAAGCGGAGCTCAATAAAAACAGTGTTCACTTAACATTATTAATCAAATGCTAATTAACGAAGCTTTTTTTGTCGTGTGCGTCATAAAATGCGCATCACAAACTGAATACAATCCAATGAATTTTGTTACTTTTTTAAGACAATTATTATTTTTATACCCAAGTAAATTCAAAAATACTTGGGTAGCTTGTCTATTTTTGGGAGAGGAAGCTCACTTATGCGAGGTTCAGTTATTAAAAGGATGTATGCCGGCTTTGCACTGATCATCATCCTATTTGCCGTCACAATTGCCATTATGATGGGAGGAATGAGTGATATTCACGGAAAATTTGGCACGGTTTCTAAATCATCCCTACCGTTGGTATCGTTATCTAATCAAACCAGTGTTGAGCTGCTTTCTGCCGACAAATCATTTAAAGACTTCCTGACGACAGAGAATAAACAACGCATGGATGAAATGCGTCAGGAATTTGCTAGATCTCAACAGCGCTTCGAATCCACATTGGCTCAACTGAAAACCGCAAGCCAAATCTACCCTTCTCTTGCCGAACCGTTTTCACAGTTAAAAACGTTAGAGCAGAGCTATTTTACAGAAGCTCTAGAGGCCATGGACAACTACGAAGCAATGTTTGCGGCTCAAGAAGAAGTGCAAAAATCCTCACGCCGCTTCCAAAAACTGAATACCGAACTTTCGGTTGGTCTTAAAGAATATGTGGCAGATCAAACCAGCATTTCTGTCAAAGTCATGGCAAAGAGCTACTTTATCAAGTTAAAAGATGCCGAAGTAATTACCTCTGATGCCCTCGCCAGTTCCAACCCTGAGTTTGTTACGCAAGCCGTAGCTAAAAACCGCAAAGCAGTAACGCACTTGAATTACGCATTCCGCGGGTTGGTGACTCAGCTTCCTGAGCTAGAAAAAGCTTTTGGCGAATCTGTAGAGCAATTTACTCGTGACGTTGGTATGCGTGGCGGTGTGCTAGACCAACATAATAATTACCTCAATGCTCGCGCCGCTTTGTATAACAATATCGCCAACCTAGCAAATAAAGTGGATTCAACCATGGCGATTCTTGAGCAATTCACGACAACCGCAACAGATAAGCTCAATGAATCATTGGCAGATGCTGGTGACATATATTCGGCAGGTGTAACGAAAGCCATCATCATTGGCGTTATTGTCGTTTTACTCGCGACAGCGATTGGCTACCACATCGCACAAAGCGTTCGCGAACCGTTGACTCGTATTCTAAAAGTGTTAGAAAGCCTGACTGAAGGAGATATGACACAGCGTATCGACATTCGCTATAACAACGAATTCAGCCGTGTGAGTGGACACATTAACTCACTCGCCGACAACCTTCACGAGATCTTGGTGAAACTCAACGAAGCGTCAGAAAACCTATCGTCAACCGCGACAACCAACGAACGCACCTCTTCGCAAGCACAAATTAAATTGAGCTCTCAACGCGAACAAACGGCAAACGTCGCTACCGCGATGACAGAAATGTCTCATTCAGTGCAGGAAGTCGCGCAAAGTGCGCAAGGCTCGCTAGAAATGGTGCAACGCGTCGAATCTGCCTCTGAAGAAGGCAGAAATGTTATGAGCAGTAACATCTCAACCATTAATCAACTAGAAACACGTTTGAACGAATCGGTCTCCGCAGTTTCTGAGCTACAAAAAATGAGTGGTCAAATTGGGTCTATCCTTGATGTGATCCGCAACATTGCGGAGCAAACCAACCTACTGGCATTGAACGCGGCAATTGAAGCGGCTCGCGCTGGTGAACAAGGTCGCGGCTTCGCGGTAGTGGCAGATGAAGTACGAGTACTCGCATCAAGAACGACTCAATCAACCACTGAAATTGAATCCATGATCAGTAATCTGCAATCTAGCTCGCAATCGGCGAACCAAGTCATACAAAGCTGTATGAGCGATATGGAGATGTCGGTTGAGCAAGCGTCAAAAGCGAACAGCTCAATGGAAGAGATCCAGGCGCTAATCATTGAGATCAGCCAAATGAGTACGCACATTTCACAAGCAGCAGCAGAGCAAAGTGAAACATCAACAGACATTGCTCGCAGTATTGAAGATATCAACAGCATCGCCGATGAAAGTTTCCAAGCCATGTCGAGTATCGCACAAACCAGTGAATCACTGACCCACTTGGCTCATCAGCAAAATGAATTGGTCCACCGCTTTAAGTTATAAATACTTTATAATTAAGAGTATTAATTAGTGCAATCAACTGTATAAGGGCGACTTTTTGTTAAGTCGCCCTTGTTTTTTGTCGGCCATGTCTACATATGATTAATAAGGCCAGCTCATCCCCTTGCACAACTCTTTTCGAGCGGCCTCATAAAAAGGAAAATCTATGGCTGTTCATGTTGGTATTATCGACCAAGACCCAGTGAGATTGGTCACTCCTCTATTAGATAATCGTACGCTAAGCACACATATCGTCTTCATCGGAGACAAGAGCCAGTTAGATATATTTGACCGACTGAGTGCCGTTTTAGATCAACGAGAAATTACTTCTGAATTTTTTGAAATTCCATCCGCTGTTAATACATCTCTGATCAAACAAGCAATTCAAAAACTGGCAAAAGATCTCCATGAACGCGGCGAAGATGTAAAATTGAACGCGAGCTGTGGTCTTCGTCATCGCTTGTTGTCGGTGTACGAAGTTTTCCGTACCTATCGCTGGCCAATTTTTGTGGTTGAGCCTAGTAGCGATAAGCTTTGTTGGTTATACCCTGATGGCAAAGAAGATACCCAAGTAGAAGATCACATTACGATTGCAGATTACCTCACTATCTTTGGTGCACGCGGCGAATTTCACCACGTTGATTTACCACCTCTTCTTGATAAAAAATTGTATGAACTTGGTGAACGATGGGCCTCAAATGCGCTTGAGCTTGGGCCAGGTCTAGCAACACTTAACTACCTTGCAACCACATGCCGCAAAGAACAAAAGCTTGATGTCGAGCTCTCCGAAAAACAGCAGGGCTACCGTGAGCTCAACATGTTGCTTTCAGATTTAGTAGAAGCAGAAATCGCCACCTATGAGAATGGCGTTTTAACGTTTGCAGATGAAGATGCTCGACGCTTTTCAAACGGTGAGTGGTTAGAAACTTTGGTTCACAGCACCGTGAAGCAAATCCAAGACACCATGCCGACGATCCAAGATCGATCGTTAAATGTTCAGGTTTATCGCAAACTTGGTGAAAGTGAAGTACGCAATGAGTTAGATGTCGCAACAGTTGTAAACAACAAGCTGCACATCATCGAGTGCAAAACCAAAGGCATGAGAGATGACGGCGACGATACTTTATATAAGTTAGAATCGCTTCGCGATTTATTAGGTGGCTTACAAGCGCGCGCAATGTTGGTGAGCTTCCGTCCTCTTCGTCACAATGACATTACTCGTGCTGAAGACTTAGGGCTAGCCCTGATTGGCCCTGATGAGCTTAAAGATTTAAGAACGCACTTAACGGCTTGGTTTAAAGACGCGGGCGGTTCAGACGAGATATAGTGCCATTAAGAAAAGCTAAAATTCACAACGATAAAAAGCAGCATTAATGCTGCTTTTTTTATACCTAAATTTTAGCTGTACGCATTTCTATAAGTAGAAAAAAACCAGAGGTTAGCCTCTGGTTTTTTCTGTTTGTTTAAATGCCAACTATAGCGGCTTAAAGCATTTTACGCGCTGCTTCTACAACCACTTTAATTGAACGCGCTTCCGTTTCTTTCAGAGTTGAATGATCTGGAATCTCTTTTTGTGTACGGTTGATGATAACACCAGCCACACAACCCGCTTTTAAACCAGAGCTCGCACACATTGTTAGCAGTGTTGCAGACTCCATCTCGAAGTTAAGTACGCCCATGTCTTGCCATTCTTGCATAGAGCCTTGGAAACGCTTAACAACACGACCAGAGAACGTATCGTAACGTTCTTGACCAGGGTAGAACGTGTCGCTTGATGCAGTCACACCCATGTGAACTGTAGCGCCAGACTCTTCTACCGCTGCTTTCATTGCGGTTGCTACTTCAAAGTCAGCAACTGCTGGGAATTCCATAGGAGCAAAGTGTAGGCTCGCACCGTCAAGACGAACTGACCCCGTCGTTACGATCATGTCACCCACGTTTACATGCGGTTGAATTGCACCCGTTGTACCAACACGTAGGAAAGTGCGAACACCAAGCTGTGCCAATTCCTCAACTGCGATAGAGGTAGAAGGACCACCAATACCTGTAGAACAAACCACAACAGGTTTACCGTCTATCTCTGCACGGTATAGCGTGTATTCACGATGGCTTGCTAGAAATACTGGATTTTCCATTTGTTCTGCGATTTTTTGAACACGCGCTGGGTCACCAGGAATGATCGCTAGAGTCGCACCATTAAGATCAGCTTCAGTAACACCTAAATGGAATACAGCTTGAGACATAAGTCGCTCCTTATTGTGGCTTATTTTATGAACAATAAGCTCATTAATCAGTTATTGGGTACAGATGCACTGTAGCGAACCTTTCACCAACATAGAGTGATCACAATCACAATGACAAAATGTAATGAAAATGAAATTTCAAACAAAACTGGTATTGATCACACTTTAAGGGGCGTTAGATCATTTTGTTGCATAGCAATGCGTGATTTCAAGGACAAGAAAAACGTCTGATCGCATCAGGTTAATACGGTTAAAAAAAGCCCGATACACGAATGCCTCGGGCTATTAATGAGTGGGATCATTGGTTAGGTCAGTTATTTGATCTGTTTGGACTCAAAACGAAGTAATCTCAACGCATTCAATGTCACCAGTGCTGTTGCACCACTGTCAGCTAATACTGCAACCCACAACCCAGTAACCCCAAGTAAACTTGTCACTAAGAATACACCTTTCAAACCTAGCGCTAACGCGACATTCTGACGAATGTTACTTAGCGTCGCACGCGACAGTTCTATCATGGCAGGTAGCTCAATCAACCGGTTGTGTGTTAACGCCGCATCAGCAGTCTCGAGCGCAACATCCGTACCGCCTCCCATCGCAATACCAATGCTCGAAGCTTTCATGGCTGGAGCATCATTGATACCGTCTCCCACCATCGCAACGGTATGTTGTTGTGATAGTTTCTCGACGTAATGCACCTTGTCTGCAGGTAACAAACTCGCTTTATAATCCAAGCCTATTCTATTTGCCATTGCTTCTGCACTTCTCGGGTTGTCACCCGTTAGCATCACCGACGTGACCCCAAGTTCCTTCAACATTGCGATAGCTTGCTGGGCATCTGAGCGCAATGTATCTTGCCATGCGATCACGCCAATGACCTCGTCATCGAAACGCACAATGACAACCGTTTTACCTTGTTGTTCCAACGTAACCACTTGCTCTTTGGCTTCTTGAGAAAGTGGAAAGTCTGCCTTTGAAGGCGTGACCACTTGGACCATTTTTCCATCGACGTAACCTGTGACACCAGAGCCTACTTGCGCGGTTTTATCCAACGCTTCAGGAATAGTAAGCCCCTGCTCTTGCACTTTGGTAACTAAAGAAACCGCTAGAGGATGACTTGAACCAACCTCGATTGACGCAGTTAGGCTAAGTAACTTGTCTTCATCCATATCAAAAGCAAAGACGTCAGTCACTTCTGGTTTACCTTGCGTCAGTGTCCCAGTTTTATCAAATGCGACAGACTCAACCTTGCCAAGCAACTCAAGCGCCGCACCACCTTTGATCAATGCGCCCCGCTTAGCAGCTGCCGCCAAGCCAGAAGTGATCGCCGCAGGCGTTGAAATGACTAATGCACATGGACAAGCAATCAACAGCAGGGCGAGTCCTCGATAGATCCACGTTTCCCACGGTTGGGCAAATAGTAATGGCGGCGTAACGATAACCATCAGAGACACCAGCATCATTAGCGGCGTATACCAACGGCTAAATTTATCAAGAAAGCGTTCTAATGGTGCCTTACGAGATTCGGCTTCTTCAATCAAATGAAGAATTCGGTCTATCGCATTCTCGCCCTGACGGGAAGTCACCTGTAAGCGAACCACTTTATCGACAACCACAGCCCCGGCCATCACTTTGCCACCGGTTTGATGTTCAACGGGAACAGATTCTCCCGTTAACGCACTTTCGTCAAAACTCGCAAGCGCATCTTGCAAAACACCGTCGGCAGGCAAACGACCTCCGGGTGCGACTTCTATGATATCCCCTGGTTTAAGCTGAGCAGCTGGTACTTCTTTACGCTCTCCATCAATAATTAAAATTGAATTTTCTGGGACTAAGTCTATTAACGCCTGGACACCGCTTCGCGCGCGAGATGATGCATATGCTTCTAACTTTTCACCAATAAGGAAAAGCAATAACACCATTGCGGCTTCGGCGGTTTCACCTAAATATAAAGCGCCGAGCGCCGCTACACTCATTAACGTTTCAATCGCAAAAGGCGTACCGCTACGCGCCAACTTAAATGCTTTGAGCGCGATTGGGTATAAACCAAGTAAACACGTCAAAGTGAATAACCAAGCGCTTATTTGAGGGTCGATCTTAGAAATTACTGCCGCAGTAGCCATTGCACCAGCAATCGAGAGAATTTGGATGTTGTCTCTTATGACGCCAAGCCAGCCTTTCTTTGTAGTGCTTGGTTTTGGAGCATCAAGTGAAGAGAGCGGGAAACCCGTTTTTTGGGCTGTCTGCTCTATCGTAGCTATCAGCTCTAGACCATCAAAATCGACGACCAGTTTTTCTGTTGCAAACAAAACCTTGGCTTGGCTGACGCCTTGTAAAGACGTAATGGCTTTCTCAAGCTTTTGCGCACAAGATGGGCAATCCATACCTGACACAAGCCAAGCGTTCCGAACGGAGGAATTACTCTCCCTTGTGGGATCGTCTTCCTCGCCTGTGTCAACGCTGCAGCGTCCTCCACTACAGCAAGAGCTTTCAGAAACATCAACACTGGCCTGAGAGATATTGAGCGAAGATTTTACTGGCGCACAGCATGACTCGCTTGCACCAAGCGGCACCGCAGTTTTGATTTTGCTAGATTGGCAACCTTGATGTTTTGTACACATAATTTTTTCCTTATTGGTATCGGTGATTTACCTATTGCTAAGGATAAACCTTAGAGTAAGCTCCAAGGTCAAGATAAATTTGTACAGTTCGGCGATAGAAAATAAAAAAGACGCCGAAGCGTCTTTCCAAACCAGTTTAAAAGCAATATTCCGTAAAGTTTAAACAGAGAGGTTAAACGGGATGCTTAAAACACTCATTTAATGTCATTCCTATGGCACGCAGCACGTCTCTTCTTGTGATAACACCAACCAACTTACCGTTGCCATCCACCACTGGATACATTTTCGGCTTTCCAACTTTCATCATGTCAGCCAGTTCAATTACTGACATTTCTGGAGAAACAGATAAGACATCATCATGCATACACTCTTGTACCGTATGTGTATCTTGGCAGTGATAACTTGCTTTCACCAACTTATCTAATAAGTCTTGCTCCGATAAAAACCCAACCACTTTTTCATTTTCATCAATGACAGGGCCACCTAGTGTGACACTTTGCATTACTTTGTTTAAAGCTACCGAAAGTGACATATCTTTCGTGAAAGTCACCGCTTGCAACGTCATGTAATCTTTTACTTTTAATGAATGCATTCTTATCTCCTTAAGGGCATTTTATTGCGGCCTTTAGATAAGTGTCGCCTAATTTCCTGATTTTACTAAATGGAAAGGAGTAATTTTATTTATAGGCACAGCCTATTGAACTAAAACAAAATTAACTCACCGAACAACATTCACTGTATTTCGTTAAACGCAAGATTCAGCCAGGCTGATTTTTCTAGGCAAAATACAACAAAGCCAGTCAATTGACTGGCTTTGTTATTATGTAATTGTTGCGTTAGCTATGTTGGCGGCGCATGTTGTCTAAAATAATGCCAGTCGCCATCGCGACATTCAGTGATTCGGCACCGCCAAACGCCGGAATCGTGATCTTATCTGTCACGAATTTTGCTGCGGCTTCACGCACACCATGAGATTCGCTGCCCATCAACAAAATACCTTCAGCAGCGAAATCCGTTTTATGAACGCTCTCTCCTTCCAAAAACGCGCCATATACTGGCAATTTGGCGTGTTCCAAGTAACTTGGCAAATCCACCAAACTCACTTGTACGCGGCCAAAGCTGCCCATGGTCGCACTGATCGTTTTAGGATTATAAGGATCAGCACAATCTGTACTCGCAATAATGTGCTTGATGCCATACCAGTCTGCAACACGAATAATCGTACCTAGATTACCAGGGTCGGATACACCATCTAGCGCAATCATCAAGCCTTTCGCTTGAGGCTCTTTTACACTCGGAATTTCAACCACAGCAATGGCCGCATTATTGCTCACAAGCGTGCTCGCTTTGGTCAATTCATCAAGCGATGCTTCAACACAATCAAAACGATTTAGCGTACCAGCATTTTGTTCGAGAAATGCCGCTGTTGCAAAAACCTGCTTCACCTTCAATGAACTACTTGCTAGCTCTAGTACGTTCTTTTCACCCTGAACTAGGAATAAGCCATGCGCTTTACGCTGTTTCTTTTGACCTAAAGCACGAAGCAGTTTTAATTGGTTTTTTGAAATCATTAAAGTATCCCAGGTGAAAATGGTTATTCGGCGAGCGTACCCTAAACAATCTTCACGACAGTTCGGTATCAAGCGGATGAGATTATAAATTATACCTAAATAACCTCAAGAAGCTTGATCATCAGAAGACGTTGAACACCAAGCGTAGCCAAAATAAAAGAAGGCTCAAAAACGAAAAAAGCCCTGCGATAACGCAGGGCTTTCAAAGGGTGGGACCCCAGCCACATCCCGGCACACAAGTCACACGCTGCGGCTGCTTCCTTCCGGACCTGACCGAGTTCACGAGCTATTGTTGCGAGAGGACCAGAGCCCCATAATTCTTTTCGAGAGGTCTTGCCTCAATCGATGGGGAGATTATTCAGTATCAGCTCTCATAATGCAAGAGCAAAAACCTTGAATTTCATCATTTCATTACCGTTTGGACAAAACTCGATCAATTCATTCCTTTATGATGAAACCGTACAGTCACGATAAGAGGAGTCGTGCCGTGAGGACTGCTTACTCATGTACATGTCTTCATCAGCCAAATGCATCGCTTGCTCTAAGCTCATGTGCCGTTCCCTTTTTGCAGAGAAACCAATAGAGATACTTATAGACTCCAAATCACTACATAATTTGCCTTTCACATCGATTCTACTGAGCTCTCTCATTGCTCTAGTTAACTCGGCTTGCGTAGGATAACCCAGTAATATGAACTCATCCCCTCCAATTCGATAACATCTTCCCGACCAGACATAATGAATTTTTAGCGCCAGTAGTTGTAAAACTTCGTCCCCAGCGCGATGACCATAAGTGTCATTGATTCGTTTGAAATGATTAATGTCTAAGTAAAGTATGGATAGATCTTTGTTTACTCCTTTTCGATACTTTACTTGCAACGCACGACGATTCCTTAACCCTGTTAAGTTGTCAGTGTTCGATTGACGGTAAAGATAAAGCGAAACACAAATAGCAAACAATAATACAAAGATAAACACAGCTTGTGTTTGCGTCGCTAATCGAATCTCATATTCAAGTGCGGTACGCCAATCTGGGCGTACATCGTACTGAGCAATGATCTTATCAACTTCTAACATCGCTATCGCTCGACTGAAGAAAGGCGCAAGCATGGCTCCTTTTTCATTCGCGACCAATCCAACAGAGAGTTGTGACTCATAAAACTCGCCAATAGCGGTATCCTGCTCTATCGGAACCAATTCACTGAGACGTAAAAAATGATTGAGCATCGCCGTATCCATCGGAATGTAATCGACTTCTTCATTTAGTAGCCCCTGAATGAGCTCTTGTTGGGTACGATAACGTTTGAGTTCTTTTAGCGGTAACAGTTGCGTCATCATTTGATCGAAAAAGTCATCCTTAACTACGCCAATCCGCTCAGATATCAACTGTGAAACATGAGAGTATGTGCTCGGTTTGTAACCTAAACGCTTGACCATCACCGATGCTGGCGCGTAATGGGGCTTTGGAAAGTAGCTAAATGCGCGCCGCTCACGGCTGACCGTTAACGGCGCCAAAATTTCGAAATTACCTTGGATAAACTCATGGTACATAGAACCCCAGCTTTCACCAGGCTCACTAATGATCAAGCAGTTTAAAGCCAAGATCTCACAGCTTCTCAGGACTACATCAGCCGTCATCCCTTCGACACTACCATCTGCGTTGTATACAACATATGGAAAGATAGATTCGAGCTTAATCCGTATTGGTTCATTAAAATCAAGGGGTAATAAACGAATAGAATCACGCAACGCTGCTCGCCTTAATTCAAATTGATACTGGGAAATTTCTTCGCGAAGCTGCTTTTGCACCGCTTCCCCGTGAATAAACGTAGCGAACGTGTCCAACTCTTCAAGATGATGATCTTTTTTACTGATGATGGATACGGGCTTTATCGAAATCTGATCATTGAGCATCTTGGCGTCAAACCCCTCCATCAGCATCGGCTTGAGCTGGTTAATGGCATCGACAACGCCATCCACAGCACCTGAACGTAGCAGTGTTACTGCTTGTTCGTGACCTTGATAAGAGATCTGTTCTAGCTCAGGGTAGTGTTGTTTAAGTAATTGGGCATAAACTGTATCTTTGGGGACGCCAACACGCGAAATGTCACTCAACGTCGAATCTTTTAAACCAAAGAGGTAGGTATATTCGATATTTGTTGGGCGGGAATAACTAAAACGTTGAGCACGTTCTTGTGTGTAAGTGATATTCGCAGCAAAGTCCGCTTCCCCATTCGCTACTGAATTTAGAATGGCATCAAAGCTGGAGTAGTTCACGTATTGAACGGTAAAGCCAAACTCCTTTGAAGCAGCATTGAAAAGAACACGAGTGACGACATCATCCGCTTCAGTCGCGACTTTATAATGAGCAATTAAAGGGGCTTCGGCTTTTACATTCAAACTCAAGAGGCAACATGCAAAAAGCAACAGTGTTCGAGCAAAAGTTGTCATGACAAACTTATCTTAAATCAACCGCTTATATTGTGGTTATTATTATTGGAAGTGTAGTAAATATGAAATGAAGAACATATACTAATCTCCATTTTGTTCCACAACCAATTCGATACTCTGCCGCACATGTCACTTTTTACCTGACTAAAAACTCATAATTCAGCCTGTTCATCGCTACTACGTAAAATATAGTCAGTCATCCAAGCCGTCCCTAACAAACAGATCCAAACCACGAAAACAGGGTTTGGCACATCCGTGGTCGGGCTGACGACTAAGGCGGCAAAACCCACAGTCGGCAATGTCCAACATAATAATTTGCTCCAACGAATGGTATGTTGAAGCTTCGCAAGTGCTTCCATTGACGCTAACATTCCCGTCAAACTTAACGCCATAAGAACGGCGTACGGTAGGCCTGCAATCCACAAAGGGAGCAACAAAAACAACGGCCACCAGCTGTGTTTATTGGATGGCGTCCAATGCGCAGCCGACCACCACATCGCCATAACCGCAATGGTTTGAACCACTGTAACCCAAGCAGACCCATCCAGCTTACCGCCTTGCTGTGTGACCATAAGACCAACTTGCAGTGTAAGTACAATAAGACCAGCGGTGAGCAACACGCCTAAAGAGCTTCTACGAGAAAACACCACCATTAAAAGTGGGAAAAGGATCAAAACACCAACCGACAAAGCAATTGGCTGCATTGAGAGTGTCGCACCAAAAGCCATCATCGCGCCCAGCAATACTAAGCCAGCGAACCCACCTTGTGGCAGAACCCACAGCGCGGGGATCATAAGTGCAAGAACGGGAATGTCACCCTCGCTCAAACTCATCGCCCGAACGCAGACAACAGCGAGTAAGGTCGTAACGAAAAATTGAAGTGTCGATAAAATCATAGCGCCTCCTGGCTTCCCCACCTACTTGGTAACTCAACGGCAAAAACTGGGATTGAAAGTCGTTGAGAGGGTCTAGATTCAAGCTTAGCTTGCGTTTGCTTCATGCTGTTTAAGGCTCATCAACCAACGACACTAAAGAACAGAAAATGTAATTCTTCAAAGTGAGTCGCTGACAACACAAGGGTTAAGAACCGTTAGCAATATACAAGTCCAATGGTTTACCATTCCTTAGTAATCCAAAATAGACACTTTTGAGTATGGACCAATTTTTAGCGCAAATCTTTGCTGTAATTCACCAAATTCCAAAAGGAAAAGTCTCCACCTATGGGGAAATTGCAAAAATGGCCGGTTATCCGGGCTATGCGAGACATGTTGGTAAAGCACTGGGTAACCTACCAGAAGACAGCAAACTCCCCTGGTTTAGAGTGGTAAATAGCCAAGGAAAAATATCTTTAAAAGGCAGAGACTTAGAGCGACAAAAAAAGAAATTAGAAGCAGAAGGGATTGAAGTCTCGGAAGTTGGCAAAACTTCACTTAAAAAATACAAATGGCAGCCTTAAGCTGCCATTTTTTGTTCTCAGTACGTCGTATTAACGTGTTCCAACTAGACGAATATCTAATTGGTGAGTTTGTGCTTCATCTGTAATAACACCGTTATGTGTGTCGCTGATAAAACGCAGCTTTCCATCTACCTCAATGCGAGCACGAACGCTGTAACGATGGTTTGGTTTGATTTCATTGCTGTCGTAACTCAACTCAAAAGAAAGAGGAACTTGCTTACCTTCTGTTTCGAATGTCTGTTTCGCCAACACTTTTGCTGGCGCATCCGCCAAGGACACATCTTCTAACGCAATAGTAACCACTGCGTTTGGTGGCAAGGCAATCCGCTCGCGATAAGCCACTGTACCTGTAATCGTCTTCATTGACGCCTCTGTAGATTCCATTTCTGTATTTTGAGAAGTTTGGCAACCCACTAACGCAGCCCCAAAGAGTAGAGAAGTAACAAGTAGTAGTGTTTTTTTCATATATTCCTCGAAAAGAGCATTAAACCGAAGCAATTATAGGTGTGGAATATAAAACTGTCTGCTTCCTGTCATTTTATTTGACAATAGTTTGACTGAGTTAGAATTTATCAAACAATTGATTTTGTTTCATAATTGGAACAATACTATTTCTAAGTTACTCAATAGTTCTTAACTATGCCACTTCACAAGAGTGAGGCTGTTGAGGTAACTTGGAATGAAAGACAACGGTGAGGAGACACAATGAGTAAACCACTACGAGAATTGCTCAGCCTACTACAACTCGAAAAATTAGAAGAAGGCTTGTTTCGTGGCCAAAGTGAAAACCTAGGTTTGCCTCAAGTTTATGGCGGTCAAGTAATTGGGCAAGCACTTTCTGCTGCGCGCTACACCGTTGAAGAAACACGCACGGTACACTCCTTCCATAGCTATTTTTTGTACCCTGGCGATCCAGAAAAACCTATTATTTATGACGTAGAAAATCTGAGAGATGGCCGTAGCTTTAGCACTAGACGCGTAAAAGCAATTCAAAATGGACGCCCTATTTTTTACCTAACCGCATCCTACCATGGCGATCAACCTGGGTTTGATCATCAAAAAGAAATGCCAGATATCCCTGGTCCAGAAAACTTTGCCTCAGAGAGTGAGCTCGCAAGCCATATTGCAGAATTTCTACCCAAACGCTTACGCAAAACATTTTGCGGGGAAAAGCCAATCGAAACTCGCCCCGTTACGGTTATCAACCCTTTGAAGCCCAAAAAAGCAGAACCCAAACAGTACCTTTGGATTCGTGCTAATGGTGAAATGCCAGAGAATCAGCTAATTCACCAGTACCTTCTGGCCTACGCATCCGATTGGGGATTCCTTGTGACAGCAATGCATCCACATGAAGTCTCATTAATGACGCCTAACTTTCAAGTGGCCACCATTGACCACTCTATCTGGTTCCATCGTCCGTTTAAGATGGATGAATGGCTTCTATATGCGATAGAGAGCCCAACGGCGAGCAATACTCGTGGGTTGGTCCGAGGCGAAATATACAACCAGCAAGGTCACTTAGTGGCGACCGCCGTGCAAGAAGGGGTGATGCGCTACACGAAATAGCTCGTGTTCGTTACACGAAAAAAGGAGTGCTGTTCCGCACTCCTTTTTTAATGGGTATCAAACGATGATTAATTTGGTTGATACTTCATGTTAATAACCGACCATTCGTAAAGTGATTTCGGGTAACCATATTCGCCTTTCCCGTAAATGACATTTGGGTCGGCATAGAATCCACCTTTATTCGTTGCTAAAAATTCACGAACCCCACGACGGTAAGTAATCACAGGTGCTACTAACTCATACTCTACCTTTTCCATCTTCGAGTCATCAATTATTAAGAACCGAGTCATACGAATCGTGCTGCCGTTGGTGCAGTACCCTGGGTCATCATAGTCAATTGCTTCAAAAGGCTTGAGATCATCTTCGAACAGCTCTGATGTACATCCATCAAATCGAGCTAAGTGTACCCACGCTCCTTTTATTAGAGTTTGGTCATCGTTACCCACCGGCTTGAATGCAAGTAGTGCAATCTTACCTTTGCCGTATAATTTCAATTCTTCGTCCGTTGGCTCACGCACTGAACGAACGTTCATCAAACCAAACTCACTTTCTTCTAAGTTAGAAAACTCACGTGCATTTAGCGTGCTAAACAATACTGTTTGTTCAGTTTCAAGCAATGTATATTGATCCGCAACACCTTCATCTGCAAAGCTTAGATACAGCTGGACTTTCTTACTTTCCAACGCTTTGTAATCTCGAGATTCTCCTTCAGAAACGTCGAGAGAAATCCAACGTCTTTTTACTGGCGGGAGGTCAAGTAACGTCAGCTCTTCCTTATCAACATCTAATGAAGCGACTCCTTTAATTGTTGAGCTGGATATTTGATAGCTGCGGTTTCCTATTGGTGTACCAAAGTCTAGCTTAACCTTTTTAAATGGTTCAAATTCCACCTTCATTGTAGAAGCACTTAAACCAGGGTGATTCGCTTTGTTAATAGTGCCATTTACGACGATTGTTTTAGCTTTGTAGTTGCGTCCAGTAAGAGTAACCTCTACTTGGTACTCGCCTGCGTGCAAAATCTTCAAACGCCCCGTATCAGGGGAAACTAGCTCGACCACAGGATCTTTTTGGTTAATAAGACGGTAACTTGCCTTCGCAGTCCCACCACTCATCACTGGTGAGATAACACTACCAGCGGAGAATTCTACCGTTGGGTAAGTAACCGATACAGGGTTTGTGCCTTGTTTAATCGTGACCGAGAAGCTACTTTCACCCGGATCCACTTTGTCGTCCCCCGCATCCGAAACAATAATTTTTGTGCTACCCGCGTTAAGAATTTGCATGGCACCCGTTTGGCTGTTTAAGGAAACTACATCTGTTGCTGCGTTGTCTGCAAATCGGTACGTAACTTCCCCAACCGTACCAGAGATTTTCGGCGCAACAAATGTTTGGCCAACCTTCCAAATCTCTTCCACATCGGATTGAACTTCAATTCGGCTCGGCGCACTCAAAATTGTCACGTAGACTTTTTGATCAGGACCAACAGTATAATTCGCGCTCTCTTTTCTGCGCACAGTTAGCGTCGCTTTACCCGCTTTATACACATGGAGACGTCCTTCACTAAAACCACCGACAACATCTGGTGCGGTGTTATCTACAATCTCAATTTGCTCGTCAGCACTCAAACCAAAATCACGATGAAGATCAAAACTGTATTTGTTGCTGTATACAACGTCATAATCGTGCGTTGCCATGGGTTGGCCTTCAGCCTTTGCAACTTTAATGACGACATTAAATTGAATAGGTTGGTAGAACTCCCCACCATCGTCTTCAAACTTAAGGTCGTACTCACCCGCAGTCACTACCTCCAACTTGCCGTCAGTCATTCGTAAGCCATTAGGTAAGCTGCTAACTAGATTTACGTTACCTTTTTGCCCTTTAAACGCCAGAGGGATTGAAAGATTTGGTTGATAGGTAAGCGGCATTTCAATGTCTTTTATAACGGGATGAGGCGCGCGATTAACTTCAAGATCAAAACGAGTTTTGCTTGCAGGATAATTACGCATGTCATGCTCGTAAATTTCCACTTCAGCAGCACCAACACCTTTGATCAGTAATGCTTCACCATTTTCAGTTTTAGCGACAACGTCTTCACCACGAATGATTCTCAGCTCATAGTCACCGTAGGCGTTCGTCACCTTAGGGAAAATTCGTCCACCTTCCTCATAAGTTGTGACAATATCCGCTGCGCTGATTTCTTGACGCTTGCCTTGTTTTATATCCACAAAAAATTGCGCTGTTTGCTGTTTATCTAGAAACGCGTCGCTGTAAGTTGCAGTCGCTTCAACCGTTAATCGCCCAACATTATGAACAAGAAGCAAACCCGTTTCAGGGTCTAGCAACTCGGCCACCTTGCTGTCTGGTACGCTATTTATGATTTTGTAAGAAATACGTTGCGTTTGAGCTTTATCTAAACGCACTGGTTCTAACGTCAACCCTTCTCGATACTCGTCTTCAAGCAAAGCGAACTGTAATTGCCCCGGAGCTACTGCATGCAGTTTAACCGTAGCGCGAACTTGTTTCGGCAAGTAAAAGTCGTTACCTGAATCGGTAATCAGCACCGATGCCTGACCAACTGAACCTAATGAATATACCGAACCGTTCTCATCAACACGAATCAAGTTATGACCACTTTCTACCTCATAACTCAGTTCGCCTTTTTGGCCACGGACGATCAACGCTTTTCCTTCTGACTCAATCGCATTGAAATTCAGATCACTCACTGAAAGTTCAGTATTGATGCCTCGCTCTACAGTGACAGAAAATCTTGCTTCAGAAGATTCATAAGCAGAGCTACTATCTGTAGCAAGAATAGTCGCCGTTCCTGGGCGCAGAATTTGTAGTATTCCTGAGTCATTAATTTTCACGACATTTGGCGGATTAGAGTCAATGACTTGGTAAGATACCGACCCATGTACATTGCTCAGTTTTGCTTCAGTAACCGTTCCCACTCCTTCAAACTTCAACACCGTGTCTTCCACTTTTAATTGCGGACGGTTCTGCTTTGTTACCGTAGTTGGTGTCTTCGTATTGTTCGGCTTAGAGTCTCCCCCACCGCCACAGCCAGCGAGTAAAGCTGCGAGAAAAAGCAAATAGTAATTTCTGTTCATTTTTAGTAATACTTTGTTACATACAAGATGGGGCGATAATAATACGATGTTTTATTAATCACTATCCCCATTTTTGAGTACTTTATTACTTAAGTAATTGCTACTGTATTAATCCTAAAAACAAATACTCAAAAATAGCGACCAAATTACATGAAAACACAAAAAGCAAACGTTTAAATCAAACTCTTCCATTAATTTAGTAAAAATTAATATTCAATAAAATAAAACATGAAAAAGAAAGAGAAAAAATTGCGTTATTTTTTCTTTCATTATGATATATGGGATTAATGGACTGCAAAAACAAATGGTTAATGAAAAATAGAAGAGAGAATAAATATCGTTTATATTTATGAAAATCTGATAGGAAATAGTTTTAAAAGCATAATCAAACTACCTTTTAACATTTAAAATACTAAAAGGTAGAATTAACATTAGATAGAATTCTTATAGGGTGAGTTATTTTAGGATTGGTAACTCTGTTGTGTATTTAATGGACTCCATAGCAAATGTTGAAGTCACATTAGATAGCCCTTTTACGCTATTAACTAACCGCTTATAGAATTCGTCAAAACACTTCATATCTTTGACTAGTACTTTCATCATGTAGTCATACTCGCCAGCCATACGATAAAACTCCATTACCTCAGGAAAGTCACTCACAGTTGTAACAAAATGGTGATACCAACCTTCGGAATGATCAATCGTTTTTAACTGAACAAATGCAATGAAAGATAGCTCGAGCTTTTCTGCACTTAACAACGCCACGCGTTTTTCGATGTAGCCCTCTTCTTCCAACCTTTTCAAGCGCTTCCAGCATGGTGTTGTAGTAAGATTGACTCGCTCAGCCACGTCATTTAATGACGAGGTGCTGTCGGTTTGTAGTAAAGCAAGCAGCTGCTTATCTATTCGATCTAAACTCATTTCTATAAACCCATAAAATGTAGAAAATTTTTCTACAAAAATCTTTATTAAGAGTAACAATAGCAAAGTTTTTCTCGAAAATTATAGATAAATTATCCCTATCTAATACTTATCTATCGATTTCCCAAGGAGAGACGCCATGTGTACTGACCACAATTGGATCAACAATGCAGTGCGTAAAATTGAAGCAGACTTCCAACGTTCTGCTGATACTCATTTATTTAAACTTGAACTGCCTTCTCTTGATGGTATCGATATCTACCTAAAAGATGAGAGCACGCATCCAACAGGCTCTCTGAAACACCGATTGGCACGCTCGTTGTTTCTTTATGCGATTTGTAACGGATGGATTGGTCCTGAAACCACAGTGATTGAAGCGTCCTCAGGCAGCACTGCCGTTTCGGAAGCGTATTTTGCTCGCTTGCTTGGCTTACCGTTCATTGCTGTTATGCCGAAAACCACCGCACGTAAAAAGATTGAACAAATTGAGTTTTACGGTGGTAAAGCGCATCTTGTAGAGCGCTCAGATCAGATTTATGACGAGTCTCGACGCTTGGCTCAAGAGTTAAATGGTCACTACATGGACCAGTTTACTTATGCTGAACGCGCTACTGACTGGCGCGGTAACAACAACATCGCGAACTCTATCTTTAGCCAAATGGAGTTAGAAGATCACCCGATTCCTAGCTGGGTAGTGATGAGTCCTGGAACAGGCGGCACATCAGCAACCATTGGCCGTTTTATTCGTTACCAAAAATACGACACTAAGCTTTGCGTGGTAGACCCTGAAAACTCAGTGTTTTACGATGCTTTTCAGTCAGGTAATCACTCATTAAAAGGTGAGACCGGCAGCAAAATTGAAGGCATCGGTCGACCACGTGTCGAGCCAAGCTTTATTGCAGGTGTTATTGACGAGATGCGCAAAATTCCAGACGCTGCCAGTGTGGCAACCGCCCATTGGGTATCTCAGCTGATTGGGCGTAAAGTCGGCGCATCAACAGGCACCAATCTTTACGGTGTGCTGCAATTGGCTTGTGAGATGAAACAACGCGGTGAGAAGGGTTCTATCGTGACGCTTCTATGTGATTCTGGAGAGCGTTACCTAGATACGTATTATGACTTAACATGGGTAAAAGAGAACATCGGCGATATTCAACCTTACTTAGCTCAACTCAAAGTCATTCAAGCAAAAGGTTGCGTTGAGCCAGCTTGTTGCGGCTCAACTAACGCTTAACGTGCAAACTGGACTTTAAAAAAACAGCCCAACTTCATGCGGGCTGTTTTTATCGCTGGGTTTTACTTTTTCTGGCGCGCTTCAAACGCAGCCAATTGTTCTGGCGTTGCCGCTGGTTGATGATTTTGTTTCCATTCATCGTAAGTCATGCCGTAAACACGTTCGCGAGCGTCATCAATATCTAAATCCAAACCGAGATTTTCAGCCTCAGATTTATACCATTTGCTAAAGCAGTTGCGACAGAAGCCCGCAAGGATCATCAGGTCGATGTTTTGTACGTCTTTGTTGGCATCTAAATGCGCCAATAAACGGCGAAATGTCGCCGCGTCTAACTTATCTTGTTCTTCTTGAGTCAAGTTTTTGTATTTGAATTCAGCCACTTTCCTTTCCTTCTCTCTTATTTAACTAGCTTTCGTCACCATATCTAGTTAGTCGGTAGTCATGAGTAAGAAGTATGCTTTAGCGCAACAATTCCCATTCTAAAATCACTACCTTTGATAAAAGCTGATATGATAATTACCATCCATCCTATTGATTAAATTAACATTTAAACAAATCATTACAACGGTCTTTTACCAAGGTTATCGTCTAGTTATGAAAAACGCCATTCTATTATTGTCTGCCTTGACCATTAGCGTGCCAACTTTAGCTGCTCAAGAACAAGCTCATCAATCTTATTTTTATCTGGGTACTGGTAACGTTGGTTTTGATACACCGTACTTCGGCTCGGATAGAGACAATGAGTGGTCAACACCACATATCACAGTTGGCTGGGGTTACCATGTAAACCAATACCTCGCGTTTGAAGGGGTTCTGCGCTATTCACAAAATGAACTTAAGAACGATGCTCTAAAAACTGACTTAGATCTTCACTATTACCAAGCAGGTATGTCTGCTGTTGTAACAAGTGATAACTTAGGCGATACGCCGCTGTCACTGTTTGGTCGCGTAACTGCGCTTGGCACTCAAGCTGAAATGTATGTTCCAAACGAACAAAAAGTCACAGATGATTCAGGCGCGCTATTCAACATCGGTGCTGGTGTCCATTGGGATATGAGCAAAGATATCTGGTTACGCGCAGAGTACATTTATAATGTCGCGGATATGGGTTTTGAAGATTTTTACGACAGCTACGAAGGTGTACAAATCAGCCTAGGGAAACGCTTCTAATCGAACGCTTCCGAGCTAACTTTAAACCGATAAAGAGAAGCCGAGGTTATTACCTCGGCTTTTATGTTTTAACGTTTGATTTAAGGGTGCGCTATACGGCCCTTCGTATCATGGCTAATTGCTTTGTTTAACTCTGCTTCTACATGACCTGGTGCTTGTGTTTTCGCCGAAATCAATCGGTACATTGCCGGGATAACAAACAAGGTCACCAATGTCGCAAACCCCATCCCGAAAAAGATAACCGTACCCACGGCAATACGGCTCTCATAACCCGCCCCTGTCGATACGATCAACGGAATTGCGCCAGCAAGTGTGGTAAACGCAGTCATCAAGATTGGACGTAGACGTCGCGCGGCAGCATCAATGATCGCTTTTTCAAACCCAACGCCACGATCACGTAGCTGATTGGCAAATTCTACGATCAAAATACCGTTTTTCGTCACCATGCCAATCAACATGATCATGCCGATCTGACTATAAATGTTCATACCTTGGCCCATAATAACCAAACCAAGGAAGCCACCAAATACACCCATCGGCACCGTAAACATGACCACTAACGGGTTTATGAAGCTTTCAAACTGAGCCGCCAACACGAGATACGCCACTAGTAGTGCCAATGCAAACACAACAGCAACACTCGCTTGGTTCTCTTTAAAGTCTTTCGACTCCCCCGAATAACTCACCGAAATGTCACCCGGTAAGTTGTCGATGGCTTCCTGGTCTAGGTAATTCAGCGCATCTCCTAATGTATAACCTTCCGACAGGTTGGCAGTAATAGTGATGGACTTCTGTTTGTTGTAGTGAGAAAGACGAATAGAGGCCGCCACTTCTTCAATTTTTGTGACCGCATCTAACGTCACTAGCTGACCGCTATTCGTGCGTAGATAAATCTGACTTAAATCTGCAGCATTATTAAAGCTATTTTCATCACCGCGAAGATACACATCGTACTCTTCGCCACGCTCAACATAAGTCGTTTCGCTTTTACCACCGAGCATGATTTCTAGGGTGTCAGAAATGTCTTTAACACTGACTCCTAGCTCTGCGGCACGCTGTCGGTCAACTGTAACCAATAACTCAGGCGTTTTTTCCGAGTAATCTATCTCTGCTCCTTCCATCATTGGTGATTCTTCTGCTTTGTTCTTTAGCATTTCAGCCCAAACAACGAGCTCATCGTAATCAGAGCCGCCTAATACGAACTGAACTGGCTCACTCGAACCACCTTGGAAACCTGGCATAAATGGGAACACTCGAACATCTGGGATACCCGCCAATTCTTTCCGTACTTTGTTAAGGGCTTGCTGAGCCGTGATATCACGTTCATTCCAATCTTCTAGAATCATGATCACAAAGCCTGTCTGGTCTCCTGCCTGGCCACCAAACGCTGGCGTTTGGATACTGAATGACTTCAGATAACCTTGCCCTAGTAATGGCATCAATCGGTCTTCGACAATATCCATATTGGCTGACATACGATTGTACGACGTAGCATCTGCACCTCGCACAAACGCGAATATCACACCGCGATCTTCTTGTGGGGTCAGCTGGGCCGGTACCTGATTCATCAAGAAATAGCTACCGCCCAAACAAGCTAGAATCACCAGGGGAGCAGCCCAACGTACTTTTAATGCGCCTTTCAATAATGCGCGATAGCCACTCTCAAGCTTGCTAAACAAGCGATCAACTGCTTCATTGAATCGATTTGGTTTTACATTCGCTTTCAAAATCTGACTACCTAATACAGGCGTCAGCGTCAGGGCAATCAAAGAGGAGAATATGACCGACATAGCCAGCAATACAGAAAACTCTGTAAATAGTAGACCTACCATGCCATCCATAAATGAGATCGGTAAGAACACCATCACCAGCACTAATGTTGTTGCTATAACAGCAAAACCAACCTCTCTTGTGCCTTTATATGCGGCGAGTAATGGCGATTCACCGCGTTCAATATGGTGGAAGATATTCTCCACAACCACAATTGCGTCATCCACCACCAAACCAATCGATAATATCAACGCCATCAAGGTGATCAAGTTGATAGAAAACCCAAAGTAGTACGCGGCAATGAACGAAGAAATCAGAGAAACAGGAACCGTAACCGCAGGAATTAAGGTTGCACGAGCTTGGCCGATGAAAATGTACAATACCAAAATCACCAAGCCGCCCGTGATAAATAACGTGCTGTACACCTCTTCGATTGAACGCTCGATAAACACTGTCGCGTCGTAATCTATCGCAAGACGTGTACCTTCTGGTAAGAACTTCTGGATGTTATCGACTTCAGACCTAACCAGCTTCGCTACTTCTAACGGGTTTGCGTCTGACTGCGGTACCACACCAAGACTGATGTTTACTACACCATCACTTTTGAAGGTTGAGTTTTCGTTTTCTGCACCAATGAAGACATCTGCTACATCTTTTAAATAGATAGGTGTATTGTCGCTTGCGCGTTTAATGACAAGATATTGAAAATCTTCAGGCGTGTTATAAGTACGAGCCGTACGCACGGACATTACTGTTGAGTCGTTGCGAACTTCACCACCTGGGCTTTCTAGGTTCTCACTTCGCAAAGCTGATGTAATGTCCGAAGCCGTAACTGAACGTCCAGCCATTAGTTCTGGCTTAAGCTTCACGTACATGACCTTGTACAAACCACCGGAGAGATCAATGGAGCTAACCCCAGAGATCAGGCTAAAGCGGTCCATCAATACACGTTCGGCATAATCGGTTAATTGAGTACGGTCCATCTCTGCAGAACTGAGATTGATGTAGAGCGACGCCTCTCCCGAGCCATTGTTCTTATAAACAATAGGGTCATCCGCTTCATCAGGTAGCGAGCGCTGAGCACGAGCCACTGCATCACGCACGTCGCTCACACCTGTGTTGAGATCGTAACCTAACTCAAACGTGATCGTGATACGCGACATGCTGTTACGAGTAGTGGAGCTAATTTCATCAACTCCACTGATCCCAGAAAGCTGGTCTTCCAAAACGGAGGTAATTTGGCTTTCAATAATAGTCGCCGATGCACCCTCATAACGCGTACTGATAGAAACGACTGGGCTTTCTATATCAGGCATTTCACGAACGGCTAATTTGGTGAATGACACAAAGCCAAACACACACAACAGCATGCTCAGAACCAACGCCGCGACAGGGCGTTTAACTGAAACGTCGGACAGTAACATTAGTTTTCTTCCTCATCCGATTCACTGTCATTGCGTGTCACATCCGTGGTGTTCGCTTTTAGTGGCGCGACAATTTCTTTCACTTCGACACCATCACGCATGTTAACAATGCCTTGAACCACAATCTTGTCACCAATCTCAACACCAGATTCGATCACCACCTCGTTGCCAACACGAGCACCTAGCGACACTTCTTGACGAGTAGCTTTGTTATTTTCATCAATTACATATACAAAACGTTTAGTTCCGGAGTATTCAAGTGCTTGAACAGGAATGATTGGCGCCTTAATAGCAGGAAATGCTAGTGAAGCGTTCATCAACATGCCCGGCTTCAATTGATTTTCTGGGTTATCAAACTCAATACGCACGCGAAGATTCAGTGTTTCGGCACTGATCCGCGTATCAATACCTGTGACTTGACCAGTAAAGGTCTGGCTACCCCATGCACTGGTTTTAGCGATGACTTCCATACCAATAGAAAGCATCGATAAATAGCGCTCCGGTACTTGTAAATCCAGTTCCATGACGGAAAGATCATCCAACGTCAAAAGTTCAGTACCCGCACTGACCATTTTGCCGCGGCTAAAATCGATAAAACCAACAGTGCCAGAAAATGGGGCAGTAATATGGAGGTCAGCTAAATTGGCTTGAGCAGCATCAAGCCTCGCTTGTGCTATTTCAACACTGGCTTTTTGTGCATCGATTTCAGTTTGAGTAATCGCATTCCGCTTAACCAAACGTTGGAACTCTTTTAACTTACGCTGTTCATCTTTTAGATACGCCTTTGCCTCAATCAAAGCGGCTTGAGCCTTATCGTCATCTAACTTAATTAATAGCTGGTCTTGCTGGACATTTTGATTCGCTTTAACAGCGATTTGATTCACTTTGCCGGCGACTTCCGATGCGACAACCACAGACTCCGCTGCCTTTAATTTGCCGATAAGAGTTAAGGATTGATTGATCTCATGCGTTTCTACTTGTTCAGTCACAACAGTAACCGCTGAGCCTCCTCGCATCGCAGCGCAAACCGATGGAGAACTCAGTAATATAGAAAGCGTTAAAACAGATAACGATAACGTGGCTTTCATGCTCATGATATTGACTTCTAAACGAATAAACTTATGTCATTAAACTGCTTACAGTTTATCAGTAGATACGGTGTTTAACGTCAAGTAGTGTAAATTCAAGTAAAAAGCGCGCCTCTCTTCTGTTCAAAGGACAAACAAAACGCTGACTTTCTACCATCTTTGCCCAAAAAGACAGCATTCAACGTAAAAACGTAAGAAAAACGCTTTACAGCCTGAGCGAGTTTGCTATGATTCGCTCCGCACTTGGGAGATGAGTTGGGAAAACATCTTACTAAGTATAAAAATCCTCTGGAGGGGTTCCCGAGTGGCCAAAGGGAGCAGACTGTAAATCTGCCGGCACTGCCTTCGATGGTTCGAATCCGTCC